>NZ_QFPF01000005.1 GCF_003248605.1 Microbacterium sp.
GGTACCCGGGCGGCAACTTCGTCTCGGGGTTCCGCTGGGAGGACAGCGTGGGGCCGCGCGAGAAGCGGCCGCGCAGACTCGACCTCGCGTGGCACTCCACCGAGACGAACGAGGTCGGCATGCACGAGTTCTCGTCGTGGCTCGACAAGGTCGGCAGCGACATGATGATGGCGGTCAACCTCGGCACGCGCGGCACACTCGAGGCGATCGATCTGCTCGAATACGCCAATCTGCCCGGCGGCACCGAGCTGTCGGCCCGGCGCGCCGAGAACGGCCGTGCGGAGCCGTTCGACGTGCGCGTGTGGTGCCTCGGCAACGAGATGGACGGTCCGTGGCAGCTCGGCCATCGTTCTGCCGACGACTACGGCAAGATCGCGTCGCAGACCGCGAAGGCGATGCGGCAGCTCGATCCCTCCATCGAGCTCGTCGTGTGCGGATCCTCCAGCGCCCACATGCCGACGTTCGGCGAGTGGGAGCGCGTGGTGCTCTCGCACACCTACGACGACGTCGACATGATCTCGTGCCACGCCTACTACGAGGAGAAGAACGGCGACCTCGACAGCTTCCTCGCCTCGGCGGTCGACATGGACGGCTTCATCGAGACCGTCGTGGCCACGGCGGATCACGTCCGGTCGGTGCGCGGCAGCGGCAAGCGCATCGACATCTCGTTCGACGAGTGGAACGTCTGGTACATCGAGCGCTACCACGGCGTCGACAAGATCGAGGGCATCGCCAACTGGCCGGTCGCCCCGCGGCTGCTGGAGGATGTGTACTCGGTCGCCGACGCCGTCGTCTTCGGCAATCTGATGATCTCGCTGCTCAAGCACGCCGATCGCGTCGCCAGCGCGTCCCTCGCACAGCTCGTGAACGTCATCGCTCCGATCATGACCGAACCCGGCGGGCCGGCGTGGCGGCAGACGACGTTCTTCCCCTTCGCGATCACCTCGCGTCTGGCGGTCGGCAAGGCTCTCCAGCTCAAGCTCGACGCGCCCACCTACAGCACCGAGCAGTACGGCGAGGTTCCGCTGATCGACGCGGTGGCCACGCACGACGCCGAGTCGGGGCGCGCGGCCGTGTTCCTCGTCAACCGCAGTCGGACCGAGGCGATCGACGTGACGGTCGACGTCGCGGCGCTCGGCGGGGTGGGTGTGCTCGAATCGCACACCCTCGCCGACGACGACGTGTACGCCAAGAACACCCTCGACGACCGCGAGCGTGTCGCGCCGCGCCCGAATGACAGCATCCGGCTCTCGGAGGGGCGGTTGACCGTCTCGCTTCCGCCGGTGTCGTGGACGGCGATCGCGCTGGGGTGATCGCCGTCCCACGGATGCTGCGTGTAAAGAATTCTTGACACGCAGCATCCGTGGGCGTAGCCTCCGAATGTCAAACATTCCTGACATTGGGAGGTCGTCGTGGGGTACGTCGAACGCAACACCTGGTCGGGCCTGATCGTCACGATCGCGGCCTTCACCGTCTACATCGTCGTCGTCCTGCAGCAGGCGGACGGCGGATCGCTCGAGCGCGTCGACTGGGTGCCGATCATGCTCTGGACGATCGGCGTCTCGATCATCGCGGTGATCATCCTCACCATCCTGTGGGGGATCGTCGCCGGCATGCGCGACCCGGAGGCCTCGCGAACGGACGTCCGCGACCGCGAGATCGGTCGGATCGGCGACCGTGTCGGTCAGGCGTTCACCGCCATGGGCGGTCTCGGCGCGATCGTGCTGTGCGCGCTCGAGGCGGACTGGTTCTGGATCGCGAACACGATCTTCTTCGGGTTCGGACTCTCGGCCCTCGTCGGGGGCATCGCCACCGTCGTGCTCTACCGCCGCGGGATGCCGTGATGGTCAAGCCCACCAGAGTCACCAACACGATCCGCGAGCTGCGGGGTGCGCGCGAGGTGACACAGGCCGACCTGGCCCGCCGCATCGGCGTGACGCGGCAGACCGTCATCGCGATCGAGCAGGGACGGTACTCGCCCTCGCTCGAGCTCGCGTTCCAGATCGCCCATGTCTTCGGGGTGCGTGTCGAGGACGTCTTCCACTACCCGACCGCCGAGGAGCAGCCATGACCGCCGAGCACCCGAACGAACAGAGGACGGATGCTGCCGCCGCGGCGCTTCCGGCGACGATGACGGCGTGGGTGCAGCGCCGATACGGTGACGCGTCTTCGGTCCACCGCGCGCAGGTGCCGGTCCCGACGCCCGGCCCCGGCGAGGCGCTGCTGCGGGTGCACGCGACCGCGCTGCACGCGGGCGACGTGCACATCATGCACGGGGAGCCCCTGCTCGTGCGGGCCTTCTTCGGTCTGCGCCGTCCGCGCCGGGCGACGCGGGGGATGGATGTCGCAGGCACCGTCGTCGCGGTCGGCGCCGGAGTCCGGGGGCTCGCTCCCGGCGACGAGGTGGTCGGCGAACTGCCCGGAGGAGGGCTCGCCGAGTACACGGTCGCCCCGGCGGCGCGTGTCGTGCGCCGGCCGGAAGCGGTCGCCGCCGGCGTTGCCGCGGCCGTCCCCGTCTCAGCGGGAACGGCGTGGCAGGCGCTCGATCTCGCGGGCCCCGCGGCGGGACCCGACAAGCGGGTGCTCATCATCGGCGCGAGCGGGGGCGTCGGCACCCACACGGTGCAGCTCGCTGCTCTGCGCGGCGCGGAGGTCTGGGCCATCTGCGGCGCGCGGAACGAGCGTCTCGTCGCCGATCTCGGTGCCGCGCGCACCCTCGACTACGCGCGGGTCGACGTCGCGACCCAGTCGCGGGAGCTGTCCCCGGCATCCTTCGACACGGTCATCGACATCGTCGGCGCGGCCCCGCTGCGGACGCTGCGGCGACTCGTCGCACCGGGCGGAAGCGTCGTGCTCGTCTCGGGCGAGGGTGGCCGCGTGCTCGGCCCGGTGGGGCGCATGCTGCGCGCCGGCGTGCTCTCCCTCACCCCCGGCCCGCGGATCCGGCCCCTCGCTGCGACGCCCAAGACCGAGATCACCGCAGAGCTGCTGCGGCTCGTCGCATCGGGCGCGCTGCGCCCGGTGATCGAGCGGACGTTCCCGCTCGCCGACGCCGGCGCCGCGCTCGCGCACGTCGACGCGCGCCACACCGTCGGCAAGGTCGTCGTGCTGCCGTGACGGCGCTCGCCGCGCCTCGGCGGGTGTCGTGGGATAATGGCCTCGGCGTGCTCGAGTGACCTTTCCTCGCGATTCCCCGGAGCCGAGTCGAAGGGCCGCCGAGCCTCAGGACAGCGTCCGCCGCACCTCGACGAAGGAGCGACAGATGTCGACGCACACCGCACCCGCAGCGGCCGAAACCGCCGTATCCACCGCAGCCGCAGCATCCGCCGCCGCCGACACCGCACCCGGCGGCCGCACCGCCCACCGCCGCCGGTACCTGATGTGCCGGCCCGAGCACTTCACGGTCAGCTACACGATCAACCCCTGGATGCAGCCCGCGCTGCCCACCGACACCGCCACCGCGCTGCGGCAGTGGCAGACCCTGTACGACACCTACGTCTCGCTCGGACACGAGGTCGAGCTGATCGATCCCGTGCCCGGCCTGCCCGACATGGTCTACACAGCCAACGGCGGCTTCGTCATCGACGGCGTCGCCTACGGTGCGAAGTTCCGCTTCGCCCAGCGCGCGCCCGAGGCCACGCACTTCAACACCTGGTTCGCCGCGAACGGTTTCGAGCTCGCCGAGGCGCGCGAGGTGAACGAGGGTGAGGGAGACTTCCTGCTCGTGGGCGACACGATCCTCGCGGGCACGGGCTTCCGGTCCACGGGCGACAGCCACCGCGAGGTCGGCGACGTATTCGGTCGCGAGGTGGTGAGCCTGACCCTCATCGACCCGCGCTTCTACCACCTCGACACCGCGATCGCCGTGCTCGATCCCGTCGAGGGTACGGCCCGGGGTGGCGCCCTGCGCGCCAACATCGCCTACCTGCCGCACGCGTTCGATGCGCCGAGCCGCGCCGTGCTCGCCGAGCGCTACCCCGACGCGATCCAGGTGGCCGAGGCCGACGGCGACGTCTTCGGGCTCAACTCCGCGAGCGACGGCCGTCACGTGCTGATCTCGCCCCGCGCGACCGGTTTCGAGGCGCAGCTGCGCGAACGCGGCTACACACCCGTCCTGATCGATCTGTCCGAGCTGCTGCTCGGCGGCGGCGGCATCAAGTGCTGCACGCTCGAACTGCGAGGAGGCTCCCGATGAGCGCACCCGTGCTGGATTCCCAGATCGGCGGTCAGACCGCCGGCATCATCGCGCACGAAGCGGCCCACCTGGCCCACAACTATCACCCCCTGCCGGTGGTCATCACCCGCGGAGAAGGGTCGTGGGTGACGGATGTCGAGGGCAAGCGCTACCTCGACCTGCTCTCGGCCTACTCGGCGCTCAACTTCGGGCACGGCCACCCGGCGATCCTCGCCGCCGCGCGCGAGCAGCTCGACCGGCTCACCCTCACGAGCCGCGCGTACCACAACGACCGGCTCGGAGCATTCGCTGCGGCCCTCGCGGAGCTCGCGGGCAAAGACATGGTTCTGCCGATGAACACGGGCGCCGAGGCCGTCGAGACCGGGATCAAGGTCGCACGGGCGTGGGGCTACCGCGTCAAAGGCATCGCCCCGGATGCCGCCACCATCGTCGTCGCGCACGGCAACTTCCACGGGCGCACGACGACGATCGTCGGCTTCAGCGACGACGATCAGGCGCGCGAGGGCTTCGGCCCCTTCGCTCCGGGGTTCGTGCACGTGCCGTTCGGCGACGCTGCCGCGCTCGCGGGCGCGATCGACGAGAACACCGCGGCGGTTCTGATCGAGCCCGTCCAGGGCGAGGCCGGCGTCATCGTCCCGCCGGAGGGCTACCTGCGTGCGGTCCGCGAGATCACCCGCGAGCGGGGCGTGCTGATGATCGCCGACGAGATCCAGTCCGGCCTCGGCCGCGTCGGCACGACGTTCGCGTGCGACCGTGAAGAGGTCGTCCCCGACATGTACCTGCTCGGCAAAGCGCTCGGTGGCGGCATCCTGCCCCTGTCGGCCGTCGTCGCCGATGCCGACGTGCTCGGCGTGATCCGCCCGGGTGAGCACGGCTCGACGTTCGGGGGCAACCCGCTGGCCGCCGCCGTGGGGCTGCAGGTGGTCGAGATGCTCGCGTCGGGAGAGTTCCAGGCGCGGGCCGCGGCGCTCGGCGAGCACCTCGAGGCGCGGCTGCAGGATCTCATCGGCCACGGCGTCACCGGTGTGCGCGTCGCGGGGCTGTGGGCAGGGGTCGACATCGATCCGTCACGCGGCACGGGTCGCGAGGTCGCGGAGCGCCTGCTCGCGCGGGGCGTCCTGGTGAAAGACACGCACGGGCAGACCATCCGCATCGCGCCGCCGCTCGTGGTGCGCGCGACCGAACTGGACTGGGCCCTCGAGCAGCTGCGGGTCGTGCTCGCCGGCTGAGGTCAGCGCACCGACACGCGGATCTCGTGCCAGCCCGTCGCTCCGTCGGGGATCACGCCCACGCGGGCCTCGGTCTGCGTCTCGCCATCGGCGTTCGTCGCGCGGCAGCGGATGGTGTGGTCGCCGGACTCGGCCTCCCACGGCACGCTCCACTGCACCCAGGTGTCGTCCGAGATGGCGCTCGCGAGCGTGGCCGGCTGCCAGGCGCCGTCATCGATCTGCACCTCGACACCCGACACCCCGACGTGCTGCTGCCAGGCGACACCCGCGATGACGGTGGCCCCGGCATCCACCCCGCCCCGCGGCACGTCGATGCGGGACTGCAGCTTGATGGGCCCCCGCTCCGACCAGCCGCGATCGGTCCAGTACGCCCGCGCGGCGTCGAAGCGCGTCACTTCGAGGTCGACCACCCACTTGGTGGCGGACACGTACCCGTACAGGCCCGGGACGACCATGCGCACGGGAAAGCCGTGCTCGGCGGGCAGGGGCTCGCCGTTCATGCCGACGGCGAGGATCGCGTTGCGATCGTCGGTGAGGGCCTCGATCGGGGTGGATGCCGTGAAGCCGTCGATCGAGCGCGAGAGCACCATGTCGGCCTCGGGCAGGGGAACGGCACGCGCGAGCAGCTCCCGGATCGGGTATCCGAGCCATAGCGCGTTGCCGATGAGGTCGCCGCCCACCTCGTTCGAGACGCAGGTCAGCGTCGTGACGCTCTCTTCGAGGGGAAGGGCGAGCAGGTCGTCCCACGTGATGCTCACCTCGTTCTCGACGAGGCCGTGGATGCGCAGCGCCCACTCCGCGGTGGTCACCTGCGGCACGATGAGCGCGGTGTCGATGCGGTAGAAGATCTCGTTCGGCGTGATGACGGGCGCGAGCCCCTCGATGCCCAGCTCGGCGCCCGCCGGAATCGGCGCGGCGGCCGTCGCGGCGGCGGGCAGCCGGATCGCCTCGCGCACCGCATCGGCCGCGCGCCGCCCCGCCCGGATCGCGCTCGACCCGGCCGCTGCCAGCGCACCCGCCGCGGCGGTGCCGAGGGTCCAGAGCAGGAAGCCGCGTCGCGACGCGTAGCCCTCGGCATCCCGTCCCGCGTCGGGAGCGTCGCGCGGGTCGGGAGCGTCACGGGAGTCGCGCACCCGCACCGCGAGTCGCACGAGCATGCCCAGAGCGAGGGCGGATGCTGCTCCCGCCACCGCCGAGGGAACCCAGGCCATCGCGGGGGCGTTCGCCCGCGTCATCGCCGCGATCACGCCGAAGACCGCGATTCCGGCCACGGCGACCCTGCCCCACGGTGGTCGGAATCGTTCGAGCACACCCGCTCCCGCGGCGGCGACGAGCAGCACGATCGCGATGCCCACCAGCAGGGCGATCTTGTCGGCGGTGCCGAAGAGCGCGATCGCGAGGTCCTTGGCCCACGAGGGGGCGACGTCGATCATCAACGCGCCGATGGCCGCGAACGGGCTGGATTCGGAGGCGACGAGGGCGGCGGTCAGCTCGCCGAGCCCCGCACCCAGCACGACGGCCGCCACGCCCGCCCCGGCCGCGCGCAGGCTCCGACGCCGCGATGTCGCCGTCGTCGATGCCCGCGGAAGGGTGGGGGCGCTCGTCATGCGCCCGAGCCTACGTCGATGCCGCCGCGCCGGGGCCGGGTGGCGGCATCCGTCACCGGCCCGTAAGAAACATTCAGGCAACACGCCCCGGACTAGGCTCGACCCATGGGTGACCTCTTCGACGGCTACGGCTCGACGCTCGCGCCGCGCAAGAGCGTCCACGGCGCTCCGGCGTTCGATGAGATGTTCGGCTCGCCCGCGCATCCGGGTGCGCTCGCCGAGTCCCGCGATGCGTATCGCGAGCTCTACCAGGCGCTCGCCCGCATGACGCAGGAGGAGTTGCGGGGTCGTACCGACTCTCTCGCCAGTTCGTACCTCGCCCAGGGCGTGACGTTCGACTTCGCGGGTGAGGAGCGGCCGTTCCCGCTGGATGCCGTGCCCCGCATCATCGACTTCGACGAGTGGTCCGAGGTCGAGGCGGGCATCAAGCAGCGCGTGCGCGCGCTCGAGGCCTTCCTCGATGACGCGTACGGGCGGCAGAACTGCGTGCGCGACGGAGTGATCCCGGCGCAGCTGATCGCGTCGTCCCAGTACTTCTATCGACAGGCCTACGGCATCCACTCCGCCAACGGCGTGCGCATCCAGGTCTCGGGCATCGACCTGATCCGGGACGAGCACGGCAAGATGCGCGTGCTCGAAGACAACGTGCGGGTACCGAGCGGGGTCAGCTACGTCATCTCCAACCGCCGCGTGATGGCGCAGACGCTGCCCGAGCTGTTCGTCTCGATGCGGGTGCGTCCGGTCGGCGACTACCCCAACAAGCTGCTCGCGGCCCTGCGGGCGTCGGCCCCGCCCGGCATCGACGAGCCCAACGTGGTGGTGCTGACCCCCGGCGTCTACAACTCGGCGTACTTCGAGCACACCCTGCTCGCCCGGCTGATGGGCGTCGAGCTCGTCGAGGGCCGCGACCTGCTCTGCGCGGGCGGCAAGGTGTTCATGCGCACGACGCGTGGACCCAAGCGCGTCGACGTCATCTACCGCCGCGTCGACGATGACTTCCTCGATCCGCTGCAGTTCCGAGCCGACTCGATGCTCGGGGCGCCCGGGCTCATGCTCGCCGCGCGCCTGGGCAACGTCACGATCGCGAACGCCGTGGGCAACGGCGTCGCCGACGACAAGCTGCTCTACACCTACACGCCCGACCTCATCCGCTACTACCTGTCGGAGGAACCGATCCTGCCGATCGTCGACACGTGGCGGCTCGAGGAGCCCGAGGCACTCGAAGAGGTGCTCGACCGCCTCGACGAGCTCGTCGTGAAGCCGGTCGACGGCTCGGGCGGAAAGGGCCTCGTCGTGGGGCCCGATGCCTCGCGCGCCGAGCTCGACACCCTCCGCAAACGGCTTCTCGCCGACCCGCGCGGATGGATCGCCCAGCCGGTGGTCATGCTCTCGACCATCCCCACGCTGGTGGAGGACGGCATGCGGCCGCGCCACGCCGACCTGCGTCCGTTCGCCGTCAACGACGGCGACGACATCTGGGTTCTGCCGGGCGGTCTCACGCGCGTCGCGCTGCCCGAGGGGCAGCTCGTGGTCAACTCCAGTCAGGGCGGCGGATCGAAGGACACCTGGGTCGTCGGCGGCTCGGCGCCCGCGCACGTCGAGTACGGACAGGGGCACGGCCTGGCCGGCCTCGTCGCCGACCAGGCCTCGACCGTCACCGCGGCGATCCCGATCATCACCGCTGCCGCCCTCGAGGCCGAGCACGACGCGGCGCAGCCCGAGGTCGACCACTCGCCCCACGATCGTCCGCGCTCGCGCGTCGAACAGCAGGAGCAGCAGCAGCAGGCCGTCGCCGATGGTGGTGCAGGATGCTGAGCCGCATCGCCGAATCGCTGTTCTGGATCGGGCGTTACATCGAGCGCAGCGACGGCACGGCGCGCATCCTGGACGTGCATCTGCAGCTTCTGCTCGAAGATCCGTGGATCGACGAGGACATCGCCTGCCGGTCGCTGCTGTCGGTGATGGGGTCGGCCCCGGTCAAGACGGTTGAGCGGGTCAGCCGCGAGGACGTTCTGTCGCGGCTGGCCACAGACCGCATGAACCCCGCGAGCATCGTCTACTCGCTCAACGCCGCCCGCGAGAACGCGCGCCGCGCCCGCGAGATCGTCTCCACAGAGCTGTGGGAGTGCCTCAACACGACCAATGCACGCATGCCCCGCCGGCTGCAGACCGACAAGGTGCACGAGTTCTTCCAGTGGGTTCGTGAGCGCGCGGCGCTCGCCGTCGGCGTCGTGGACTCTTCGACCAGCCGCGACGAAGCCTGGCAGTTCTTCACGCTCGGTCGCAGCATCGAACGCGCCGACATGACGGCACGACTGCTCGCCACGCGGTCGCTGACCGAGGCATCCGGCCCGTCGTGGACGACGATCCTCCGCTCCTGCGGCGCCTACGAGGCGTACCTGCGCACGTACCGGGGGATGCCGAGTGCGCGCAACGCGGCCGAGTTCCTGTTGCTCGACCGATTGTTCCCCCGCTCGATCATCTACTCGATCCAGCGGGCCGAGGAGTGCATGAGCGCGATCGATCCGCGCGAGGATCGGGTGGGCCACTCCAACCAGGTGCTGCGGGCGCTCGGGCGCATCCGCAACGATCTCGAATACCGGCCGATCAGCGAGATCCTCGCCGAGCTTCCCACCCACATGCTGCGCGTCGAGACCGTCACCCGCGAAGCGTCCGAGGCGATCCGGCAGCGGTTCTTCCCGACGCAGGCCGAGCCGAGCTGGATCGGGGAGATCTCATGAAAAGACTCCGCATCGAGCACGCGACCGGTTTCAGCTATCACGGCGACGTCACGGCGTCATACAACGAGGCGAGGATGCTGCCGGGCACGACCGACAGTCAGTTCGTGCTGAGTTCGTCCCTCGAGATCGACCCCTCGACGTCGGTGAACAACTACGTCGACTACTTCGGCACCCGGGTGAGCGCGTTCGACGTGCTCTCGCCGCACGCCGACCTCAACCTCACCGCGAAGTCGCTCGTCGAGGTGCGGCCGCGCCCGCTCGAGCACACCGGTATCACGTGGGACAAGCTCGCCGCCGAGGCGGGGCGCTCGATCGACACCGTCGAGCAGCTCGTGCAGACCCAGCGCACGAAGCCGCACGACGATGTCGTCGAGATCGCACGCTCCATCGCGGGCCGGCACGATGATCCGGGTCGCGCGGCGCACGACATCGTCGCCGCGATCGGCGACGCCGTCGAGTACATGCACGGCATCACCGGCGTGCACTCGACCGCCATGGAGGCATGGGAGGCACGCAAGGGCGTGTGCCAGGACATGGCGCATATTGCTCTCGGCGCGCTGCGGGCCGTCGGCATCCCGGCGCGCTACGTCTCGGGCTACCTGCACCCGCGGGCGAACGCCGAGGTCGGCGTCGCCGTCAGCGGAGAGTCGCACGCGTGGGTCGAGTGGTTCGCCGGCGAATGGCAGGGCTTCGACCCCACGAACAACATCGAGATCGGCGACCGTCACGTGCTCGTGGGCCGTGGCCGCGACTACAACGACGTTCCGCCGCTGCGGGGCGTCTACGCGGGGCCGTTCAAGAGCCAGCTCTTCGTCCGGGTGACCATCACGCGCGAGGCGTGAGGCCGTCGGGCGGTCCCTGAGGTGCCGCGGAGCGGCGTCTCGAAAGGACGCGCTGAACCGCTATCAACCTCTCATCTTTTGATGCCTTGATCCGCGCTTTTTCGGCGATCGAATGTCGGTGGCCCCCTGTTGAATGGGGGTCATGAACCTGCTGGTCACCGCTCTCGCCGAGGTCGGCGACAGCGTGCGCGGGGTGGTTGAGCCCGCGCTGGCGGGTGGGGCGTTCGAGGCGCTGGGCGATGATGATCTGCTCGCGGTGATGGGTGCCCTGGCGGCGATCGCGCGGCGAGTGGAGGGCGCGCTGATCGAGGCCGTGGGGGTCGTCGAGGCGCGGTCGCAGGGCGCCCGGAGTGATCGGCTCTCGGCGCGGGCGGGGTGCCGGTCGGTGTCGGAACTCGTGCAGCGTGTCACGCGGGTGTCGCCGCACGCGGCGTCGGGCATGATTCGCGCGGGTCGGGTGGTGCACCGCGATCGGGCCCTGGCGTCAGGGGAGTGGCTGGAGCCCACCCTGCCTGCGCTTCGTGATGCCCTGGTGGCGGGCGAGGTCGGGGTCGAGGCGGTGAACGCGATCGCCGGGCCGCTGACGGACGCCGCCGCGCGGGCGGCGCGTGACGATGTGCTGGCGGCGGACGCGTTCCTCGCCGACGCGGCGAGGGGGCTCCGCGATCGCGATGTCGATGTCGATGTCGATGTCGATGCCGATGCCGATGCCGGTGTTCGGGGGCCTGCGCCGTCGGTGGCGGATCTGCGGGCGATGGCGCACCTGTGGGCGAGTGCGATCGACGCTGACGGCGCTGAGCCGGTCGAGGCTGGGGCGTTGCGAGGCCGAGGGCTGGCGTTGGGGGTGCCGCGGCGGGGGTTGGTGCCGTTATCGGGCATGCTGCTGCCGGAGGTCGCGGCGCAGCTGCAGACGATCTTCGATGCGTTGATGAGTCCGAGGGTGACCGGGCCCGAGCATCCCGGGTCGAATGCGGGTGGTCCGACCTTCCGTGAGGACGCCGCACCCGGCTCATCCGGTGACGGTGTGCCCGTGGATGGGCGCACGCGGCTGCAGAAGCAGCATGACGCGTTCGCGACGGCGCTGGGGGCGGCGGCACGGGCGGGGGAGTTGGCCACGATCGGCGGGGCCGCGCCGACGCTCGTGGTGTACGTGCGGGAGGACGACCTGGTGTCCGGGTCGGGGTGGGCGCAGGTCGAGGGCTCCGACCAGCCGGTGAGCATGGGGGTGGCGGCGCAGATCGCGTGTTGCGGCACGATCCAGCGGGTCGGTTTCGACGGTGCAGGACGGATCGTGTCGCTCGGGGTGCGGGACCGCGTGTTCACCGCGGTGCAGCGCAAGGCGATCGCGTTGCGCGACGGGGGATGCGTGATCCCCGGGTGCGGGGTGCGGGCGGCGTGGTGCGAGGTGCATCACGATCAGGAGCACTCCCGCGGTGGACCCACCCACTGCGACAACGGTCTGCTGCTGTGCTGGTTCCACCACCGCACCCTGGGCACCTCGGGGTGGTCGGTCCGCATGCGCCACGGCGTCCCCGAGGTCCGCGGACCCGCCTGGTGGGATCCCCACCGACGATGGCGACCCGTACGCGGATCACCCCTGCGACGGGTGCGACGGGCTCAGGGCGCGTGAACGCGATGCGAAACGCAATCTTCTCGGTCCGAAACACGAGCGCTATCCGTTCGTAGCCACACCGAAACGCGGAATCCGTCTACTGGAGATATGACTCCCGCATCGGCAGCTCCGACCGACACCGCCGCCCACGTGTCGACCCGAGTGAACATCGCCCTGCTCGGCATCCGAAGCGATGCGCCGGTGCGCCGGACGGGCGGTGCGGGCCCCAGCGACGACGGGCATTTCATCATAAACGGCGAGGGTGCGGCGATCCCGCTCAACCCGTCGAGCCCCTACGTGGTCAACGCCAGCGGCAGGCTCACGTTCGAGGGCGCCGACCTCGGCTTCGATGTGCAGCCTGTGGTGCGTCCCCGCTTCTACGACCTCGAGACCGCCGAGGGCGTCAACTACGAGAAGATCGCCAAGCTCCACGGACGCAACGTGCTCGCGACCACCGTCGTGCAGACCTGCGTGCGCTACGACGAGAGCGAGCGCTGTCGGTTCTGCGCGATCGAGGCGTCGCTGGATGCCGGGCTCACGATCGCGGTGAAGACCCCGGCGATGCTCGCCGAGGTCGCCGAGGCGGCCGTGCGGCTGGATGGCATCACGAGCATGGTGATGACGACGGGCACCTCCAACGGCTGGGACCGCGGAGCCAAGCACATCGCCCGCTGCGTACGCGCCGTCAAGGAGGCGGTGCCCGACCTCCAGATCCAGGTGCAGTGCGAGCCGCCCGCCGATCTGCGCGCCATCACCGACCTCTACGACGCCGGCGCGCGCTCCATCGGCATCCACGTCGAGTCGATGGACGACGAGGTCCGGCGACGGTGGATGCCGGGCAAATCCCGCGTGAGCATGGACGAGTACCGCGCAGCCTGGCGTGAGGCGGTGCGGGTGTTCGGCTTCAATCAGGTCTCGACCTACCTGCTCGTGGGCATGGGGGAGGACCCCGACGAGCTCGTCGAAGGTGCGCGCGAACTGATCGAGATGGGTGTCTACCCCTTCGTCGTCCCGTTCCGCCCGCTCAAGGGCACGCTCGCCACCGACGTCGACAAGGTGCCCGCCCCGCATCGATCGCTGCTCGACTCGGTGACGAGTCGTGTCGCTGATCTGCTCAAGGCGGCGGGCATGCGCGGCGAGGACCAGCGCGCCGGCTGTGTGGCGTGCGGGGCCTGCAGCGTGCTCAAGACGGCAGGAGCCTGACGTGCTCGACGTGCCGCTGCTCGCCGGCGTCGCCCACCGTGCGCGCCCGAACCGGACCGTGTGGCGCATCGAGAGGGCGACCGGCCGCCAGATCGAGGACTATCGCGCGATCCGTCGCGAGGTCTTCGTCGCCGAGCAGGGCATCTTCGATGCCGACGATTTCGATCGCATCGACGACGATCCCCGCACGATCGTGCTCGTCTGCGTCGACCCCGAGGAGGTGGTGCTCGGCGGCGTGCGGCTGGCCCCGGCCCTCGAAGGACGCGACATCGGGTGGTGGACCGGCAGCCGCCTCGTCGTGCGTCGCGATGCCCGCGGCGCGGGCGGCATCGGATCGGCCCTCGTGCGGGAAGCGTGCGCGACCGCGCTCGCCCGCGGCGTGCTCCGCTTCGAGGCGACCGTGCAGGATCGCAACGAACCGCTGTTCCGCCACCTCGGCTGGACAGCGTGGGGGCGAACATCCCTCGGCGGTGCGCCGCACGTGCGCATGCGCTGGCCCATCGACCGCATCCAGCGACTGCTTCAAGCCACGAAGGCCCCGCTCGGCGACGTGCTCGGCGGGCTGCGCGGCGACGACCCGAAAGCCCTCGGCGGCAGCGGCTTCGTCGGCGACGACGGGGCGCCGCTTCCGGGCACGGACGTCATCGCCGCGTGCGACGCGATCCTGCCGGCGATCCTCGAACGCGACCCCGAGTGGGCCGGATGGTGTGCGGTTCTGGTCAACGTGAACGATCTGTCGGCGATGGGTGCGAAGCCGATCGGACTGCTCGACTCCGTCGCCGCCCCCACCGCCTCGTTCGCGCGGCGCATCCTCGGGGGTCTGCGAAGTGGGGCGGATGCCTGGGGCCTGCCGATCCTCGGGGGCCACACCCAGCTGGGGGTCGCGCCGTCGCTGTCGGTGACCGCGCTCGGTCGGACGAAGCGGCCGGTGCCCGGCGGCGGTGGACGCGTGGGCGACGACCTCAGCCTCACCGTCGACCTCCGTGGTCGGTGGCGGCGCGGGTTCGAGGGCCGGCAGTGGGACACGACATCGGCTCGGACCGGTTCCGAGTTGCGCGAGCTCGGCGCCGTCGTGCGGAGAGCCCGCCCCGCCGCGGCGAAGGACGTCAGCATGGGTGGCATCGTCGGCAGCGCGGCGATGCTCGCGGAGGCATCCGGCACGGGGCTCACCCTCGACGTCGCCGCGATCCCGTCACCCGACGACGTCTCGTTCGGAGACTGGCTCACGTGCTTTCCGGGATTCGGGATGCTCACGGCCGACCGCCCGGGACGCTCGCGCGCGGCATCCCGCATCGCCGAGACCGCCGTCATCGGAACGCTGGATGCCGGAGACGATGTCCGGCTGCGCTGGCCCGACGGCGTCGAGACGGTGGCGTGCGAAAGTGCGGCGACGGGGCTCGGATCTGCGAGTTCGTAACACGACCTCATTCCGGATGAAACCAAACAGAAACACCCGCTTGGGAGTGTGGACACACTCTCCCTTCAGCTCCATCCCGTGCACCACCCCACGAAAGAGATGACCAATGCCTGAAGACATCGACGCCCAGATCGCCGAGAACATCGCCAAATCCCTCGGCGAGATCCCGCACCCCTCGCTGCCCAAGGGCACGAACATCTATGGATCGACCAATATCTTCCCCGACTTCCAGGCCGAGGACGGCGAGACTTACTTCACGCTGATCCACGGCATCCCGCACGAGTCCTCGGTCAGCTTCGTCGCGATCCTGCAGGCGACCCGCGCCCTCCGCAAGGGGTTCGAGTCGGCGATCTACTTTTACGGCCCGGGCACGCTCGCCTGCACGGCGAACCGCGGATTCCCGACCACCGGGGATGCCGGATTCCCGGGTGAACTCAACATGAATGGCTCGCTCGAGACCTTCATCAAGGAGGGCGGCACGGTCTACTGCTGCCGCTTCGGCATGGCCCTGCACGGCATGCGCGAAGAAGACCTCATCGAGGGCGTCATCCCGGCGCACCCGCTCGATGTCCAGGACGCCCTCATCTACTACGCGCGCAAGGGCGCGATCATCAACTCCACCTACAACCTCTAGGTCCGGCCATGACACTCACCGTCGCGTCGGTCTCGGCGAACTTCACGCGGGACCTGGACCAGAACTACGCGCTCATCGAGCAGCTGCTCCAGGACGCGCGTGCTCGGGGGGCGCGGATCGTCGCATTCCCCGAGGCGGCGATCGGGGGGTATCTCTCGTCGCTCGGCAAGCACGGCGACACCGTGCAGAACACGAAGCGCTCGCTCCCGCCGGCCATCCGGCTGGACGGACCCGAGATCGCTCGCGTCCAGGAGCTCGCGGGCGACACGATCCTCACGATCGGGTTCTGCGAGCTCGACGACGACGGGGTGACGCGCTACAACGCGGCCGCGTGCCTCGACGGCGGGCAGATCTACGGGTCGTATCGCAAGGTGCATCAGCCGCTCGGTGAGAACATGTCGTACTCGGCGGGGTCCGAATACACGGCGTTCGACACCCCGCTCGCGCGCATCGGGATGCAGATCTGCTACGACAAGGCCTTCCCCGAGGCGGCACGTATGCTCGCGCTCGACGGTGCCGAGATCGTCGTGAGCATGTCTGCCTGGCCGGCGGCCCGCACGGCGACGGCCGAGAACCTGCAGGACGACCGCTGGACGTATCGGTTCAACCAGTTCGACATCGCGCGGGCGCTCGACAACCAGGTGTTCTGGATGGCGTCGAACCAGTCGGGCACGTTCGGGTCGCTGCGCTACGTCGGCAACGCCAAGGTCGTCGATCCGGGCGGCAACATCCTCGCGACGACACTGCTGGGAGCCGGTCTCGCCGTGGCCGAGATCGACATCGACGAGACGTTCCGGGCGATGCGCGGTGGCATGTTCCACCTGCGGGATCGGCGACCGGATGTCTACGGCCCGGTCGCCGAGACGGGGAGCGCCAGCGCGACCCGGTGGACGGAGCTCGCCCATGCCTGAGATGACGTTCGCCGTGCGCTGGCCGGACGGCCGCGAGAGCACGCTCTACTCGCCGAGCCTGGTGATGCACGACTTCCTCACCGTGGGGGAGCGGTACCCGGTGTCGGACTTCGTCGGACGCACGAGCGAGGCCTTCGCCATCGCGAGCGAACGGGTGCGGGCGAAGTTCGGATTCGCGTGCACTTCGGCGATGCACTCGGAGCAGACGATCGCTTCGGCCGCCGCCTCGTACGCGGACGGTGACGTCGAGGTCGTCGCGATGGAGCCCGGCCTGGAGCCGACCGCGGACGGCGGCGGCGCATGATTGCCGTCGAGCTGCGGGACGGCGACCATTTCGATGCCGTGATCGTGGGCGGCGGCCAGGCCGGTCTCGCCCTCAGCTGGCACCTCGTGCAGCAGGGTATCCGGCACGTGGTGATCGAGCGCGACACGCTCGTGCACGAGTGGAGCGACGGCCGCTGGGACAACTTCACGCTCGTGACCCCCAACTGGCACTGCCGGCTGCCGGGTTATCCGTACGACGGAGCCGACCCCGACGGCTTCATGACCCGCGACGAGGTCTACGCCTGGGTGCGGCGCTACGCCGACACCTTCGACGCGCCGGTCGCCGAGGGCACATCGGTCACACTGGTCGAGACCCGCCCGAGCAGGGGCTTCCGGGTGCGCACGAGCGCCGGCACCATCACCGCGGACTCCGTCATCTCCGCCACGGGCGGCTACCACGTTCCCGTCACCCCGGCATGGGCGGGCGACATCCCGGACGCGGTGTTCCAGCTCCACTCGCACGAGTACCGCAACGCGGCACAGCTGCCCGAGGGGCCCGTGCTCGTGATCGGATCCGGCCAGTCGGGCACGCAGATCGCCGAGGATCTCCTGATCGAGGGGCGCGAGGTCCACCTCGCCCTCGGGCGCGCCCCGCGGGTCGCCCGTTTCTACCGGGGCAAGGACTGCATGACCTGGCTCGCGGAGATGGGTGTCTACGACGTGCCCGTCGCCGCCCACGGGCCGGCCAAGCGCGAGTCCACGAACCACTACGTCACGGGCCGAGACGGCGGCCGAGACATCGACCTGCGCGAGTTCGCACGCCGGGGTATGGCCCTCTACGGCCGCGCGATCGGGTTCTCAGGCGGGGGCTTCCGGTTCGACGACACGCTCGCGGAGAACCTCGACTACGCCGACTCGGTGGCCGAGTCGATCAAGAACGACATCGATCGCTACATCGCACGCGAAGGCATCCACGCGCCGCCCGAGGACCGCTACGTCGCGCGCTGGCACCCCCACGGTGTGCCGCACGATCTGCCGGCCGCTGAGATCGCATCGGTGATCTGGTCGATCGGCTTCCGTGCGGACTGGTCGTGGCTCGGCGACCTCGACGTGCTCGACCACGCCGGGCACCCCGCCCACACCTACGGAGAGACGAGCGTGCCCGGGTTCCACTTCATCGGCCTGCCGTGGATGCACACGTGGGGCTCCGGACGCTTCCACGCCATCGCGCGCGACGCCGAGCACGTCGCGAACATGATCGCTGCCCGGGCGGATCAGCAGGTCCGCGTCGCCTGAGGCGAGCGCGTGCCGAGATATAGCCTGAGGCGATGGGCACGGTGACGATGGCGGGAGTCGCGGCGCATTTCGGTCGTGACATCGACCGCACGCTCGCGAAGCTGCCGGGCATCATCACCCAGGCGCGCGAGAAGGGCGTGGATCTGCTCGTCCTTCCCGACGCAACCATCGGCGGATATCTGCTCGAACTCGAGCATCCATCGCAGGACGCGGACAGTGCGCCGCGGTCCGTCGACCTGGACGGTCCCGAGATCGCGTCGGTGATCGCGATGGCGGGTGGCATGACGGTCTGCTTCGGCGTGGCGGAGCGCGCGAGCGTCGACGGTGCCGAGGTGAGATTCAACACCGCGGTGTGTGTGACCGGCGACGGAATCCTGGGTACGCATCGCAAGGTGCACCTGCCGCTCGGCGAGTCCGGCATCTACCGAGCCGGTGACGAGTTCGCGGCGTTCGACACTCCGGTCGGGCGCCTGGGCATGCTGATCGACTTCGACAAGACGTTCCCCGAATCGGCGCGTTCGCTCGCGCTCGACGGCGCCGAGATCCTGGCGTGCCTCTGCGCCTGGCCGGCCAGCGTCACCGATCGCTCCGACCGCATCCGCAACGATCGGCAAGCGCACCTGTTCGATCTCTACGACTGCGCGCGGGCGGCCGAGAACCAGGTCTACCTCGTGTCGTCCAACCAGACGGGCGTCATGGGCGGGCTGCGGTTCCTCGGACAGGCGAAGGTCGTCGACCCCGCCGGCGAGATCATCGCCAAGACCTGGGCCAAGGGAGGTCTCGCGATCGCGGAGGCCGACGTGAGAGCATCCCGTGCCCGCGCGCGACGCAGCCTCAACCACCTCGAGCAGCGCGCGGAGCATGCGTACCGGCTGACCACGTCGTGAAGATCGCCCAGATCACCTACTCGACCAAGCCGCGCGGCGGTGTCGTGCACACCCTCGCGCTGGCGGAGGCGCTGGCGGCCCGCGGCCACGACGTCGAGGTGTGGACGCTCGGTCGTGGCGATGACACTGCGTTCTTCCGCGCGGTCGATCCCGCCGTGCGGGTGCGTGTCGTGCCGTTCGAACCGCGCGAGGGCGAAGACGTCGGCGATCGCATCGAGAGGTCGATCGCCGTGATGGCCCGGAGCTTCTCGGCCGACGCCGATATCGTGCACGCGCAGGACTGCATCTCGGCGAACGCGGTGGAGGCGGCGGGTGCCGCCTGCGTGCGCACCATCCACCACCTCGACGCGTTCACGACACCCAGGCTCATCGAGTGCCACGAGCTCGCCATCCATCGCCCCGTCGCCCGAATCTGCGTCTCGCGCGCCGTCGCCGCCGAGGTCGCGACCGAGTACGGCTACACGCCCACCGTGATCCCGAACGGCGTCGATGCGGAGCGCTTCGAGGCGGCCGCCGGGCCCGCGGGGGACTCGGAGCGGTCGCGGTGGCGCGCCGAGCTGGGAGACTACGTGCTCGCGCTGGGCGGGATCGAGCCGCGCAAGGGATCGATCGATCTGCTCGAGGCGTTCGCGATGCTGCGCGCGAGACGGCGTGAGCTTCGGCTTGTCTTCGGCGGCGGCGAGACGCTCTTCGACTACCGCTCCTACCGCGAAGCCTTCGACCGGCGAGCCGAGCAGTTGGGTGTGGTCCCCACGATTCTCGGCACGCTGCCGGACGGGGACGTGCCGTCGCTCGTGGCCGCCGCGCGCGCTCTCGCCTTCGTCTCGACCAAGGAGGGGTTCGGGCTCGCCGCGATGGAAGCGCTGGCGGCGGGCGTGCCCGTCGTCGCCCGCGACCTTCCCGTCGTGCGCGAGGTCTTCGGCGAGGCGGTGACCTACGCGACGGACGCGCGAGGGATCGCCGACGCCCTCGGCCGGGTGATCGGCGATGGTGTGGTCGACCCGATCGCCGGGGTGCGACTGGCGCGTTCCTACACGTGGCAGATGGCCGCGCGGGCGCACGAGGACTTCTACCGGGCCCTGCTCGGGAGAGGAGGCGAACGGGATGCGGCAGTCCCTCTCCTCGATCATCGCTGACCGCGCGCGATCGCATCCCGACGAGGTCGTCGTCATCGACCGCGACGGGCCGATGACCGCGGTCGAGCTCGACGACGCGGCGACCCGACTGGCCCACCTGCTGGTCGATCGTGGGGTCGGTCACGACGACCTCGTCACGGTGTCGCTGCCCAACGGCAGGGACTACGTCATCGCCTGCGCCGCCGTCTGGCGGGCGGGCGCCACGCCCCAGCCGGTCTCACGTGGCCTCACCGATGCGGAACGGGCGGCCGTGGAGGCCGCAGCACGTCCACGGGCGGCGATCGGCCGCAGGCCGCACTCGCCACGGATCCCATGGATCGATTCCCTCGTCGCTCCGCCCGTCGACCGGGCGCTTCCCGACCTGGTCGCCACGTCGTGGAAGGCCCCGACGACATCGGGATCGACGGGCAGGCCGAAGGTCGTGCGAGCGAACGCGCCCGCGGCGATGGATCCCACGGTGCCGGTCGCCAAGTTCCTGCCGCTACGTGCGACGCAGCTGGTCGCGGGCCCGATGACGCACTCCGCGACCTTCACCTACGCGTTCCGGGGCCTGCTGACCGGGCATCGGCTGGTCATCCTGCCGCGCTTTGACGAGCGCGCCTGGCTCGAGGCGGTCCAGACGCACGCCGTGACGTGGGCTCTCGTGGTGCCGACGATGATGCACCGGCTCCTGCGGCTTCCCGTCTCGGAGCGCGACCCGCTCAGACTCCGATCGATCGAGACCCTCCTGCACATGGGTGCGCCCTGCGCCGTCGACCTCAAACGCGCCTTTCTCGACTGGGTCGGCGCCGAGCGCGTCGTCGAGGTGTACGCGGGCTCCGAGTCGAACGGGCTGACCATGATCCGGGGTGATGAATGGCTCGAGCATCCCGGGAGCGTCGGGCGACCCATCGGCGGGACCGAGGTGCAGATCCGTTCGCCGGCGGGCGAGGAGCGTGCGGTCGGTGAGACGGGCCTCGTGTGGATGCGACGCGGCGAGACGTCCGCCTACGACTACATCGGCTCCGCGTCTCGCCGAGACCCGCTCGGGTGGGACACCCTCGGCGACATCGGTCGTCTCGACGCCGAGGGCTACCTTCACCTCATCGACCGCGAGGACGATCTCATCATCCGCGGCGGCGAGAAGGTGTACCCCGTCGAGATCGAGCGCGTGCTCGAACAGCACCCCGACATCCGCAGCGCGGTGGCGTTCGGTGTGCCCGATGACGCGCTCGGGCAGCGCATCGCCGCCGTGCTCGACGTCGCGGGGGCGACGGTGGACGAGGCCGAACTGGTCGGGTGGGCGCGGCAGCGCCTCGGGTGGCGCGCGCCTGCCGTGCTTCGCCTCGTCCGCGAACCCGTCCGCGACGACGCAGGCAAGACGTCCCGCCGACGGTGGGCTCGCGCCTGACCGGAAGACTCAGGCTCGAGTGAGGGGGATCGGCGTCGTGCCCGCCGCCTCGTCACTGAACTCCACCGGCTCGGGAGCGATGATCGACACCGGACGCGTGTGGCCGAGCGAGAGCCCGAACCGCCGCGTCTCGTGGCGGTGCACGCGGCCGGATGCCAGCATCCACGTCGCCCCGATGAGGAACGCGGCGAACCCCGCTGCGGCGCCCACGAGGATCGCCATGCGCGGGCCGAACTGTCCCGCGATCCAGCCGACGATGGGGGCCCCGACCGGCGTGCCGCCCATGATGACGGCGACATAGAGCGCCATCACCCGCCCGCGCACGGCCGGGTCGGTGGTCGTCTGCACGTAGCCGTTGGCCGTGGTCAGGGTCGTGACGACGCTGAATCCGACGAGCACGAGCGTCGCGGCGTACGCCCAGTACGAGGGCATCAGCACGGACAGCGCCGACGCGAGGCCGAAACCGAGAGTGGCGATGATCACCACGCGGATGCGGGCGCGATCGCGGCGTGCGGCGAGCAGGGCGCCGGCGAGCGAGCCGATCGCGAGGATCGATGAGAGCAGGCCGAACCCGTCGGCCTGCTGCCCGAACTCCAGCGCCATCGTCGACGCGAAGATCGGGAAGTTCATGCCGAACGCGCCCATCAGGAACACCATCGCGAACACGACGAGCAGGTCGGGCCGGTGCGAGACGTACCGGAAGCCCTCGGCGATGCGCGAGCGTCCCGGGGCGCTGGCACGCGGGATCAGCTCGGCGGGCCGGATCAGCAGCAGCGCGATCGCCATCGCGAGGAATGTGAACGCGTTGGCGATGAACACCCAGCCGGTGCCTATCGCGACGATCATGATGCCCGCCACGGCGGGGCCGATCATGCGGGCCCCGTTGAAGGATGCTGCATTCAGGGCGATCGCGTTGGAGGCGTTCTCGCGCTCCACGATGTCGGAGACGAACGCCTGCCGGGCCGGGTTGTCGAAGGCGGTCGCGACGCCGAGCGCCAGCGCGAAGCCGTACATCATCGGCAGAGTCATGACGCCGGTCAGCAGCAGAACGCCGAGGGCGATCGCCAGCAGCAGCATCGCGCCCTGCGTGATCATGAGCAGTCGGCGCCGGTCGAACCTGTCGGCGACCCATCCCGTCACGCTCACGAGCAGCAGCGGGGGCCCGAACTGCAGCGCCATCGTGATGCCCATCGCGCCGGGATCGTTGTCGGTCAGCTCGGTCAGCACGACCCAGCTCTGCGCGGTCGACTGCATCCACGCGCCGATGTTCGACACGAGCGCGCCGATGAACCAGACGCGGTAGTTGAACACCGAGAACGAGCGGAACATGCTCGAGCTCATCGGTCGGCCATCCGGGTCATGATCTCGGCCGCGGCCGCGAGCGTCGCCCGCTCGTCGGCGGACAGCTCGGCGAGCGCGTCGTCAAGCCACGCGTCGCGGCGCCTGCTCGTCTCGACGACGATCTCGTGACCGGCCTCGGTGAGCGAGACGTTGACCTTGCGGCGATCGGCGTCGTCGGGGTTGCGCTCGAGGTACCCGGACTCCTCGAGACAGTTGACGGTGCGGTTCATCGACGGCGCCGACACACGCTCACGCTCGGCGAGTTCGCCGAGCGTGTGTGGGCCGCGCATCTTGAGCCACCCGAGCACGGCCAACTGCCCGTCGCTCATCGTGTCGATCGCGCGCTGGTTGCGCAGGCGCCGCGCGAATCGCAGAACGGCGCCGCGCAGACGCGACGCCTCGGTCGAGTGATCGTCGGTGGCAGCGGGCGCGGAATCGGGTCTCATTCTTTTGTTTAGCATAGCTCATTACCAAGGCTAACTAAATCGTGGGCCGCCGCGTGGGTCGTGCGGGGCCGCCGCGCGCGCCCCCGCCCCTAGACTCGACCGCGTGCCCGAGTTCACCGACGCCCATGGCATCACGATCGTCTACGACGTGCATCCCGCCCGCGGCGCCGCCCGGGGCGTGGTGCAGCTGCTGCACGGCGTCGGCGAACACGCCGGCCGCTACGGCAGCCTCATCGACGCCCTGAACACCGCCGGGTTCACCGTCTACGCCGACGATCACCGCGGCCACGGCCGCACCGGGCTGGCGCATCACGGCACGCCCGAGCGCCTCGGCAGACTGGGCCCGGGCGGCATGCCCGCCACGCTCGACGCGCTCTGGCAGCTGACCGGATTGATCCGCACCCTGCACCCCGGCCTCCCCCTCGTTCTGCTCGGGCACTCGTGGGGCTCGTTCCTTGCGCAGATGCTGCTCGACCGGCATGCCGACGCGTACGACGCGCTCGTCCTGTCGGGGTCGGCGCTGCGCTGGCCCGGCTCACTCAATCCCGGCGACCTCAACGCACCGTGGAAGCACGAGGATCCGACGGGGCTCGCGTGGCTCTCCTCCGATCCCTCCGTGGGCGAGGCGTTCGCCGCCGACCCGCTCACGACGTCGCAGCCGCTGCTGAAGCTGTTCGGCCCGATCGACGCGGCGCGTCTGTACGGGCGCCCGCGCCGGGGCCTGCGCGAGGCGGTGGGCCACAGCATCCCGATCCTTCTCATGGTCGGCCGCGACGACACCGTCGGCGGGCCCGTCTCGGTGCACCGGCTCGCCCGCGCCTACCGCGAGCGCTCGGGGTTCGACGACGTCACGACGCTGGTCTACCCGGGCGCGCGGCACGAGATCTTCAACGAGGTGCAGCAGGGCGAGGTGCGCGCCGACCTGCTCGTGTGGCTCGACGCGCGATTCGCGGCGAGGGTCTGAGATCGCCGTGACCGACGCGCCCGCTCGCCCGCACACGCGCCCCCGTGTCGATCTCATCCGCGGCCTCGTGGTCGTCGCGGCACTGCCCGGCGCCGTGACCACGCCCGTCGCCGTGGCGGCGGTGCTCGAGGGCGGCATCTCGCTCGGCACGGTCGTATCAGCGGCGGTGCTGTCGCCCCTCGTCCTTCCGGGTGTGCTCGGCGGCGCCTTCTCCGGCTTCCGGGTGTTCTCCGTCTTCGGCGCGGCGCACGGGCACGAGCGGGGGGATGCTGCCGCCGAGCGCTCGGAAGCCGACGCCGAGGTTCGCGTGCGCTCGTTCGGGGGCGACCTGCTGTGGGGCGCCGTTGTCGCGGCGGTCGCCGGCATCCTCGGTGCGCTGCTCGCCGGTGTGGCGACTGGTTCGGCCGCTCCGGCCGCCCTCGTGGTCATCGCCGTGCTGCCCGTCGCGTGGGGGATCGGCTGGTGCGTGGGCGCCGTGATCGGCGCGACTCTCGCGGCCGCGACGGCGATCGGGTGGGGCGCCGTGCGGTCCCGGCGCCGCGGCAGAGGCGCCTGATCCGGACCCCGTGGGTCCGCCCGCTTTAGGCTGAGGGGATGCACGGCGAATACAAGGTGCCCGGCGGCAAGCTGGTGGTCGTCGACCTCGAGGTGCGCGAGGGGCGGATCGCCGACTTCCACCTCGCGGGCGACTTCTTCCTCGAGCCGGATGTCGCGCTCGACGCGATCGATGGGGCCGTCACGGGTCTGCCGGAGACCGCGGATGTCGCCGCGATCGCCGCCGCGATCCGCGCCGTGCTCCCCGAGGGCACGCAGATGCTGGGCTTCACACCCGAGGCGGTCGGCACCGCGGTGCGGCGCTCCCTCGTCACGGCGCCCGGCTGGCGTGACTTCGATTGGCAGATCGTGCACGAGAAGGCGGTGTCGCCGCGCATGAACCTCGCCCTCGACGAGGTGCTCACGGCGCGCGTCGGCGACGGGCGCCGCACCCCGACCCTGCGCATGTGGGAGTGGGATGCCTCGGCCGTCGTGATCGGATCGTTCCAGTCCCTGCGCAACGAGGTCGACCCCGAGGGCGCGGCGCGGCACGGCTTCGACGTCGTCCGCCGCATCTCCGGCGGCGGGGCGATGATGATGGGCGCCGGGCAGATCGTGACCTACTCGCTCTACGTTCCGGCGGCGCTGGTGGCGGGTATGACGTTCGCGGACTCGTACGCCTTTCTCGATGACTGGGTGCTGCAGGCTCTGCGCTCGCTCGGCATCGACGCGACCTATCAGCCGCTGAACGACATCGCGAGCCCGACCGGGAAGATCGGCGGCGCCGCGCAGAAGCGTCTCGCGAACGGCGGGGTGCTCCATCACGCGACGCTGAGCTACGACATCGACGGTCAGATGATGACCGAGGTGCTGCGCATCGGCCGCGAGAAGCTCAGCGACAAGGGCACGGCCTCGGCGGCGAAGCGCGTCGATCCGCTGCGCAGCCAGACCGGGCTGCCGCGGGAGGCCGTCATCGAGCGGCTGCTGGAGACCTTCGCGAACCTGTACGGCGCGGAGCGGGGCACCATCAGCGCGGACGAGTACGCCGAGGCCGAGGCCCTCGTCGCCGCCAAGTTCGCCACCGACGCCTGGCTGCGGCGCGTGCCGTGAGCCGGGTCGACATCATCCAGGGTGACAACCTCTCGGTCATGTCCGGCCTCGCCGACGGCGCCTTCACCGTCGTCTACCTCGACCCGCCGTTCAACACCGGCCGCGCGCGCGAGCGAGCCGTGGAGACCGCGCGGGCGCCGGGAGCGGACGCGGGGTCGCCCGGGGACGAGACGGCGGAGGCGGGGGTCGCCCAGGCGGGTGTCATCAACCGCGGCTTCCACGGGCGCGAATACGAGCGGGTGCGGGGGCTGCTCCGGGCGTACGACGACAGGTTCGACGACTACTGGGCGTTCCTCGAGCCGCGCCTGTACGAGGCGTGGCGTCTGCTCTCGCCCGAGGGCACCCTCTACCTGCACCTGGACTATCGCGAGGCGCACTACGCGAAGGTCGCCCTCGACGCCCTCTTCGGCCGGGACTGCTTCTTGAACGAGATCATCTGGGCGTACGACTACGGGGCCAAGACCCGGCGGCGCTGGCCGACGAAGCACGACACGATCTTGGTCTACGTCAAAGACCCGGCGCGGTATGTCTTCGACGCCGATGCCGCCGACCGCGAGCCGTACATGGCCCCGGGCCTGGTGACGCCCGAGAAGGCGGCGCGGGGCAAGCTGCCCACCGATGTGTGGTGGCACACGATCGTGCCCACGAGCGGGCGCGAGAAGACCGGGTACCCCACACAGAAGCCCGAGGGGATCCTGCGGCGCATGATCGGCGCCTCCAGTCGCCCGGGCGACCTCGTGCTCGACCCGTTCGCCGGCAGCGGCACGACGGGCGCGGTCGCGGCCGCTCTCGGCCGCAGCGCCGTGCTCATCGACGCCAACCCCGCCGCGATCGAGGTGATGGCCGTGCGGATGCCGGGGGCCCGAGTGCGCGGCGAAGACCGTGCGAGCGCCGCCCCTGCCTAGGGTGGGGGGATGAGATTCGGAACCTTCATCCCGCAGGGCTGGCGTCACGACCTGGTCGGCATCGAGCCGTCCGAGCAGTGGCGCGTCATGCGCGAACTCGCCCAGCGTGCCGACGAGGGCCCGTGGGAGTCGCTGTGGGTCTACGACCACTTCCACACCGTCCCCGTCCCGAGCGATGAGGCCACCCACGAGGCGTGGACGCTGATGGCGGCGTTCGCCGCCGTGACAGACCGCATCCGCCTCGGTCAGATGTGCACCTGCATGGGCTACCGCAACCCCGCCTACCTCGCGAAGGTCGCCGCGACCATCGACCTGGTCTCGGGTGGACGCGTCGAGATGGGGATCGGCGGTGGCTGGTACGAGCACGAGTGGCGTGCGTACGGCTACGGATTCCCGCCGATCAAGGATCGCCTCGCGATGCTCGACGAGGGTGTCCAGATCATGCAGCAGGCCTGGCGCACGGGCCGAGCCACCCTGCAGGGCGCGCACTACGCGGTCGAAGACGCGATCGTGCAGCCGCGACCGCTCCAGGAGGGCGGCATCCCCGTCTGGGTCGCCGGGGGAGGCGAGAAGGTCACCCTGCGCATCGCTGCGAAGTATGCGCAGTACACGAACTTCTCGAACGATCCCGAGCAGTTCAGCCACAAGCGCGAGGTGCTGAAGGGCCACACCGATGCGATCGGTCGAGACCTCGGCGAGATCACCCTGTCGGCCAACTTCAACACCGTCATCGCCTCGTCCGAGGCCGAGGTGGCGGAGCGCCTCGCGGTCATCGAGGATCGGGTCGCCCCCTATCTCGGCGACCGCACCGAGGCGTTCATGCACGAGTATCGCGGTGGTGCGGGCCTGGTGGGCACGCCCGAGCAGGTCATCGAGCGGCTCGTCGCGCTGCGCGAGCGGGGGCTGGGCTACGCGATCCACTACTTCCCCGAGCACGCCTACGACCGCTCCGGTATCGAGCTCTTCCAGCGAGAGGTGATCCCCGCGCTGACGTGAGGGGCGGCGAGCCCCTGTCGCGGCGCTACTCGGCGCGCTCCTCGAGGGCGCCGAGCAGCGCCGCGATGGTCCCGGCCATGTCGAGCTCGGGATCGACGAGCCACTGCGTCTGAAGGCCGTCGCCGAGGGCGAGCACGATCGTCGCGAGGGTCGCGGGGTCGATGCGCGTCGTCAGCCGGCCCTCCTGCTGCAGTCGCTCGATGACGGGCACGAACAGATCGCGCAACCTGTGCTGGCGCCCGGCGAAGTAGTCGTGCGCGGGGTGCTCCGGATCGACCGCGTCGACGGAGACGTGGGCGAAGAGCTGCACGAGCCCTGGTACGTCCGCATTGTGCCGGATGACATCGAGGTAGGTCTCGAGCACGGCGTCCGGCTGCTGGGCGGAGTCGATGGGGCCGTACGTGGCGGCATCGACCTCGTCGCGCTTGCTGAGGATCGCGGTGTACAGCTCCTCCTTCGTGCCGAAGTAGTGCAGCAGCCCCGCCTGCGAGAGCCCGACCGCGTCGGCCAGCTCCCGCACGGAGGTGTTCCGGAAGCCCTCCCGCGCGATCACCTCGAGAGCCGTGCGCAGGATCTCGTCGCGTTTGGCCACGCCCTTGGCGTATGACCCCCGTTGTGCCATGCCCCGAGCGTAGACCGAGCGATGCTTGCTTTTCAAAACCTAGCGCCATATGGTTTTGCTGGACGGCGTCGCCCGTCCACCCGCTGCGTCGCTGCCGGCGACAGATCCCACGAAGGAGTGACCGTGACCGATACGACCCTCACCGACACCCCCGCCGACACGACCGCACCCGCCGTCGCCGACCTGACTCTCGAGGAGAGGGCGTCGCTGACCAGCGGGGCCGACTTCTGGACGACCACCGCGATCGAGCGCGCCGGCGTGCCCAGCGTCATGATGACCGATGGCCCGCACGGCCTGCGCAAGCAGAGCGGCGGAAACGACCACGTCGGCCTCGCCGACAGCGTGCCGGCCACCTGCTTTCCCCCCGCGGTCGGGCTGAGCGCCACCTTCGACCCCGAGCTCGCGGAGCGCGTGGGCGCGGCCCTGGGCGTCGAGTCCGCCATCGAGGACGTCGCCGTCATCCTCGGCCCCGGCATCAACATCAAGCGCTCGCCGCTGTGCGGCCGCAACTTCGAGTACATGTCCGAGGACCCGATCGTCTCCGGCGTGATGGGCGCCGCGCTCGTGCGCGGCATCCAGTCGCAGGGCGTGGGCGCCTCGCTCAAGCACTTCGCGGCCAACAACCAGGAGACCGACCGCCTGCGCGTCTCGAGCGACGTCGACCCGCGTCCGCTGCGCGAGATCTACCTGCGCGGATTCCAGCGCGCCGTTCAGGACGCGCAGCCGTGGACGGTGATGTGCTCCTACAACCGCATCAACGGGGTCTACGCGTCGGAGGACCCGTGGCTGCTCACGAGCGTCCTGCGCGACGAGTGGGGCTTCGAGGGCCTCGTCGTCTCGGACTGGGGCGCCGTGAACGATCGTGTCGCCGCTGTCGCCGCCGGGCTCGACCTCGAGATGCCCTCCAGCGGAGGGATCTCCGATGCGCGGGTCGTCGCGGCCGTGCGTGAGGGCTCGCTCGCCGAGTCCGCCCTCGACCTGGTCGCCGGTCGCGTGCTCGATCTCGTCGGCAAGGCCCAGCGCCGTCCCGCCCAGGCCGGTCCGCTCGATGTCGACGCGCACCACGCGCTGGCCCGCGAGGTCGCCGGCCGCGCGCTCGTGCTGCTCAAGAACGAGGGCGGGATGCTGCCGCTGAACCCCGCACAGAAGGTCGCCGTCATCGGGGCCTTCGCCACGACGCCGCGCTTCCAGGGCGCCGGGTCGTCGCTGATCAACCCGACCCGTCTCGACACGGCGCTCGAGGCGATCGTCGAGTATGCCGACGAGGACACGGTCTCCTTCGCCGCCGGTTTCCGCATCGACGGTTCGGGCGACGCCGCGGCGCTGCGCGCGGAGGCCGCGGCGACCGCCGCCGCCGCCGACGTCGCCGTCGTCTTCATCGGCCTGCCCGCCGCCGCCGAGTCCGAGGGCTTCGACCGCGAGCACATCGACCTGCCGGCCGATCAGCTCGCCGCGCTCGACGCCGTGGTCGCCGCCAACCCGCGCACGGTCGTCGTGCTCTCCAATGGCGGCGTGGTCGCGCTGCCCTTCGCGGGCGACGTGCCCGCCATCGTCGAGGGCTGGCTGCTCGGCCAGGCCGGCGGATCGGCGACGGCCGATGTGCTCTACGGCGCCGTCAACCCCTCCGGCCGCCTCGCCGAGACCATCCCGCTGCGCCTGGAGGACAACCCCTCCTACGGCAACTTCCCCGGCGAGAACGGCCACGTCCGATACGGCGAGGGCCTGTTCGTCGGGTACCGCTGGTACGACGAGCGGGGGCTCGATGTGACCTACCCCTTCGGTCACGGCCTCTCGTACACGAGCTTCGAATACGGCCGGCCGACAGCATCCCTCGCCGCGAACGGCGACGTGCTCGTGCGGGTCGCCGTCACCAACACCGGGTCGCGCGCGGGCCGCGAGGTCGTGCAGGTCTACACCGCGCTCGAGGGATCGAGCGTGCAGCGCGCACCGCGCGAACTCAAGGCGTTCGAGAGTGTGGCGATCGAGGCGGGGCAGACCCGAGAGGTCGAACTGACGGTGCGCCGCGAGGACCTGGCCTACTGGGACATCCGCGTCGACCGGTGGATCGTCGAGGGCGGCGCGTACCACGTGCACGTTGGAGCGTCCAGCCGCGACATCCGCGGCGTCGTCGTCGTCGACGTGCCCGGTGACGAGCTCGTGCTGCCCGCCACGGCGGACTCGTCGATCTCGGAACTGCTCGCCGACCCGACGGTCGGGCCGCGCCTGCGCGAGATCCTCGGCCAGGCGTTCGGCGTGGGCGACGCGGCCGACGAGATGCTTCAGCTGCTGGGTTCGTTCCCGATCGGGCGTCTCGCGACGTTCCCGAACGTCGCGATCACCCAGGAGCAGGTGCAGGAGCTGCTCGCCGGCGCGTGAGCGCTAGCCGCGGAGGAAGGCGAGCAGCTCATCGTTGATCTCGTCGCCGTGGGTCCACAGCATCCCGTGCGGTGCGCCCTCGATCTCGACGTAGGTCGCGGCGGGGAGCAGCTCCTTGAAACGGCGTCCCGTCGCGTCGATGGGCAGGACGTTGTCGGCCGTGCCGTGCACGATCAGCGCCGGCACGTCGACGGCCGGGATGTCGGCGCGGAAGTCGGTGGGCCACGTCAGCGGCGCGGCGGCCAGCGCGGTGTTGCCCGCCTGGTTGGCGACCTGGATGCTGGCATCCACCGCCTGCTGCGAGATGCGGGAGCCCAGGTTCTCGTCGAGGTTGTAGAAGCCCGCGAAGAACCCGGTCAGATAGGCGTAGCGGTCGCGGCGGATGTCGGTGACGATGCCGTCGAAGAACTCCTGCGGCCCCGCGCCGTCGGGGTTGTCGTCGGTGATCAGCAGGAACGGCTCGAGCGATCCGAGGAAGGCGACCTTCGCGATGCGGTCGCTGCCGTGACGCGAGAGGTACCGGGCGATCTCCCCCGTGCCCATCGAGAACCCCACGAGCACGGTGTCGTGCAGGTCCAGGGTGTTCAGCAGCGCGGCCAGATCGTCGGCGAACGTGTCGTAGTCGTATCCCGTGCCCGCCTTCGTCGAGGCGCCGAATCCCCGCCGGTCGTAGGCGATCACGCGATACCCGGCATCGAGCAGGGCCGACTGCTGCTTGCCCCACGATTCGCCGTTCAGCGGAAAGCCGTGGATGAGCACCACGGGATGACCCGAGCCCTGGTCGGTGTAGAAGAGCTCGACGTCGACCGAGTTCTCCGCTGCGACGGTGACATACGCCATGATGTGTCCTTCCTCGAGGGGGCCCGGATGGGTTGCGAGGCTGACCCCGGCCCCGACTCTACGAAGGTGAGCGGCGCCGCGCGAGGGGTTGCGTGCGTGCCGAGGCTCGCCTATGCGTCCTGCTCCTACGCGTCCGGCGCCTCGCCTACGCGTCGCGTCCGGCGCCGCGCGAGGGTGTGACGGTGAACACGTGCGGCGCGGCGAAGCCGCGGTCGGCGAAGGCCTGGACCGCAGCATCCGCCACCGCATCGCGCAGCGCATCCGGCACGAGCGCGATCGCCGCGCCGCCGAAGCCGCCCCCCGTCATGCGCGCGCCCACCGCCCCCGCCCGCAGCGCGGCCTCGACCGCCGTGTCCAGCTCGGGCACCGAGATCTCGAAGTCGTCGCGCATCGAGGCGTGCGAGGCCACGAGCAGCCCGCCGATCGCGAGCGGACCGCGTTCGCGCAGCGTCTGCACGGTGTCGAGCACCCGGTCGTTCTCCGTCACGATGTGGCGCACGCGCCGGAACGTGACGGCATCGAGCAGGGCTTCGGCGCGGGGCAGGTCGTCGATCGTCAGATCCCGCAGCGCGGGAACGCCCAGCGTCTCGGCCCCGAGCTCGCACGACGCGCGGCGCTCGCGGTAGCCGCCTGTCGCGTGGGAGTGACTGACCCTGGTGTCGATGACGAGCAGCCGCAGCCCGGCGGCGTCGAATCCGAGGTCGACGCTCTGCGTCTCGAGGCTCCGGCAGTCCAGGAACGTCGCGGCGTCCGGTCGACCGAGCATCGATGCGACCTGGTCCATGATGCCAGTGGGTGCGCCGACGGCTTCGTTCTCGGCCCTGCGGCCAACCTGGGCGAGCGCGAGGGGCGTGAGTCCCAGCATCCACAGGTCGTCGAGGGCGGATGCCGTGGCCCCCTCGATCGCGGCCGACGACGACAGGCCCGCCCCGATGGGCACGTCCGACGCGAACGCGAGGTCGAGGCCCGTGAGAGCGCCCGGCGCGGCACCCGCCGCAGCGATCGCGGCCCATGCGACCCCGAGGGGGTATGCCGCCCACTCGGGGATGCCGTGATCCGGCCGGTCGAAGAGGGTGGGGAGGTCGTCGAGGCGCACCTCGACGGGAATCGGGTCGAACGTCGACACCACCCGGACCACGCCGTCGGCGCGGCGCGCGGCGGCGACGTGCGTGCGGTGCTGGATGGCGAAGGGCAGCACGAAGCCCTCGTTGTAATCGGTGTGCTCGCCGATGAGGTTGGCGCGGCCGGGAGCCGACCACGCCCCCTCGGCGGCGGCGTCGGTGAGTGTGCGCAGGAGGGCGGTCGCCCGTGCGGCCGCGGTCTGGGGCTCGGTCAACTCTCGATCGCCTCTCGGATTCGGGTGGCGGCGTCTTCGGGGGCGATGTCGCCGATCCAGGCGCCCATCGCGGCCTCGGAGCCCGCGAGGTACTTCAGCTTGTCGGCCGCGCGCCGGGGTGAGGTCAGCTGCAGGTGCAGGCGCGCGGTGTCGCGCGCCGTGTGCACGGGCGCCTGATGCCACGCGGCGATGTAGGGGGTGGGGGTGTCGTACAGCCGGTCGATGCCGCGCAGCAGCCGGAGGTACACCTCGGCGAGCTCGTCGCGCTCGGCGGCGGTCGTCGCCGCCAGGTCGGGTGCGTGGCGCCGGGGCGCGAGGTGCACCTCGAGGGGCCAGCGCGCGGCGAACGGCACGTACGCGACCCAGTGCTCGGCGTCGATCACGACGCGCGGCCCCGCGGACTCGAACGCGATGATGCGCTCGAACAGATCATCGCCCTCCCGCTCGATCGCCGAGAGCAGCGACCTCGTGCGGGGCGTGATGTAGGGGTAGGAGTAGATCTGGCCGTGCGGATGGTGCAGCGTGACGCCGATCTCCTCTCCGCGGTTCTCGAAGGGGAAGACCTGCTGCACCCCCGGCAGGGCCGACAGCGCGGCGGTCCGGTCGGCCCAGGCTTCGATGACCGTGCGCGCGCGGACGGGGGTCTGCGTGCCGAACGAGCCCTCGTGCGCGGGGCTGAAGCACACGACCTCGCATCGGCCGACGGAAGAGCGGGTGCGGCCGAGGCCCGGGGCGTCGAGGTCGGCGAGATCCTGCGGCGGATCGTCGGCCCGGGGTGCATCCGCCGTGGCCTCGGCGAGGCCCGGCCCGAAGGAGGGCGACTTGTTCTCGAAGACGACGACGTCGTAGAGCGAGGGCACCTCGGAGGGGTTGGTGGGGCTCTGCGGGGCGAGCGGATCGAGGTGGGCGGGCGGCAGGAACGCGCGGTTCTGGCGGGCCTGGGCGACCGAGATCCAGTCTCCGGTGAGCACGTCGTGCCGCATCGTCGCGGTCGCGGGGCGGGGGGCGAGCTCGCGCGCGTCGACGGCGCGCGCGAGCGGCAGGGTGGTGTCGGCGTCGTCGTAGTAGATCAGTTCGCGGCCGTCGGCCATGCGGGTCGCGCGGCGGACGACGCCGGCGCCGAGCGCGGTGACGGTGAGTTCGGCGGTAGTGCCGCCGAGTCCGACCTCGGGGTCGGCGTCCGAGGTCGGATCTGTCCAAAGCTCCGGAGTGTTCACGTCAACACGATAGTGCGGACGCAATGATAACGTCAACATCGGCGAACCACCGGAGTTGTGAACAGAAAGAGGTCGGCATGGAGCGGCGAGTATCGATGGCCGATGTCGCGGCCGAGGCCGGGGTGTCCGGTCAGACGGTGTCGCGCGTCGCGAACGGTCTGTCCAATGTCGATCCGGCGACGCGGGCCCGCGTCGAGGCCGCGATGCAGCGTCTCGGGTATCGTCCGCACCGTGCGGCCCGCGCCCTGCGCACGGGGCGCACGCACACGCTCGGCGTCGTCGTCGCGACCCTCGCCTCGGTCGGCAACACCCGCATGCTCGAGAGCCTCGTCGCCGCTGCCGCGGCGCGCGGGTACGCGGTCGTGGTCGCGAGCCTCTCCGTGCCCGCCGCGAACGCCGCCCCGAATGCCGTGGACGCCGCCCCGAATGCCGTGAACGCCGCCCCGGACGCCGCCCCGGACGCCGCGAACCTACCCGCAGACTCCGCCTTCGCCGCGCTCGCGGAGCAGGGCGTGGACGGTGCGATCGTGCTGAACGAGGCCACGCCCGCGGCCCGCGCCGCGAACGTCCCGGCCGGGATGCCGGTCGTCGCGATCGACTCCGGCGGTGATGCGCGGTTCCTCGCGGTCGAGTCGGACCACGCGGGAGGCGCCGCAGCCGCCACGCGGCATCTGCTCGCGCGCGGGGCACGCACGGTCCATCACGTGGCGGGGCCCGCCTCGGCGTACGCGGCGGCCGAGCGCGAACGCGGCTGGCGTGCGGCGCTCGACGAGGCCGGCATCGCGGCGCCCGAGGTCCGGCGCGGTGACTGGAGCGCAGCATCCGGTCACGTCGCGGGTCGGTCGCTGGCCGACGACCCGGGGGTGGAGGCGGTGTTCGCCGCCAACGATCAGATGGCACTCGGCGTGCTGCGCGCGCTCCACGAGCGCGGTCGCGCCGTGCCCGGCGAGGTCGCGGTGGTCGGCTTCGACGACGTGCTCGACGCCGCCGACTACTGGCCGCCGCTCACGAGCGTGCGGCAGGACTTCGACGCCCTGGGAGCGCGCGCCGTGTCGGCCCTCCTCGCACGCGTCGAGGGTCGGGATGCTGCGGCCCACGACATCGTCGCGACGTCGCTCATCGTGCGCGAGAGTGCCCCGGGGTCTTCGCGATGAGAGCCGCTTCAGTCGCCGAGGGCGGCGGACACCACGGCGCGGGCCTCGGCCTGCACCTGAGCGAGGTGCTCGGGACCGCGCAGCGACTCGGCGTAGAGCTTGTAGACGTCTTCGGTGCCCGAGGGGCGCGCGGCGAACCACGCATGCTCGGTCACGACCTTCAGCCCCCCGATCGCCGCTTCGTTGCCGGGGGCGTGCGAGAGCTTCGCGAGGATCGGCTCACCCGCAAGCTCCGTCGCGGTGACGGCATCCGGAGACAGCTTCGACAGCGCCGCCTTCTGCGCGGGGGAGGCGGGCGCGTCGACCCGCTGGTAGACCGACGCGCCGAACTCGGCCTCGAGCTCGGCGTACCGCTGCGAGGGCGTCTTGCCCGTGACCGCGAGGATCTCGGCCGCGAGCAGACACAGGATGATGCCGTCCTTGTCGGTCGTCCACACCCCGCCGTCGGTGCGCAGGAACGACGCCCCGGCGGACTCTTCGCCGCCGAAGGCGACGGACCCGTCGAGCAGGCCGGGCACGAACCATTTGAATCCGACCGGCACCTCGAGCAGGCGCCGCCCGAGTGACTCGGTCACGCGGTCGATGATCATCGACGACACGAGCGTCTTGCCGACGGCGGCATCGGCGCCCCAGCCCGGGCGGTGCGAGAACAGGTAGTCGATCGCGACCGCGAGGTAGTGGTTGGGGTTCATCAGGCCGGCATCGGGGGTGACGATGCCGTGCCGGTCAGCGTCGGCGTCGTTGCCCGTGAGCAGGTCGTAGTCGTCGCGTCGCGCGACGAGCGAGGCCATGGCGTTCGGCGACGAGGGATCCATGCGGATCTTCTCGTCCCAGTCGAGCGTCATGAACTTCCACGTCGGGTCGACGTCCGGGTTCACGACGGTCAGATCGAGACCGTACATCTCGGCGATGAGCGCCCAGTAGTCGACCGATGCCCCGCCGAGCGGGTCGGCGCCGATGCGCACGCCCGCATTCTTGATCGACTCCAGGTCGATGATGCTCGCGAGGTCGCGGACGTACTCCTGGCGGAAGTCGTAGGTACCCAGCGAGTCGGCCACGATGTCGGCGAACCGCACGCGCTGCACGCCGTCCAGGCCCGCGGCGATGAGCTCGTTCGCCCGGTTCGCGATCCAGCCGGTCGCGTCGGTGTCGGCGGGCCCGCCGTTCGGCGGGTTGTACTTGAACCCGCCGTCGCGCGGGGGGTTGTGACTGGGGGTGACGACGATGCCGTCGGCGCGGCCGGAGTCGTCGAGGTCGAGGTCGCGGTTGTACGCGAGGATCGCGTGGCTGAGCGCGGGCGTGGGCACCCACGAGTCGCGCGCGTCGACGCGCACGTCGATGCCGTTGGCGACGAGCACCTCGATGGCGCTGCGCTCGGCGGGGCGCGAGAGGCCGTGTGTGTCGCGGCCGAGGAACAGGGGCCCCTCGATGCCCTGCGCGCGGCGGTAGTCGATGATCGCCTGCGTCGTGGCGAGGATGTGGTCTTCGTTGAAGCTCGTCGACAGCGACGAGCCGCGGTGGCCGCTCGTGCCGAACGCGACGCGTTGCTCGGGGATGCCGGCGTCCGGCTTTCGGTCGTAGTACGCCGAGATGAGTTCGTCGATGTCGATCAGATCGGATGCCTCGGCGGGCTGTCCTGCGCGGCTCATGTGCTTAGTCTGCCCTGCCGAGGGCGCTCCAGCATCCTTTCGTCGCGTTCGCACACCCCGGCGGGTGCGTGCCGATATGGTTCGAGAGTGCCGCGTGTGACGGAAGTGCAGCCGACCGCGATGCCGACGCGGGTCGCGATCGTCGATGATCACGAACTCGTGGCGATGGCGGTGCGGGCGATCGTCGACGACGCACCCGATCTGGTCTTCGCCCGGCACGAGACGACGATGGATGCTCTCGTCCGCCGTCGTCGGGACGCCGATCTCGTCGTGCTCGATCTGAGTCTGCCGGATGGCACCGCCCCCGACGCGAACGTACGGGCGGCCACTGCGTGGGGGGGGCGTCCATTCTGATCCTGACCGCCGCGGAGAATCCGTACCTCGTGCGCGAGGCGTCGCGGACGGACGCGCTGGGCATCGTGCGCAAGTCCGTTCCGCGCGATGTCCTGGCCGCCGCGCTGCTCGCCGCAGCACGCGGGGAGTACGTGCCCACGACCGAGTGGGCGTCGGCCCTGGACACCGACCCTCTGCTGCGTGCGGCGCCGCTCACCGCTCGGGAGCGAGAGGTGCTGGGGCTCTACGCCGTAGGCCTCGGTGCCAAGGAGGTGGGGGCCGCGCTGTACGTGAGCGAGAACACGGTCAACGATCATCTGCGCCGTATCCGCGCCGTGTATCGCCAGCTCGGGCGCCCCGCGGCGACGAAGATCGAGCTGTACCAGCGCAGCCTCGAGGACGGCTTCCTGCCTGCTCCGCGCCGTGGGTGAGCTCGCGCGGGGGATGCGCGGCGGACGCCGCGCGGAACTCGCCGCTGCGCGGCTGCTCGTCTCGGGGATCGCCGTCACGGTGGTGATGTCGTCCATCACGACGTTCGTCGTCGCTGATCCTCAGGGCCGGGTGGAACTCCCGGGGTGGTTCTCCGTCGTGACCGGTGCGGCCTTCGCGGTGCTCGTGGTCGTGGGCGCTGCATCGGCATGGGTGGGGGTGCGGGCGCTGCGGGTCGGGGCCGCGGCCGGAGTGGCGATCTTCTTCCTCGCGCTCGTGTTGTTCGCGCCCGCGAGCGGCGTGCTGGATGGCACCGCGACCGCGGGAACCGTGCCCTGGGTGCTGACGGCCGTGGGTGGATTCGCCGTCGCCGCCGTGGTCGCAGGGGGACCGGGCCTGGGCTGGGCGGCGATCCTCGCCTGGGCGGGGCTGCTCGCGACATACCGCGTCGCCCTGGGCGGCTACTCGATGACGGGGCTCGCAAACGATGCTCAGGCGCTGATGACCGGCGCGACGCTCTGCCTGATCTCGGCGCGCGTCCTGCGGGTCAGTCGGGAGCTGGACGCGACCGCGGCGCGGGTGAACGCCGTCGTGGCCGAGCAGGGGGCGGCACGGGGTCGCCTCGCTGCGCGCGCCCGTGTCGCCTCCTTCGTCCACGACGACGTCCTGGCGGCGCTCCGCGGCGCATCGGAGGCGGTCGTCGGCACGGCCGAGGCGGTGCGCCTGCAGGCCCGGCGGGCGACCGCCGTGATCGCCGTCGAGTCGGAGTCCGACGACTGGATCGATCGACTTCGGGTGCTCGCCGACGAGGCGGGAGCGCACTTCACCGTCGAGCGCGTGGCGCGGGCCGTCGTTCCCGGCGAGCACGTCAAGGACGCGGTGGTCGTCGCGGCGAGGCAGGCCCTCGACAACAGCGTTCGGCACGCGGGGACGTGCACCCGGAGCGTTCGCCTCGAGGTCGGCGGGGCCGGACTCGTGCTGTGGATCGTCGACGACGGCGTCGGGTTCTCAGCCCCGTCGATCCCGCCGGGTCGTCTGGGTATCGCGACGAGCATCGAGGGCGCCATGCGGGACCTGGCCGGCGGGGACGCGCGCGTCGCATCGGCACCGGGGCGGGGCACGACCGTGGAGCTGCGCTGGGACGAGGAGAGCGGTCCCGACGTCCACTTCGCCGAGCCCCCCTCGTTCCGGCGCCCCGTCTTCTCGCTGCCGGGTGTGCTCGCCATCGCGGCTCTCTTCGTGCTGACGCAGACGCTCGTGGCCGCGGCGGGGGTCTCCGCCGAGCCCGGTGCGGGATGGTGGCCGTTGGCCGTCCTGGCGGGCATCCTGGCGGCGACCGCGCTCGTTCTGCCCATTCCGCCGGGGCGCGCGTCGCGGGGCGTCGCGGTGGTCGTCGTCCTCGGCGTCACGATCCTCGGCGGGTTGCTCGCGACCCCGCCACCCCTCACTTACGGAAGCGCGTGGTTCATCCCCGCTGCCGGGTTCGTCCTCGTCGCCGTGGCGTTCGACGCGCGTCCCGCACTCGCGGTCGTCGGTCTCGTCCCTCTCCTTCTCCTCCTCGTCGCGGACGCGTCCGTGCGGGGCGGCGACCTGACTCAGATCGTCAGCATCGTGGTCCGGACGGCGACGATCGTCGGCCTCGGGGCGCTCTTCGCGGCATCCATCGTGCGCATGCGACGGTCTACCCGTGCCATCGCCCGTCGAGCGGCATCGGCGACGCAGCAGCGGGAATGGGATCGTGCGGCGCAACACGAGATCGAGGCTCGGCGCGCCGAGCTCGACGAGCTGGCAGGGCCCCTTCTCGCACGCATCGCCTCCGGTGAGCAGCTCAGCGCCGACGACCGTGCCCGTGCCCGGGCCCTGGAGGGGCGACTGCGGGATGGCTACCGCGCGGGCCGGCTGCTGCATCCTTCCCTGATCGAGGCCGCGGTACGCGCGCGCATCCGCGGGGTCGACGTGGTGCTGCTGGACGACGCGGGGCAGGCGGAGATCGACGCGGTGGCCGCCGCAACGATCGCGGAGTGGATGCAGGGTGTGCTGGACGAGGCGCACCGACGGTTCGTCGGCCGGCTGCTCCCGCCAGGTCGGGCAACCGCCGCTCAGGTCGTCGTCGACGGCAGCGCCCGGAACTTCCCGGGCTGAGCCACGCCAGCGTCCACAACCACCGACGTCGGTGGGTGAAGCCCGCGTCCCGGGGACGCGCGCGACCCTAGCGTGAGCGGTGTCCCCGCACGATGCCGACTTCCTCTCCCCAAGGAACCCCATGAACAAAGTCATCAAAGGAACCATCGCCGCAGGCGCGGCCGTCGCTCTCTTCGGGGGTGGTGCCGGATCGCTCGCCTACTGGCAGGCCTCGGAGAGCACCGATGAGCTGACCCTTCAGATGGGGCACGTCCAGCTCATGGAAGGCGCGAAGACCTACTACCTCAACGGCGACGAGATGTCCTATGAAACGCTGAACAGCTACGACAGCCGGCTCGTGCCCGGAGATGTGGTCACCTACAACCACCGATTCGGGATCGATGTCGCGACGGGGGCGGACACAGTGCTCAACGTCGCCGAGCTGGAGTTCGAGGACACCCCGCAGTTCGTCCTCGACGCGCTCGAGACCGATCTCACGGTGAGTGTCGTGGAGGAGTGGTCCGAGAACCTGACGTTCTCGGCGACGAATGAGGCGCGTTCGTTCAACGTCTCGGGGCGCGGTTTGGTGGAGGTCACGGTCAAGGTCGCGGTTCCCGCCGACCACGCCGACTCGGAGACGATGGTCTACGGCATCAGCCTGAAGCCGCTTCCGGTGACGCTCACGCAGGTCGCCGAACCTCTGCCTGACGCCGTCGGCTGACGCGGTCGGTGATCGCCTCACTCGGTCGGGGGCTGGCGTGGGGCGCGTTCGGCCTCGTCGCGCTGATCGCCGCGCTGGTGCTCGTCGTGCCCGTTGCGGCCGGAGGTGAGCGGTACACCATCCTCGGCGGCTCGATGGATCCCGCGATTCCGCTCGGGTCGCTCGTCGTCGTGCAGCCCCGCGAGTTCGACGAGGTCCGGGTGGGCGATGTCGTCACCTTTCAGCTCGAATCCGGCAAGTCCCCCGTCGCGACGCACCGTGTCGTCGGCGAGGGTCGGGCGGGCGACGGCGAGCGCGTGCTGGTGACGCAGGGCGATGCGAACGACGCCGCCGATCTCGAACCCGTCCGGGCGCCCCAGCTGCGCGGAGTGCTGCTGTACAGCATCCCGTTGCTCGGATGGATGAACGTCCTGATCTCGGGGGAGTTGCGCGCATGGGTGCTCCCGCTGGCGAGCGGGGCGTTGCTGGTCTACGCCATCTGGATGTTCGTGAGCGCCTGGCGCGATCGCATCCGCCGGCAGGGAGAGGTTCGCACCCGCCTCGAGGCACCCGAACAGGGCGCGGATGCCCGACTAGGCTGACTGCTTGTGACGACCGCCGCCGAACCCGCCCCCCGCACCTACAGCTACCTCGGGCCGGCCGGAACCTTCACCGAGGCGGCCCTCGCGCAGGTGCCCGAGGCGCGGGGGCAGCGCTGGCGGCCAGTACGCAACATCGGCGAAGCGCTCGCCGATGTCACCGAGGGCCGCTCGCACGCCGCGATGATCGCGATCGAGAACTCCGTCGACGGCGGTGTCTCGACTGCACAAGATGCTCTGGCCACCGTTCCCGGACTGCGCATCGTGGGTGAGTATCTCGTGCCTGTGAACTTCGTGCTGGTCGCTCTGCCCGGCACGAGCCTCGCGGACGTCGACGTCGTGGCCGCGCATCCCGTCGCCTACGGGCAGTGCCTGCAGTGGCTCACCAAGGCCCTGCCGGGGCACGCCCACCTGCCGAGCGCGAGCAATGTCGCGAGCGCCGTGGGCCTGCTCGATGGAACGAACGACGCCGATGCCGCGATCGCCCCGCCCACCATCACCGAGCACCACGACCTGGCCGTCCTCGCCGAGAACATCGGCGACAACCCGAGCGCCGTGACGCGGTTCGTGCTCGTCAGCCGTACGGTCGCCCCGGCGCCCCCGACCGGCGCTGACAAGACGTCCCTCATCGTCGAGCTGCCCGAAGACCACCCGGGAGCACTTCTCGAACTGCTCGAGCAGTTCGCCACCCGCGGCATCAACCTCAGCCTGCTCGCCTCGCGCCCGATCGGCGACGCCCTCGGCCGCTATCGGTTCGTCATCGACGCCGACGGGCACATCCACGACGAGCGCATGGCCGACGCCCTGCTGGGCCTGCGGCGGTTCAGCCCGAAGGTGCTCTTCCTCGGCTCGTACCCCCGTGCCGACCGCAACGTCGTCCGCTATCCCGATCGTTACTCCGACGACGTCTTCGTCGAGGCGCGCGATTGGCTGCGCGGACTGCTCAGCGGCGCCCCCGAGGCGTAGCCCGGGAGCGACGCGGCGGCGTCAGCCGACCGCCGCGCGGGCGCCGGCCGCGACGAGCTCGAGTGTCTGCGCGCGGCCACCCGCAGCATCCCGTGGCTCGGCGTCGAAGGCGCCCGCGACCGGCGAGAGCATGACCTCGTCGACGCCGTGCAGGTTCGCGAAGGCCGCGACCTCGGCGGCGACCTGCTCGCCCGTGCCCACGAACCACCGCTGCCGGCCCGACGCCACGAAGGACTCTGCGATCGGGTCCATGGGCTCGGCCTGCGCCTGCTCGACGGTTTCGAGGGGGATGAGGGGCTTGTTGGTGCGGAGCCTGGCCATCATCCGCAGCTGCGGCAGCGCACGCGCCTCAGCCTCGTCGGCGGTCGCGGCGGCGACGACGTTGACGGTCACGAACGTGCGAGGCGCGGGGTGCGACTGGCTGGGGCGGTACTGGTCGCGGTAGAGCGCGAGCGCCCGCTCGAGTCCCTCCCCGGCGAAGTGGTTCGCGAACACGTACGGAAGACCGAGGGACGCCGCCAGCTGCGCCGAGTAGTCACTCGATCCCAGCAGCCAGACCTCGGGTGCGGCGCCCGCCGCGGGGGTGGCGTGCACGTCGTACGTGCCGCCGCTGGTGAAGCGCACCGTCGCGCCCTCGGGGGAGGACATCGCGAGGATGTCGCGGATGTTGTCGGGGAACCGGTCGACCTCGCTCGTCGTGCCAGACTGGCGCAGCAGCTGAGTGATGCCGGGATCGCTGCCGGGCGCGCGCCCGATGCCGAGGTCGATGCGCCCCGGCGCGAGGGCCTCGAGCGCGGCGAACTGCTCGGCGACGATGAGGGGCGAGTGGTTGGGCAGCATGACGCCACCGGAGCCCACGCGGATGCGCGCCGTGCGCGCGGCGGCGGCGGCGATCAGCACCGGCGGCGCCGTGGACGCGACCGCCGGCATGTTGTGGTGCTCGGCGAACCAGTACCGGCGATAGCCGAGCTCGTCGGCGGTGCGTGCGAGATCGAGGGATGCCGCCACCGCCTCGGCGCTGGTCTGCCCTGACCTCACGGGCACGAGATCGAGCACGGACAGGGCGGGGGCGGCGGAAGAAGACATCGCAGAGTCAAACGCGCGGGGCCGCCGGGCATTCCCGCGGCCTCTGCGGGACCCGCGGGGCGGGGTCGGCCGGAGACGGGGCAACACTCCGGAGAGTTGCCGCGTCTGTCGGCTCCGGGCGCCGATATCGGCCCCTCGGGGGCGATGTCTCCGGAATGTTGGCACGCGGCGCCCGCGGAGCCCGCGCCGTACGCGCCGCACGGCCGGGCGGGCGCCGGGCTCAGCGCGCTGCGCGCTTGACCTGCTCGTACGCCTCGAGTGCCGCGGCGCGCGAGCGCTTCAGATCGACAAGGGGCTCGGGTCCGCGGCCCTCCGCGTGGTCGGGCGCCCACTCCCGCACGTACGTGCCGTGTCTGTCGAACTTCTCGGCCTGCAGCTCGGGGTTGAAGACGCGGAAGTACGGTGCCGCATCGGCCCCCGAGCCCGCGACCCATTGCCAGTTGAAGGGGTTGGAGGCGCCGTCGGCGTCGACCAGGGTGTCCCAGAACCACTCCTCGCCGCGCCGCCAATCGATCAGCAGGTTCTTGATCAGATACGACGCCGTCACCATGCGGACGCGGTTGTGCATGATGCCGGTGCGCCAGAGCTCCCGCATGCCGGCGTCGACGAGCGGCACGCCGGTCCGGCCCTGCTGCCAGGCCTCGAGGTGCGAGGGCTTGAGCCGCGGCCACGGAAACGCATCGAACTCGCGGCGCAGATTCACTGTCGCCAGATCGGGATGCGAGAACAGCACGTGCGCGGCGAACTCACGCCAGCCGATCTCGCTCAGAAACCGCGACGCGGCGCCCGCGTTCGCTCCCGACTCCCGTGCCGACACCGTCTCGTGCCACACGGTGTACGGACTGATCTCGCCCCAGCGCAAACGCGGGGACAGTCGCGAGGTCGCTCCCGCGGCAGGTTCGTCGCGCGCGGCGTCGTAGTCGGCGAGATCGTCGGCGAGGAACTCGCGCAGCCGTGCCCGCGCGGCCGGCTCTCCCGGCTCCCACACCTCGCGCAGCCCGCCGGCCCAGTCCGGCGCGGTCGGCAGCAGAGCCCAGTCGTCGAGCTCGTCGGAGTCCACTCGCTCCGCAGGGGCGGGCACCGCGCGCGGCTCGGGAAGCGGAGCGCGCGGCGCGGGCAGCGCGAGACACGCCTTCCAGAACGGGGTGAACACCGAGTACGACCCGCCCGCGCCGGTCGTGACGGTCCAGGGTTCGAAGAGCAGCGACCCGGCGAACGACGCGACCTCGACGCCGTCGGCCCGCAGCGTCTCCTTCAGCCCCGCATCGACATCGCGCTCGGCGCCGCCGTAGCGACGGTTCCAGAACACCGCGCCCGCGCCGGTGTCGCGTACCACCCGCGGCAGCACGTCGGCGGCGGTGCCGCGGCGCAGCACGAGCGTGCCGCCGCGCTCGTGCAGGCGCTCGCCCAGCGATGCCAGCGACCCGTGCAGCCACCACTTCGCCGCTCCGCCGAGCGGCCTGATGCCGGGGGAGACCTCGTCGAGCACGTACACCACGACAACGGGTTCGTCGCGGTCGAGAGCAGCGCGCAGGGCGGGGTTGTCGGCCAGGCGCAGGTCGTCGCGCAGCCACACGATCGAGGGGCTCGTCATTTCTGCAGGCTACCGGCGCGGGGATGCTGCGGCGCGGCCTTGACGCGCGACGCCCGACCGGGCAGAGGCCGCTACAGGGACGACGTGTCGTGCCCGTCCGGCACGACGATGAGCAGCGCGCCGCGGTCGATCGTGCAGCGGATGCGCACCGCTTCGCCGAACTCGTCGCCGTCGAGCTCGATGGGCTGCGCCGGCTGGGTCGCCAGCTCGATGCCCTCACCCTGCAGGTAGCGCACCGACGAGTCGCGGCCGCGACGCTCGAGTACGCGGCGTCCCGCGCGGAAGCGGCGCAGCACGCTGTTGTCCCACCAGACCTTGCGCCAGACGCCCAACCAGCCGAACGCGCCGGTGGGCTGGATGATCGCGACATCGAGCAGGCCGTCGGCGACCGAGGCCTCCGGGATCAGCGAGATGCCCGCGGGCAGCGCGCCGCAGTTGGCGAAGAGCACGCTCTGCACCTTGGCCGAGTGCAGCCGGCGTTCCTTCATCTGGTACATCACGCGGAACGCCTTGGCGGTCGCGAGCGAACGTGCCGCGCCGTCGACGTAGGCGACCCAGCCGACGGCCTTCTTCAGCTGCGAGTTGGTGTTGGCGATCATCGCGGCGTCCAGGCCGATTCCGGCCATGACCACGAAGGCGTGTCGATTGCGCGTGCCATCGGCACGGCGGATGTCGGCGAACCCGATGTCGACGGGGTGCGTGTCGCCCGCGAACGTCGCCGCGACCATGGGCTCCGGGTCGTTCAGGGGCAGGTTCAGGTTGCGCGCGAGGAGGTTGCCGGTGCCGCTGGGCACGATCGTCAGAGGCGTGCCCGTGCCCGCCATCGCCTCGGACACCGCGCGCACCGTGCCGTCGCCGCCCGCCACGAGCACGGCGTCGACGCCCTCCTCGAGTGCCTGGCGGGTGACGTCGTCGCCGAGGTCGTCGACGGTCGTCTCGAAGAAGATCGGCTCGGCCCAGTCGGCCGCCGCCGAGAGGTCGGTGACGAGGGCACGCAGGCGATCGGGCGTGACCTTGATGGGGTTGTAGACCAGCGCCGCGCGTTTGCGGGGCGCGGGGTCGGGGGCATCCATCGAGGTCGTCTCGCCCTCGGGGGTGACCTGACGCGCCGCGCCCGATTCGCCGTCGGCCTTGTCGGGCGCGATGTCATCCGGTTGACGGATGACGTCGTCGGGCCGGGCGGCCTCCGCGGGGTCCGGTTCGTCGTCGGAGGTGCCGGAGGCCGCGGTCATGGGTCCACCTTAGGGTCAGGCCGGGCGCCCGTCCGTGCCCGCGAACCGGCGATGAATGCCGCAACTAGACTGTCCGGGTGATCGATGCCCTGCTCCTTCGCGACCACCCCGACCTGGTGAAGCGCTCGCAGGTGGCGCGCGGCCACTCGCCTCAGACGGTGGATGCCGCCCTCGATGCCGACCGCGAGCGCCGTGCCGCGCTCTCCTCGTTCGAGGAGCTGCGTGCCGCGCAGAACGCCTTCGGCAAGCGGGTGGCGGCCGCCCCGAAGGACGAGAAGGCCGCGCTGGTCGCCGAGGCGAAGGGCATGGCCGAGCAGGTCAAGCAGGCGCAGACCCGGGTCGCCGCGGCGGAGCAGGCGGCAGCATCCGCCCTCTCGCGTATCGAGAATCTCGTGATCGAGGGCGTTCCCGCGGGCGGCGAGGAGAACTTCGCGCTCGTGCGCACCGTCGGCGAGCCCGTCGCGTTCGACTTCGAACCCCTCGACCACCTCGCGCTCGGCGAGAAGCTCGGCGCGATCGACATGGAGCGCGGCGCCAAGGTGTCGGGGGCCCGCTTCTACTTTCTGAAGGGCGTGGGCGCACGCCTCGAGCTGGCGCTCATGAACCTCGCGCTGAACACCGCGATCGAGGCCGGATTCACGCCGCTCATCACGCCGACCCTCGTCCGCCCCGAGATCATGAAGGGCACGGGGTTCCTCGGCGAGCACGCCGACGAGGTCTATCACCTGCCCGACGACGACCTCTACCTCACCGGCACGAGCGAGGTGGCGCTCGCCGGTTCGCCGAGGCCGAGCACCTGCGTCTGCTGGCGTGGCAGGAGCAGATGCTGCAGCCGCTCGGCCTGTCGTACCGCGTGATCGACGTCGCCGCGGGAGATCTCGGGTCGTCGGCGGCTCGCAAGTACGACATCGAGGCGTGGATTCCCACGCAGGGTGCGTACCGCGAGCTGACGTCGACCTCGAACTGCACGACGTATCAGGCGCGCAGGCTCGACATCCGGCATCGCCCCGACGGCGGCAAGACGCAGACGGTCGCGACCCTCAACGGCACGCTCGCGACGACGCGCTGGATCGTCGCGCTGCTCGAGACGCACCAGCGGGCCGACGGGTCGGTCACGGTGCCCGAGGTGCTGCGCCCGTACCTCGGCGGCCTCGAGGTGCTGGAGCCGATCGCATGACCGCGTACCGGGCGAGCGACGAGGGGCCCGAGGGGTCGGCCTCGCTGCCCGAGTCCGGATCGATCGAGATCGTCACGCCCGACGAGGCAGCCGATCTCGTCGAGGACATCGCCGAGGAGACGGGGGATGCTGCAGCGACGGCATCCGCGCTCGCTCCGATGCTCATCGTGCTCGACATCGACGGCACGGTCCTGCTCGAGGACGAGACGTTGAGCCCGGGCATCGTGGAGGCCGTGGCCGATGCACGCGAGGCCGGCCACGAGGTGATGCTCGCCACCGGCCGCAGCTGGGAGGGCACCCGCGGTATTCTGCGGGCGCTCGAGCTCGACCCCGAGTACGTCGTGTGCTCGAACGGCGCCGTGGTGCTGCAGCGGGTGGACCGCGACGACGTGCACTACGAGCGGGTGCACACCGAGACCTTCGATGCGACCGCCGTGCTGACCCTGCTGCGCGAGCACCTGCCCGATGCGCACTACCTCGTGGAGCTGCCCAACGGCGAGCGCATGTACACCGAGTACCTCGACGACTGGAACCTGCTCGCCGCTCACCGCGTGCCGTTCGAGGAGCTCGCGGCGGTGCCCGTGTGCCGCGTCGTCGTCGTCTCGCCGGAGCACGCCGAGTCGGACTTCCTCGAGCTGGTCGATCGCATCGGTCTCAACCAGGTCTCGTACGCCATCGGCTGGACCGCGTGGCTCGACATCGCACCCCAGGGGGTCGACAAGGGCACCGCGCTCGAGATCGTCCGGGGCTGGCTCGGCATGCCCGCCGACCGTGTGCTGGTGATCGGCGACGGTCGCAACGACGTCGGCATGTTCGAGTGGGCGCTCGCGCACGGAGGGCGGGCGATCGCCATGGCGCAGGGACCCGACGAGGTGCGCGCGGCGGCGGGCGAGGTGACGACTTCGGTGCAGGAGGGCGGGGTCGCCGCGATCCTGCGGGCGCTCGGTCGCTGACGCGCGAGCGCCACGCCGAAAGCGTCCCGCTTTCAGGGCCTTGCCAGCCGTTCCTGCCAGAATCGGGGCCATCTCGTCTGTCGGTTAGACTCGACGCCGTCGACGGTTCCGGGTTTCCGGTGCCGCCGGGAGGGTTGTCCGAGCGGCCGATGGACCTGGTCTTGAAAACCAGTGGGCAGCAATGTCCCGTGGGTTCGAATCCCACACCCTCCGCCAGACGTTCTCGGCGGACCCCCGCCCCGAGAGGATCCGAGTGAGCGAGACGAAGCCGCCGAAGCGTCGGTCGACCGTCGCCCGGCACGGTCAGCTGTCGTCGCCGTCCGCCTGGGGTCAGATCGTGCGGTTCGTCGCCGTCGGGCTCGCCGTCGTGATGGTCGCGGGTGTCGGGGTCGTCTCGTACACCGCCTACACGGCCGTCGCGAGCTTCACCGACGCGGCTGTCGAGCTCGAGGGGCAGGCGGCCGTACCGCCCGACATCGGCGAGATCGAGGGCGGGGTCAACCTGTTCGTCGCCGGCACCGACGCGTGCGAGCCGGAGTACGCGCAGTACTTCGGCGATCGCTGCACGGGCCCCGACGCCGGGGGCGAGCTCAACGACGTCAACATGCTCGTGCACATCTCGGACGCCCCGCGTCGGGTGACGGTCGTGAGCTTTCCGCGCGACCTGATGCTGCCGATCCCCGAGTGCACCGACCCCGAGACGGGACGCACGTCGTCGGCGATGAGCAAGCAGCCGCTCAATTCGACCTTCTCGTACGGCGGACTCTCGTGCGCCGTCAACACGATCTCCGACCTCACGGGGCAGAACATCCCGTTCGCCGCATCGATCACATGGGGTGGCGTGATCGAGGTCACCAACGCGATCGGCGGCGTCGAGGTCTGCATCGCCAACGGCATCACCGACTACCACACGGGCCTCGACCTGCCCGAGGGCAATGTGACACTGCAGGGCATCGAGGCGCTGCAGTTTCTGCGCACCCGCCACGGCGTCGGCAACGGAGGCGACCTCGGCCGTATCTCGAATCAGCAGCAGTACATGTCTCGTCTGGCGCGCAAGCTGATCAGCGACGAGGTGCTCGCGAACCCCGCGACACTGTATTCGCTCGCCGGCACCGCGCTGCAGAACATCACGCCGAGCGCGACGCTGACCAACCCGCTGACGCTCGTGCAGATCGCGCTCGCCGTCAAGGACGTTCCGTTCGACGAGATCGTCTTCATCTCCTATCCCGTGCTCACCGACCCGTCCGACTCCAACCGCGTAGTGCCCAACTATGCGGCGGCCGAGGAGCTGTGGGCGGCGCTCGAGGCCAATCAGCCGCTGCAGCTGTCGGGCGAGGCGAGCCAGGGTGACGGCGTGATCGTGCAGTCCCCCGAGCCGACGGCCGAGCCCGCACCCGAGCCGTCCCAGGAGGCCACTTCCGGCGCGACGCCCGAGCCCACCGAGACCGCCGCAGTGCTGCCCGAGGCGATCGCGGGCCAGACGGCCGCCATGGACACCTGTTCGAACGGCAACGGCTGACACCCGCGTGGATGCTGTGGCCACAGCATCCACGGTTCGTCGTGTGCCGCGGTTGCGGTTAGTATTGCGGGGTGCGCCCGCGCCGTTTCGCGTTGGGTGCCATGGAGACGTCGCATAGTCAGGCCTAGTGCACCACCCTGCTAAGGTGGAGTCCCCTCACGGGGACCGAGGGTTCAAATCCCTCCGTCTCCGCTCGAAAAAGTCCTGATCAGAAGCTTTTTTGTCACCACCTGCCACGAAATCTGCCATTTCTGCCACGTTCCTAACGGGGTTGGTGTTGAGCATTCTGGCGATCATGTGCGATCGCACGTAGCTTTCTGCTCGCCGCGCGGTCGTTCGACTTGCCGCTTCGGCCGCTTCGGCGCGGGACCGAGAGCGCGAATCCCTCCGTCTCCTTGTGTGCTTGCGTGCCATCGCTTGAGCGGCACGGCGGGCTCGGTCGCGAACGCGCCGAAGATGCGAGCGACCGCAGTGGCGGTGAATCACGCCGCGGAGAATGCGTGCCCAACTCTCCGTGACCGCGTCGCCGGACTCCGCTCGGTCGGAATGGGCGCTCGTTCATCCCGAGGCGCTACGCAGGATTGGGTTGCTGGCGGCAGCGGATCCCGCGCGAGCTGACGAGCTGAAGAGCCCGCAATTTCCGTCAACCAAGTGGCAGGGGAGGGGCGGCGCGAAGTCGGTGAACGTGATCAATGGGTGGACGACTTAGCATCCCGCCAATGAATGCGTCTAGCTGGACTTGACGGCAGTGGGGCGGCGTGTGCATAATCATCCTGACCGATTGGTCAATCGATTTAGCAGATTCCTCTAGCGGGATATCGCCACCATCGACTCAACGAGGAGCAGGAGTGGGCAGGGTTCGCATTTCCGACGTCGCAGCGGCGGCGGGCGTGTCGGTATCGACCGTCTCGCTCGTCATGAACGACGTCGAATCGCGTATCCCCGAAGCCACGCGTGAGCGGGTGCGTGCCGCCGCGGAGCAGGTCGGCTACCAGCCCAGCTCCGTCGCCCGCAGCCTGCGCACGCAGCGCACCCGCACCGTCGGGCTCATCTCCGACCAGATCGCGACGACGCCGTTCGCCGGACGCATGCTCGCCGGTGCGCAGGACGTCGCCCGCGAGCACTCGCACCTGCTGTTTCTCGTCGACACCGGCGGTGACGTCGACATCGAGCGCGACGCGATCCGTGCCCTCGGCGCGCAGTGGGTCGACGCCATGATTTACGCCGCGATGTGGCATCGCGTGCTCTCGACCCCGGCCGGCCTTCCCGACGACGCCGTCTTCCTCGACTGCCGCCCCGCGGCCGGCGGCTACCGATCCGTCGTGCCGGCCGACCGCGAAGGCGGTCGTGCGGCGGTGCGTGCGCTCACCGAAGCCGGGCACCGGCGCATCGCATACATCGACACCAACGAAGATGCGCCGATCGCCGCGAGCCTGCGTCACGAGGGCTACCTGGAGGCGCTCGCCGAGGCGGGCATCGAGCCCGACCCCGCATGGCACGTCGCCGCGCAGACCTCGCCCCAGGGTGGTCGCATCGCGGCCGAGAGGCTGCTCGACCTGCCCGAAGCGATCCGCCCCACAGCGTTCTTCTGCTTCAACGACCGGATGGCGACCGGCGTCTACCGCGCGGCGCACGCCCGCGGCCTCGACATCCCCCGCGACCTCTCGGTCGTCGGCTTCGACGACCAGCAGTTCGTCGCGGCCGAACAGGACCCACCCCTCACCACCGTTGCCCTGCCCCACTACGAGATGGGTCGCTGGGCGATGGAGGCCGCGCTCGGCATCCGCGCGGAGGGTGAAAAGGATGCCGTGCACCACATGGAGTGTCCCGTCGTGCGACGAGACTCCGTGGGCCCGCCGCCGGCGCACGTCGGCAAACAGAACCGGCGACGGGCTTCACACACAACCGAACGGTCGCGAACCGCGACCACCGATCGGTGATCGACGCGGGCGTCGATCACAAGAAAAGGAAAGCACAATGAAGCGCACTCCCGTGCGGGTCGCCGCGGCAGCGGGGCTCGTGAGCGTTCTGGCACTGGCCGGCTGCGGACAGGCCGGTCAGGGCGACACCACCACCGAGGACGGTCGCACCCAGCTCACCATGTGGACCCACTCGGCCGGAAACGAGGCCGAGCTCGAGGTCTACGAGCAGATCATCTCCGACTTCAACGCGTCGCAGGACGAGTACGAGGTCGTGCACGAGTCGTTCCCGCAGGGCGCGTACAACGACGCGATCGTCGCGGCGGCAGCCTCGAACGACCTGCCCTGCCTGCTCGACCTCGACGGTCCGATCATGCCCAACTGGGCCTGGGCGGGCTACCTGCAGCCGCTCGAGCTGCCCACCGAGCTCACCGACTCGCTGCTGCCCACCGCGGTGGGTGTCTGGGACGACGAGATCTACTCGGCCGGCTACTGGGACGCCGCACTCGGCATCTTCGCTCGCCAGTCGGTGCTCGATGAGAACGGCATCCGCATTCCCACGGTCGACGAGCCCTGGACGGCAGACGAGTTCGCCGACGTCCTGTCGACGCTGAAGGATGCCGGCTACGAGACGCCCATCGACATCGGCGCCGAAGACACCGGCGAGTGGTGGCCGTACGCGTACTCGCCGTTCCTGCAGAGCTTCGGCGGCGACCTCATCGACCGCGACACGATGCTCTCCGCAGGCGGCGCGCTCAACGGCGCGGATGCCGTCGCGTGGGGCGAGTGGTTCCAGGGGCTGTTCGCCGACGGTTACGCGAACGCGAGCGGCACGATCGGCAACCAGGAGTTCATCGACGACCAGGTGGCGCTCAGCTACACCGGCGTGTGGAACGCGCTGACGGCGCTCGAGGAGGTCGGCGACGACCTGCTCATCCTGCCGGCGCCCGACCTCGGCAATGGCCCCAAGATCGGCGGCGGCTCGTGGCAGTGGGGCATCTCGTCCAGCTGCGAGCAGGCAGACGGTGCACGCGCGTACCTGGAGTTCAGCTTCCAGGACGAGTACATCACCGCCTTCGCCGACAAGCAGATCGTGATCCCGGCCACCGAGTCGGCAGCCGCGGCATCCGAGTACTTCGGTGAAGACGGCGCCCTGCGCGACTTCGTCGAGTTCTCGCAGCAGTATGCCGTGCTGCGTCCCGAGACGCCCGCCTACGCGGTCATCTCGACCACGTTCGAGACCGCTGCGAAAGACATCATGAACGGCGCCGACGTGCAAGAGACCCTCGACCGCGCCGTCTCCGAGATCGACGCCAACATCGCGTCGAACGACGGGTACGGATTCCAGTGATCGCCTGACCGGTGGGGGCGCTCGCCCCCACCGGTCCCCACGGAAGCACTCCCATGACTGTCACACCCCCGACGGTCGCGGCCGAGACGCCTCGGCGCGCGACCCGCCGCATCCGCAGCGCACGCGGACGCGAGACCTGGGCCGGCCTCGGCATGATCGCCCCCGCGGCGCTCCTGCTGCTGCTCTTCCTCGTGATCCCGGTGATCCTCGCCTTCACGCTCTCGTTCACCAACGCGCGACTGATCTCGCCGAACCCGCCGCGGTTCGTCGGCTTCGACAACTTCATCCGGGTCTTCACGACCGACCCCGTCTTCTTGCAGTCGGCGTGGAACACCTTCGTCTTCGCCCTGGTCGTCGTGCCGGTGCAGGCGGGCCTCGGCCTGCTGCTGGCCGTACTCGTGAACCGGCGGATGCGGGGGACGACGTTCTTCCGCGTCGTCTTCTTCATCCCCGTCGTCACCTCGATCGTCGTGGTGTCGATCCTCTGGAAGTTCATGTACCAGAAGGACGGCCTCATCAACTCGATGATCGACACGCTCACCTTCGGAGCGTGGGCGGGCGTCGATTGGCTCAACAACCCCGACACGGCCCTCGGCGCCATCATCGTGCTGTCGATCTGGCAGGCCGTCGGGTTCCACATGATCATCTGGCTCTCGGGCCTGCAGACCATTCCCGAAGAGCTCTACGAGGCGGCCAAGATGGACGGCGCGAGCCCGTGGCGCCAGTTCACGAACGTCACCTGGCCGGGCCTGCGCCCGACGATGGTGTTCGTCCTGGTGACCATCACGATCGCGGCCCTCGGCCTGTTCGTGCAGGTCGATGTCATGACGCAGGGCGGTCCCGTCAACTCGACCTCCACGATCGTCTTCCACGCCGTGCGCAAGGGCTACGAGCAGCAGGAGATCGGCTACGCGGCGGCGATCTCGCTGATCTTCTTCGTCGCCGTGCTGATCATCGCGCTCATCCAGCGCTGGCTGACGCGAGAGAAGGACTGACATGGCCATCGATACGACCTCGACCCGTGCCGTCACCACGCGCGGCAGCGGCCAGCGCCGCGCGGCGACGCCCGCCAGCGAGCACCGTGTGCGCCTGCGGGGCCGCATCTTCACCTACATCGCGATGAGCGTGTTCGGGATCATCTTCATGTTCCCGCTCGTGTTCATGTTCGTCTCGAGCCTCAAGCCCGACGCGCAGATCCTGCAGGACGTCGACTCGCCGATGGCGTTCGTGCCGGCAGGTGACATCAGCCTCGACAACTACTTCGGGGTCTTCGACCGGGTGCCGGTGGCGCAGTTCCTGTTCAACTCGATCTTCATCACGGTGCTCACCGTGGGACTCGGGCTCATCGTCAACTCGATGGCCGGCTTCGCACTGTCGCGTCTGCGGTGGAAGGGTCGCGCCGTCGTCATGGCGATGGTGATCGCGACGCTCATCGTGCCCTTCGAGACGATCGCGGTGCCGATGGTCTACTGGGTCGCCCAGCTGCCCACCCTCGTGATGGAGGGCGGACTGCTCAAGTACGACTTCGGCTGGCTCAACACCTACGAGGTGCAGATCGTGCCGTTCGTCGCGAACGCGTTCTCGATCTTCCTGTTCGCGCAGTACTTCTCGACGATCCCGACCTCGCTCGACGAGGCGGCGCGCATCGACGGGGCGAGCTGGTTCACGATCTACCGTCGCATCCTGGTGCCGCTGTCGGGTCCCGCGTTCGCGACGGTCGCGATCCTCACGTTCCTGCCCGCGTGGAACCAGTACCTGTGGCCGCTCATGGTGGTGCAGAAGGAGGAGCTGCGGCCGGTCATGGTCGGCATGCAGTACTTCTTCCAGCTCAACACCGCGTGGGGCGAGGTCATGGCGTACACGTCGCTGATCACGCTGCCCGTGCTCATCGTGTTCTTGATCTTCCAGCGGGCGTTCGTCAGCTCGATCGCCGCGAGCGGGGTGAAGGGATGACGCCGCCTGCGCGCGTGGCCGTCGTCGGCGAAGCGCTCGTCGACGTGGTGCACCGCATCGACGGGAGCGTCGATCGCGCCCCTGGTGGCAGTCCTGCGAACGTCGCCCTGACCCTCGGCAGACTGGGGCTCGACGTGGCGCTGCACACGCGCCTCGGCGACGACCCCGATGGACGCGCGGTGCGGCGGTGGCTCTCCGACTCGGGGGTGCGGATCGAAGCCGCTGCTGCACCGCGCACCTCGACGGCGACCGCCCGGCTCGATGAGGCGGGAGCTGCCGAGTACACGTTCGACATCGACGGCGAGCCCGTCGACGCGGCGCTCGCGCCGGCCGACGTGCTGCACGTCGGCTCGGTCGCTGCGCTGCTGACGCCGGGTGCGGATCTGGTCGTCGAACTGGCCGAGCACCGGATGCCGGGGACCCTCCTCAGCTACGACCCGAACATCCGCCCCGCACTCGTCGACGACCCCGCCGACGTGCGTCATCGCGTGCAGCGCCTGGTCGCCGCGGCCGACATCGTGAAGGCCAGCGATGAGGACGTGCGGTGGTTGCACCCCGACCGCGACATCGACGACGTCGCACGGGAATGGCTGGCGAGCGGGCCGACGCTGGTGGTGGTCACGGCAGGCTCGGGCGGCGCCACCGCCTATCGGACGGACGGACGCCACCGTGTCGTGGCGGCCGACACCACCGTCGTCGACACCGTCGGCGCAGGCGACACGTTCATGGGCACCCTCGTCGCCGCGCTGCTCGCGGCGACATCGGGTGCCGAAGACAGGAGGGCCGCGATCGCGGCGCTCACGCCCGGCGTGCTCGAGCATGTGCTGCTCGCGTGCGCCGAAGCAGCCGCGATCACCGTGTCGCGGCCCGGTGCCGACCCGCCGGTCGCCGCCGAACTCAATTTCCTCAACTCCGTGGGCCTCGCCCACACCACGAAAGGCTGATGCGTGTTCGATCTTCCCGGTTCCTGGGTCTGGGACTACTGGTTCGCCGACGACGGCGAGCGCTACCACCTCTTCTACCTGTACGCCTCGCGCGCGCTGCAGGACCCCGATGCGCGCCACTACCGCGCGTCGATCGGTCACGCCGTCTCGACCGACCTTGAGACGTGGACGCAGGTGCCCGACGCACTCGTGCGCAGCGATGCCCCCGCGTTCGACGACCTCGCCACGTGGACCGGCTCGACCGTGCGCCACCCCGACGGCACCTGGTTCATGTTCTACACGGGGTCGACGCTCGCCGAGGGCGGCAAGAACGTGCAGCGCATCGGGTATGCGACCTCACCCGACCTCGAGGTGTGGACGAAGCACCCCGGTGCCGTGCTCGAAGCATCGGGCCCGTGGTACGAGACCCTCGCCGACGACGCCTGGCACGACGAGGCGTTCCGCGACCCGTGGGTCTTCGCCGACCCGAACGGCGACGGCTGGCACATGTACATCACCGCCCGCGCCCCGCACGGTGACCCCGCAGGGCGGGGCGTCATCGGGCATGCGACCTCGCCGAACCTGCGGGAATGGACCCTGCAGCCGCCGCTGTCGACGCCGAGCGAGACCGGGTTCGGGCAGCTCGAAGTGATGCAGGTCGAGGTCGTCGACGGCACACCCGTGTTGCTGTTCTCGTGCCTGGGTGATCACGCCACGGCATCCCGCAGCGATGCCCGCGGCGGCACCTGGGCGGTGCCCGCGGACAGCCTCACCGGGCCGTTCCACCTCGACGACGCCTACCCGCTCACCGACGAGACGCTCTACGTCGGGCGTCTGCTGCAGCGTCGCGACGACGGCCAGTGGCTGCTGTTCGCATTCCGCCACCAAGATGCCGACGGCCGCTTCGTCGGCGGTGTGACCGACCCGATGCCCGTCTCGTGGGTGGGTGGCCGCCTGACCGCCGCAGGGGTGACAGTCTCCGCCTGACCTCAATGAAAGGAGACGCCGATGACGTCATCTCCCCACCACTCCGACACCCGAGCCCGCCGGTGGGCTCGGGTGGGCGGGGCGTCGGCAGCAGCAGCCGTCGCCGCGTCGCTCGCGCTCGCAGCCCCCGCGGCGCCGGCTGAGGCCGCGCCCGGCGACACGTACCGCAACATACGCCTCGAGCAGGAGCGCATTCCGTGGAGCTACGCGCTCGCACGACTCGGGGTGTCCTGACGAGGATCTGATCGTTGCTCCAGCGCGCTCCTATTGACCTGTCGGTGACGCGTGGTACCTTAATCGCAACAAACGCAACCACCTGCGTTTACGTTTATTGAGGTGATCTCCGTGTCTCGCGCTGCAGTTGTTGAAGAGACGTACCTTCCCAGCAGGGGAGTCGAGCTTGCCCCTGTGCTGGACTTCCTCACCGCCCATGAGGCCGCCGGTCGGGCTCTTCCCGAGCCAAGGTACTTTCTTGCGGGGGCGCGTCCAGGTGACCAGGTGGAGCTTCCGGAAGAGGTCTACCTCGCTCTCCGCAAGATCGTGGACGCGATGCAGAGCGGGCTTGCCGTGTCAGTTGTACCCCAGACAACACGGCTCACCACCCAGCAGGCAGCGGATCTCCTGAACGTGAGCCGCCCGACCATTGTGAAGCTCCTCGACGAGGGCGAGATCCCGTTCGAGAAGGCGGGAACACACCGGCGCGTTCTCCTCGCGGATCTGCTCGAATACCGCGAACGCCGCCGTGAGCGCCAGTACGACATGCTCGCCGCCACGCGCGACCCCGTCGGCGAAGACAACATCGAGCAGACGCTCGAGGCCCTGAAAGCGGCTAGGAAGGCAGTGGCAGCGAGGCGGGCTGCCCGACTCTGACTTCGCAGGCTGACAGGATGGGGTCGTGTTCACGGCGACCCTCGACACCAGCGTGCTGTGGCCAAGCCTGCAACGCGACTTCCTCCTTTCCCTCGCGGTCGAGGGCGCGTATCGACCGACCTGGAGTTCGGCGATCCTCGAAGAACTCGAGTTCCACGAGGAGGCCAAGCTCGTGAAGCGGGGGATACCCATAGTGGAGGCGGCCAGCCGCGCAGCGACCCTCATCGCCGCGATGCGGCGAGAGTTCGCCGACGCGGAGGTCGAAGGCTGGGAGCCGCTGGAAGGTACGTTCGGGCTTCCCGATCCGGATGACGAGCATGTGGTCGCTGCGGCCGTCATCGCGGGAGCCGGAGCGATCGTCACCGAGAACCTGAAGGACTTCCCTGCAGGCAAGATTCCGCCGGGCATTCAGGTGCTCAGCGCCAGGGAGTTCGCGAAGAACACTGTCGCGCTCAACCCCAGGCATGCGCTCGCCGCGGTGCGGGAGATCGCGAGTCGTTCCGGCCGCTACGGTGCAGCGCTCACCGTCGAGGAGATCCTGGACACGTTGCGCGACCGATACGGCATGATCGAAGCCGTCGAGATGATGGTCGAAGCTGCGTCCGCGTAGTCTCCAGATCGCGTGACTAAAGGGCGAGTGCGGCCACCTGATTTCGCGCCGAACACTCGCCACGTTTCTGCCACGAATCGAACCCGGTCGACCTGATCCAGGAGTACGT
>NZ_QFPF01000080.1 GCF_003248605.1 Microbacterium sp.
ATCCGGTCGAAGACCCCCGTGTACGTCGCGGGATTGGAGCGCGGCGTGCGGCCGATCGGGTTCTGATCGACGTGCACCACCTTGTCGAGGTTGTCGAGACCCGTGACACGGGTGTGCTTGCCGGGAACCCGCCGCGCACCGTTGAGGCGGGAGGCGAGCACCTCGTAGAGGATGCCGTTCACGAGCGACGATTTGCCCGACCCGCTGACGCCGGTGACGGCGGTCAGCAGCCCGAGCGGGAAGTCCACCGTCACGTTCTGGAGGTTGTTCTCGCGGGCGCCGACGACGGTGATCCGTCGCGACTTGTCGACCTTGCGCCGTGTCGCGGGAGTCGGGATCCCGCGCCGGCCGGCCAGGTAGTCTCCCGTGAGCGAGTCCTCATCCGAAAGCAACGCAGCGTACGGCCCGGAGTGCACGACGGTGCCGCCGTTGACGCCGGCGCGCGGGCCGATGTCGACCACCCAGTCGGCGGACTCGATCGTCTCCTCGTCGTGCTCGACGACGATCAGCGTGTTGCCGAGATCGCGCAGCGCGACGAGGGTCTGGATGAGCCGTCGGTTGTCTCGCTGGTGCAGCCCGATCGAGGGCTCGTCGAGCACGTAGAGCACCCCGGTCAACCCCGAGCCGATCTGCGTCGCGAGCCGGATGCGCTGCGCCTCGCCGCCCGACAGGGATGCCGCGGCGCGACTGAGGCTGAGATAGTTGAGCCCCACCTGGATGAGGAAGTCGAGGCGTACGCGGATCTCACGCAGGACCTGGGCGGCGATCGCGGCCTCGCGATCGGTGAGGGTCAGCTGCGCGAAGTAGTCGCGGGCCTGACCGAGGCTCAGGCGCGACGCCTCGGCGATGGAGTGGCCGTGGACGAGCACGGAGAGGACCTCGGGCTTGAGCCGGTCGCCGTCGCACACGGGGCAGGGCACCTCGCGCAGGAACTCGGCCCAGCGAACCCGCTGCGTGTCGGTCTCGGCCTGCAGCCACTGGCGCTCGATGTACGGCACGACACCCTCGAACCCCGACGCATAGCGCATTTCGCGCCCGTATCGGTTCTTCCATTTGACCGTGACCTTGTAGTTCTCACCACGCAGCACCGCCTCCCGCACGTCGGAGGGAAGCTCGCGCCACGGGGTGTCGAGGGAGAAGTCGAGGTCTCGCGAGAGCCCTTCGAGCAACCTCTCGTAGTACTGGAACAGCCCCTTGCCCTGCGTGGTCCACGGGACGATGACGCCCTCGCGGATCGACAGCTCGTCATCGCCGAGCAGCAGCTCGACATCCACCGCCATGCGGGTGCCCAGGCCCGAGCAGGTCGGGCAGGCGCCGAAGGGAGCGTTGAACGAGAAGGTTCGCGGCTCGATCTCGGTGAGCTGCAGGGGGTGTCCGTTGGGGCAGGCGAGCTTCTCGGAGAAGTTCTGCCACGCGTCGTCGCCCTCTTCGTCGACGAAATTGATCTGCAGGATGCCGCCCGCCAGCCCGAGCGCCGTCTCGACGGAGTCGGTGACGCGGCCGAGGATGTCGGGGCTCGCGACCAGGCGATCGACGACCACGGCGATGTCGTGCTTGTAGCTCTTCTTCAGCGTCGGCGGCTCGGCGAGCTGGATCAGCTCGCCGTCGACGATGGCGCGGGCGTAGCCCTTGGCCCCGAGCTCCCGGAAGAGGTCGACGAACTCGCCCTTCTTCTGCGACACCACGGGCGCGACGATCTGATATCGCGTGCGCTCGGGCAGCTCCATCAGCTGATCGGCGATCTGCTGCACCGTCTGACGCTGGATGACCTCTCCGCACTCGGGACAGTGCGGCACTCCGATGCGCGCCCACAGCAGGCGCATGTAGTCGTAGATCTCGGTGATGGTGCCCACCGTGGACCGCGGGTTGCGGTTGGTGGACTTCTGGTCGATCGAGACCGCGGGGCTGAGACCCTCGATGAAGTCGACGTCGGGGCGGTCGACCTGGCCGAGGAACTGCCGCGCGTACGCGCTCAGGGACTCGACATACCGGCGCTGACCCTCCGCGAAGATCGTGTCGAAGGCGAGACTCGACTTGCCCGATCCCGAGAGGCCCGTGAAGACGACGAGCGCATCGCGCGGGATGTCGAGGTCGACGTTCTGCAGGTTGTGCACGCGGGCACCGCGAACACTGAGCTTGGCGGGGGTGGCGACGGGGACGATAGGCACTCGTCAAGTGTAGGAGCGGCCTCCGACATCGGCTCGAGGTTCGCCGCGAGCGGATGCCGGAGCCCCGCCGACCGCGTGACGCGGCGCGGTCCTGACCTCACGCGTGCCCGGCGCGCTCCATGGCCCGCAGCTCCTTCTTCATGTCCTGGACCTCGTCGCGCAGGCGCGCCGCGAGCTCGAATTTGAGCTCGGCGGCAGCCGCGAGCATCTGGTCGCTCAGATCCGCGATCGTCGCCTCGAGCTGGCCCGCGCCCTCCGCGGCGATCCCCTCGCGCCGCAGCCGCGGCGTGGGCGATTTGCCCTTGCCGGCTCTGCCGCCGGCATCCCGCTTCGACAGCATGGCCGCGGTGTCGGCGCCCTCGCGCGCGAGCACCTCGGTGATGTCGGCGATGCGCTTGCGCAGGGGCTGCGGATCGATGCCGTGCTCGAGGTTGTAGGCGATCTGCTTGTCTCGGCGGCGATTGGTCTCGTCGATGGCCTTGCGCATCGAATCCGTCATCGTCTCGGCGTACATGTGCACCTCGCCCGAGACGTTTCGCGCCGCGCGGCCGATCGTCTGGATGAGGGAGGTGCCGCTGCGCAGGAACCCCTCCTTGTCGGCATCGAGGATCGCCACGAGAGACACCTCGGGCAGGTCGAGTCCCTCGCGCAGGAGGTTGATGCCGACCAGCACGTCGTAGACGCCCGCCCGCAGCTCGGTGAGCAGCTCGACACGGCGCAGCGTGTCGACGTCGGAGTGCAGGTAGCGCACGCGCACGCCGTGCTCCCCGAGGAAGTCGGTGAGCTCCTCCGCCATCTTCTTGGTGAGCGTCGTCACGAGCACGCGCTCGTCGCGCCCGACGCGCACACGGATCTGCTCCAGCAGATCATCGATCTGGCCCTTGGCGGACTTGACGACGATCTGCGGGTCGATGAGCCCCGTCGGGCGGATGATCTGCTCGACCACGCCGTCGGCGATGCCCATCTCGTACCGACCGGGGGTGGCCGAGAGGTAGACCGTCTGTCCGACGCGCTGTTTGAACTCGTCCCAGCGCAGCGGACGGTTGTCCATCGCGCTCGGAAGCCGGAACCCGTGGTCGACGAGCGTGCGCTTGCGCGACGCGTCGCCCTCGTACATCGCGCCGATCTGCGGCACCGTGACGTGGGACTCGTCGATGACGATGAGGAAGTCGTCGGGGAAGAAGTCGAGCAGGCAGTGGGGCGCCTCGCCGGGGGCACGCGCGTCGATGTGTCGCGAGTAGTTCTCGATGCCGGAGCAGAATCCCAGCTGCTGCATCATCTCGAGGTCGAACGTCGTGCGCATGCGCAGTCGCTGCGCTTCGAGCAGCTTGCCCTGTCCCTCGAGCTGTTTCAGCCTCTCTTCGAGCTCGACCTCGATCGTGCCGATGGCGCGCTGCATGACGTCGGTGCCGGCGACGTAGTGGGATGCCGGGAAGATCGGCACGGAGTCGAGTCGCTCGAGCACGTCGCCGGTGAGGGGATGCAGCCGGTAGAGCGCCTCGATCTCGTCGCCGAAGAGCTCGATGCGGATCGCATACTCCTCGTAGACGGGGATGATCTCGATCGTGTCGCCGCGCACGCGGAAGTTGCCGCGCGAGAAGTCGACGTCGTTGCGGTTGTACTGCATGGAGATGAACTTGCGGATGAGCGCGTCGCGGTCGTAACGCTCGCCCGTCTGCAAGGCAACCATCGCGCGCAGGTACTCCTCGGGCGCACCCAGCCCGTAGATGCACGAGACGGTGGACACCACGACGACATCGCGACGGGACAGCAGCGAATTGGTCGTCGAATGACGCAGGCGCTCGACCTCGGCGTTGATCGAGCTGTCTTTCTCGATGAAGGTGTCCGTCTGCGGCACGTAGGCCTCGGGCTGGTAGTAGTCGTAGTACGAGACGAAGTATTCGACGGCGTTGTGCGGCATCAGTTCGCGGAACTCGTTGGCCAGCTGCGCCGCGAGGGTCTTGTTGTGGGCGAGCACGAGCGTCGGACGCTGCACCTGCTCGATGAGCCACGCGGTCGTCGCCGACTTTCCGGTGCCCGTCGCCCCGAGCAGCACGACGTCGGTCTCGCCGGCGTTGATGCGCTGCGCCAGCGCGGCGATCGCCTGCGGCTGGTCGCCCGAGGGCTGGTACTCGCTGACGACCTCGAACGGCCGGACGCTGCGGGTGGTCTGCATGCTCCGAGCCTAGGACGGGCCCCCGACATCGGTCCCGGTGTTCGCGCTGGGCGTGCGCAGGCGCTCCCAGAGGGCGTCCGCCTGCGCCTCCGTGTGCGCGAGCGAACCGGCGGTGTCGATGACGACGTCCGCCACGGCGAGCCGCGTGTCGTCCGAGACCTGCGAGGCGATGCGCGCGTCGGCATCCGCACGCGATAGTCCGCGCTCGGTCACGAGACGACCCGCCCGGATGGCCGCCGGCGCGTGTGCCACCACCACCAGATCCCAGGGGTCGTCCCCGCGTGCCTCCACCAGCAGGGGCACGTCGTACACGACGACGGCGTCGGGGTCGGCGGCCAGTGCCGCAGCGAATCTCGCCGCGGAGAGCGCGCGGACGGCAGGATGGACGATCGCGTTCAGGCGTGCGAGCGCGTCAGGGCGCCCGAACACCCGCGCGCCGAGTCGCGGGCGGGCGAGCGAGCCGTCGCGCTCCAGGATGTCGTCACCGAATTCTGCGGCGAGGCGCTCGAGCACCGGCGAGCCCGGGCTCTGGACCTCGCGCACGAGCGCATCCGCGTCGACGATGACGGCGCCGTGACCGGCGAGACGCCGCGCGATGGTCGATTTGCCCGACGCGATGCCGCCGGTGAGCGCGATCAGAGGCATGCCTCGAGCATGCCATGCCGTGTCCTGAGGACCGGGCGAGGGGTGCTCCCGAAACCTGAAGTCGACGCTGAGCCGGGCTTGAGGATCGCCTGAGGGGCGCGCCATAGCTTCTTCATACGGGATGCGAACGACCGGTCAGCCGGCCAGGAGGATCCCGAGACACCACCGGACACCGACATCGTCGCCCAGCGGAAGGAGCGCAGATGGACACCATCGCGCACTCTGGGGCCGCGGGCGCGGCGTGGGTCCCGGTGGCTGCAGACATCCTGCGCGACCGCCTCGGGGGACGCGGCGCGCGGGTGCAGGCGCATGGCGCATGCGGGGGGAACGCCGTGTCATGCACCGCAGGGCGGCATCGCGAGGTCTGGGGGGTCCTCGCCGTGCACGCTCCCGACAGACGGGGTCTCCGACCGCCGACAACGCTCACGCACCCGCCCTCGGCGGGCTCGCTCGCGAACCCGAACGCGAGCATGTCGAGACGCCTGGGTGAGGCGTCGAGCGTTGCGGCGGTCGGGGGCCACCGCAGTTTCAGACCTCTCGGCGAGAGGAGGCGGCCGGCGCGGGACTGGGGAGTTTCCGCGGCGCCGCCGCCTCTCCCGGTGGGGGCGCGGGCGTGATCCACACGCCCCGCGCCTTCTCCTCCGCCACGTGCTCGCACGTGGCGGGACCCGTCACGGTGGTCGTGGGGACGACCGCCGTGACGGGTGCTTTTTTGTCGTCCCCTCCGAGCGATTAGGACGAGGCGGATGCCGGGGGAAGCATTCACGCGCGTGTTCTGGGATATCATCCTGGATGTCGCCGAACCCACCCCAGGGGTGCGGAGACGCACAGGAGGGGTGTCCGTGCAGGAGTCGCGTGTTGCTGTCGTCGTCGAGGACGACGCGGACATCCGCTCACTGATCTCGTCGGTTCTCGAGCAGGCCGGTTTCTCTGTTTTCTCGGCCTCGGCGGGCCTCGACGGCATCGAACTCGTCCGCGCCCACGACCCGGTCGTGACGACTCTCGACGTGTCGATGCCGGGCATGGACGGATACGAGACGGCCAAGCGCATCCGGGCCTTCAGCGACACGTACATCGTGATGCTCACGGCGCGCGCCGACGAGATCGACACGTTGCTGGGGCTGCAGTCCGGCGCCGATGACTATGTCACCAAGCCCTTCCGCCCTCGAGAGCTGCGCGCTCGTGTCGAGGCCATGATGCGGCGCCCGCGCGGCACCGTCGCGGGCGATGCGCCCAGCACGGGCGCGGTCGCCGTCGCCACCGCGCCGTCTCCGGTCGCGACGGCGGCTCCCGAAGACGAGGGCTGGCTTTCGCACAAGGGACTGCGACTGCACCCCGACATGCGCGTCGTGACGGTCGAAGACGACGACGTCGAGCTCACCCGCAGCGAGTTCGACATCCTCTTCGATCTGCTCAGCGCGGGTCGTCGCGTGGTCAGCAAGAACGACCTCGCCCTGATGCTGCGCGGCGACCGCTACGTGGGCGGCAGCGACTACGTCAGCGAGCACGACGCCCGTGCCATCGAGGTGCACGTGGCGAACCTGCGCCGGAAGCTCGGCGAGTCCGCCGCCCAGCCGCGCTGGATCGAGACGATCCGCGGCGTGGGCTACCGGCTCACCGCCGCCTGAACCCGGCCGGGACGACCGCACCCGGGTCAGCCGGACGATCCGGGTACCGGGTCAGACCATGCCGGCGATGATGACAGACGCGTCGGGACTCGATGCCGAACGCGTCGCCGCCTCGGATGCCGCCCGCACCATCTGGTCGGCGTCGTAGCCGATGCTGTCCGTGAGGGCGATACCCACCCCGACGACCGGCACGACCGCCGTCCCCATCGTGGCGAAGTCATCGAGCACCCGGCGGTGGATACGGCTGGCGATGCGTCGCGCGTCGCCGATGGAGGAGGGCGGGAATCCGACCACGAGACCGGCTGTGTCGGTCTCGCCGATCATCGCCGTCGTGGGCGCGTACCGGCGGACGCCTGCCCGCCACTCCCGCGTGATGTCCTCTGCCTCCAGCGGCCCGAACGCGGTCGCGATGTGGGGGAGGTCGTCGATGCGCAGGGCGATCACCGCGATCCGTTCGCCGGACTGTCGCGCGCGGTCGAGAACGGGGCCGAGCACCCGCTCGAACGAACCCGGCAGCAGTACGCCGTCCGGGCTGAGCGCGAGCGTTGCGGCATCGCCCATCGTCCGCGTGGCCGGTGTTCCACGCAGAACCGAGATCGTCACGACGGCGACGATCGTCAGGATCACGGTCAGGAAGCTCACGGTGATCGAGCCGAACCACGTCTGGAAGATCGCGCTTTCCGGTCCTGCAGCGAGGAAGACGAGCGTGCGGGCGGTGTAGAACAGGCCCTGGAAGGCGAGCACCACGGTGAGCCCGATCGCCGTGGCGTGCCGCCCCATCGCGCCGCGCCGGCTCTCGATGGAGCCGAGGATCGCGAACGTCGCCAGCGCGACGAACATCACCACGGCCCCGGCCCAGTCCCCGCCGTCGGGTCCCTCGATGAGGACCGCGACGAGCGCGGCAACGGATGCTGCCGACACGATGATCGCGGGCACGCGCAGGATCCGGCCGTTGAAGCTCCGGCATCCGAGCCACATCGATCCCGTGCCCGCGACGAACGCGGCGTTCCCGACGGCGACCGCGATCCAGGGATCGATGCCCGCCGCCCAGGCGAGGTAGCAGAGGGTCGACAGGATCGCGCCGAGGAAAGCGAGCGACCACACGCGCCCGGCCCCGGCGTCCTTGCGCACGACGCTCTCGACGATGAACAGAACTCCCGAGACGACCACCACGACCGCCGCGAGCATCGAGGTGGTGAACAGATCGAAGACCATCAGGCCTCTCCCTTCGGATCTGCGGTCGGCAGCCGCACGATGAACGTGCACCCTTCGCCCGGGCGGGTCTGCACCGTGATCTCGCCGCCGTGCGCGCGCACGATGTCGCGGCTGATCGCAAGCCCCAGCCCGCTGCCGTGCGTCGTCGACTTGCGCACCGAATCCGAGCGGAAGAACCGTTCGAACAGTCGAGGCAGCTCCTGCTCGGAGATGCCCGGTCCGTCATCGCGCACCACGATCCACGCGTGCAGGCCGTCGGATGTCGCGCCCACCTCGACATGACCGCCGTCGTTGTTGTACTTGATGGCGTTGGATACGAGGTTGTCGATCACCTGACGGATGCGGTGCGCATCGGCATAGGCGATCGTCTCTTCGATACCCGAATCGTCGATCGTGATGCGGCGTTCGGCGGCCCGCGGCGCCTGGCTCTCGACGGCTTCGCGCACGACGTCGGACAGATCCGTGACCTCCGCGTCGATGCTCAGGTCGATGCCCTTTCGGGAGACGGCCGAGACCGTCAGGATGTCGGCGACCAGCTCGAGCAGCCGCCCCGCGTTGCGCTCGGCGACCTCGAGGTTTCGGCGCGCGGCGGGCGAGAGTTCGTCGTCGTCGAGGACGAGGTCGAGGTAGCCCATGATCGAGGTGAGTGGCGTGCGCAGCTCGTGGGAGACGGAGGCCACGAGGTCTTCTCGCGCACGCAGGGCGAGCTCCTCTGTCGTGACATCGCGAGAGACGACGATCGTTCCGGCGAACGACCCGTCGAGATCGCTGATCTGCCGGGCCGTGATGCTCAGTGCCCGCCGATCGTCGCCGGGGTCGCCGTACCAGACCAGCTCGTTCTCGAAGACATCACCCCGGCGCGCGCGGACGAGCGGCAGCTCTTCGGCGGTGAGACGGGTGACGCCGTCGGAGCCGTAGGCGACGGTCTCGCCCTTGTGGTCGCGGGAGCCCTGCAGCCGCGCGTGGGCCTCGTTGGTCACGGCGAGCGTGCCGTCGGGGGCGATGCGGATCACCCCGAAGTCGACGGCGTCGAGGACATCCATCACGATGTCCTCCTGACGGCGCGCCCGATCGACGGACTGCTGGAGGTGCCGTGACTGCTTGTCGAGCAGGTACCTCTGGGCCAGGGCTCGCCGCGAGGCGAGATAGGCGATCGTCGCGACCGCAGCGATGGTGACGGGCAGCAGGAGGGTCGAGGTGCTGAGGGACTGCGTGGGGTCGGCGGCGACGAGCAGCCAGAACAGGGTGCTGACGCCGACGACCGAGAGCACGACGCCCGCCACCCCGTACAGCCAGGCGATCCACATCACAGGGAAGGCCCAGAGGATGCCGAGGCCGGCCGTCGGCGACGCGTCGCGCAGGAAGGCGATCGCGATGATGTCGGCGACGGGGATGAGCGCGCCCCAGATGTGCGGCAGCCGGTTCCACGGCACGATCATCGCCGCGCCCGTGGCGACGAAGACGAGCGCGCAGCCGATCACGAGCGGCGTGACGGCGCGCACCTGACCGAACATGAGGATGAGTACGACGGCGAGGAGAGCGACGCCCGCCAGGAGCGACTGGTTCAGGAGGACGGTGCGCTCTCGCGCGGTGTCGTCTACACGGGCGCGCCTCGCGCCCGCCACCTCCGAGGCCATGCGTCGACGTTATCGGACCCGGGCCCGACCACCCGGCAGGCGCGGCCCGGACGCCGGCGCGTCCCCGACGGCGGGGGCCGGGCGCGCGGCATCCTGGGCCTCGTACTCGGCGAGGAGCTCGTGCTCACGCGCGTGGGCGGGCAGGCAGAAAAGCACGAGGGCGGCGCCCAGGAGGATCGCGATCGCACCGACGAGGTACGCGGCGAGGGCGCCGGTGACGAGGCTCTGCGCGGCCGCGGCGAGGATCTCGTCGCGAGAGGCGGGGTACTGGTCGGCCACGTGAAGAGCGGACGCGTAGGACGCCTGCAACGCTGCCGTGACGCTGTCGGAGATGGTCGACGCCTCGCTGCTGGCGGCGATCTGCCGGCCGAATGCGGCCGCGAAGCCCGACGCGAGGATCGCACCCAGCAGCGCCTGCATGATCGACCCACCGAGGTCTCGCTGCAGGTCCGAGGTGGCCGAGGCCATGCCCACGCGCCGCACGGGTGTGCTCTGCGTGAGCGATCGCGAGGCGGGGGTCATCGCGAACGCCGCTCCCGCGCCGATCACGAAGAATCCGATCGCGATGAGCGGGTACGGAGTGCGCTCACCCCAGAAGAGCATCGTCACGAACCCCGCGAAAACGAGCACGTAACCCGTGAGCATCGTCACGCGTGACCCGCGCGCCGTGACGAGGCGGGCGGAGAGGGGGGCGACCAGCAGAAGACCGATCGCGGCGGGCACGACCGCAAGTCCCGCCTCGAGTGTGTCGTAGCCGAGGATGTTCTGGAGGAACTGCTGTCCGACGAACATCGCCCCCATCAGCGAGCCGAAGACGATGGTGCCGGCGGCCGCAGGCACCCAGAAGAGCCTGCGGCGGGCGATCCGCAGGTCGTAGAGGGGATGCTGTGCCGCACGCTGGCGCCACCCGAAAGCCCCCAGCAGCACGACGGCGGCGACCAAGAGGACGGCTCCGAGCGCGAGCTGACCGGGTGCGAACACCATGCTGACACCGAGCACCAGCGTGGCGACGGCGAACGTGGCCAGCACTCCCCCGGCGTGGTCGATCGGTTCGGTGGACTCGTTGACGTGCGCGGGCACGAGCGCGGCGACGAGCACGAGCGCGACGGCGGCGATCGGTGCGGCGAGGAGGAAGGCCGACCCCCACCACCACTCGATCAGCAGCAGGCCCGCGAGCACCGAGCCGATCACGGTCGCCATGGCGCTCACGCTCGACCACAGCGCGATGGCACCGGTGCGTCGCGGGCCGCTGGCCCAGAGCGCCGTGATCAGCGACAGGGTGGTGGGATAGGCCATGCCCGCGGCGATTCCGGTGAACACCCGCGCCGCGATGAGCGTCTCGATCGACACGGAGAAGGCGGAGACGAAGCTGGCGAGGACTGTGAGCGTGAGGCCCAGCATCAGCAGCTGCTTGCGCCCGTAGCGGTCGGCCACGGCGCCCAGGTACAGCACCGACATCGCCAGCCCCAGCGAACAGCCGAGCGCGACCAGATTGAGCTGGGTCTGGGTGGCGCCGAACGCGTCGCCGATGTCGGGCAGGGCGATGTTGGCCGCCGCGAGATTGATGTTGCAGACGAGCGCCGCGAGCGTGAGCGCCGTGAGGACGAGCGGGGCGCGGCGGGGGGCGTCGGGCATGGTTGTCACCCTAGCGGCGACATGCGGCCGGTCCCGACATCGCACGTCGGACATGCAACAGGGGCCGGGACCTTTCGGTCCCGGCCCCTGTCGGTGCGTTTCTCAGCCGCGGATCAGCGACCCGAGAGCTTCTCGCGCAGAGCGGCGAGCGCCTCGTCGTCGGCGAGCGTGCCGGAGCCGGCCTGCTCGCTCGTGAACGCCGAACCGCCGAAGTCGGCCGCGGCGGTGGCCTCGGCCTCGAGCGTCTTGGCGACCTGAGCCTTGTGCGCCTCCCAGCGAGCCTGGGCCGCAGCGTACTCCTGCTCCCACTTCTCGCGCTGGGCGTCGAAGCCCTCGAGCCAGACGCCGGAGACGGAGTCGAAGCCCTCGGGGTACTTGTACTCGCCGTTCTCGTCGTACTCCGTGACCATGCCGTAGAGCGCGGGGTCGAACTCGGTGCCGAACGGGTCGACCGAGTCGTTCGCCTGCTTCAGCGAGAGCGAGATGCGGCGACGCTCGAGGTCGATGTCGATGACCTTGACGAACACCTCTTCGCCGACGGAGACGACCTGCTCGGCGAGCTCGACGTGCTTGCCCGAGAGCTCCGAGATGTGCACGAGGCCCTCGATGCCGTCCGCGACGCGAACGAACGCGCCGAAC
>NZ_QFPF01000081.1 GCF_003248605.1 Microbacterium sp.
TCGTCATGGGCGCCTCGCCCGGACGGATCATCGGCGAGTTCGCGGTGCCGTTCGGCGATGATCGCGACGAGCACACGCGCTACTCCCCCGAGTTTGCCGAGCTGTCGGCCGAGATCTCCGACGTGCTGAAGGCGGCGATGGCATGACCCGCGCACGCCTGAGATCCATCCTGCTGCCCATCGCCTTCGCGACCGGCGTGCTCGCGCTCTGGTACCTCACGAGCGCCGTGCTCCTCGCGCCCTCGAAGCGCTTCATCCTCCCGATGCCGCACGAGATCCTCGTCGTCGCCTTCCTCGATCCCGACAACCTCGGCGACCTGCTCGAGCAGCTGGGCACGACGGCGATCGTCGCGATGACGGGACTTGCGATCGCGACGGTGATCGGCATCACCACGGCGATCCTGATGAGCCAGGCGAAGTGGGTCGAGACGACGCTCTACCCCTACGCCGTCGCGCTGCAGAGCGTGCCGATCCTCGCCCTCGTGCCGCTGATCGCCTTCGCGCTGGGCTACGGATTCGGCAGCCGCATCCTCGTCGTGATCCTGATCTCGCTGTTTCCGATCATCACGAACACCCTCTTCGGCCTGCACTCCGCCAACGCCCAGATGAAGGACCTCTTCCGCCTCAAGCGCGCCAGCCGCTGGACCATCCTCTGGCGCCTGCAGTTTCCGGCGGCCCTGCCGGCCCTGTTCACGGGGCTGCGCATCTCGGCCGGCATGGCGGTGGTCGGATCGATCGTCGCCGACTTCTTCTTCCGCCAGGGCAACTCCGGCATCGGTCTCGCGATCGACACGTACCGCAACCGCCTCGACGGCGAGATGCTGTACGGCGCCATCATCCTGGCCTCGCTCTTCGGGCTCGTCGTCTTCTGGCTGTTCGGGCTGCTCTCGCGCCTGGTCATCGGCCGCTGGTACCAGCCCGACGGCCGCTGAGCGCAGCATCCCCACCCCACCCCCGGACCGCACCACACGCACCACGCGCACCCCGCATCACCCGACACGCACCATTCACCCCTGGAGAGATCACATGAACCGCACCCGCCTTCTCGTCTCCACCGCCGCGATCGGCGCGGCCCTCTCGGTCGCGCTGACCGGCTGCGGGGGCACCGAACCGACCGCGCAGGATGCTGCAGCCGCAGGCGGTGACGGAGCGCTCAGCGCCTGCCCGGCCACGGTCGTGCTGCAGACGAACTGGTTTCCGGAGCCGGAGCACTCCGCCGCCTACGCCCTCATCGACCCGGCTGAGGCGACGACCGACCCCGACGCGGGCATCTACTCGGGCCCCGCGATCGTCGACCCGAACATCACCATCGAGGTGCGCTCGGGTGGGCCGTTCATCGGGTTCCAGCAGTCCACGGCCCTGCTCTACTCGGACGACTCGATCATGCTCGCCATGATCGACACCGACGAGTCGGTCAAGCTCTCGGCCGACCAGCCCACGAAGGCCGTGTACACGCCGCTGCAGGTCAACCCGCAGATCCTGTTCTGGGATCCCGAGCGGTACTCGTTCGACGACCTCGCCGACATCGGGCAGAGCGATGCCACGGTGCTCTACTTCCAGGGCGCGGCGTACATGGACTACCTCATCGCCCAGGGCGATGTGCGCGCCGACCAGGTCGACGGGTCGTTCGACGGCTCGGTCACCCGCCTCGTCGCCGACGAGCCGGTCGTCATGCAGGGCTACATCACGCAGGAGCCGTACCGCCTCAAGGTCGACTTTCCCGACTACGGGCGCGACGTCGACTCGTTCCTGATCGCCGATTCGGGCTACGACATCTACGCGGCCGCGTGGTCGGGCAAGCCCGAGGTCGTCGAGGCCCAGTCCGAGTGCCTGGCTCAGCTGGTTCCCGCCATGCAGCAGTCGCAGCTCGACTACATGGAGGACCCCGAGCCGATCAACCAGGCGATCTCGGACTACCTCGTCGAGATCGACCAGTTCTTCCAGGTCAGCCCCGAGTTGGGCGCCGAGATCCACCGTGTCATGCAGGAGGAGGGCCTCGTCGCCGACGGCACCGACGGCGTCTTCGGGTCGTTCGATGCCGAGCGCATGGAGCGGATGACGACGCTCCTCGCCGAGATCTACGCCGAGTCGGGCGTCGACGTCGCCGAGGGCCTGACCGCCGAAGACATCTACACCAACGAGTTCCTCGACCCGAGCATCAGCTTCAGCTCATGACCATCGCCTCCCTCACCGCCATGCCCCTGCGGCTTGCGACCGACTACGCCGAGATGTCGCTGTTCGTCGTGCGGGCCGAGACCACCGACGGCGTCGTGGGGTGGGGCGAGAGCTGCGACAGCTTCGGCATCTCGTACCCCACCGTGCTGTCCCGGTTCGTCGACGACGTGTGGGGTCCGGTCGCGACGGGGCTCTCGTTCGACGCGGCTCTGCACGCGCTCGCCGAGAAGCGGCGGGCCGTGGGCCGCACTCTCGGTTTCGGCTATTCGGCCGCCCAGTCGATGAGTGCCGTCGACATCGCGATCCGCGACGCGCAGGCGCGCTCGGCCGGGCAGTCGCTGGCTCCCCTGGGCTCGCGAGCGAGCGAGCGCCTCCGGGTCTACGCCGGCAACAGTCACTTTCTCGAATCCCGCGAGGTCGACGGGCACCTCGAGCTGCTTCAGCCGCTGCTCGAGCGCGGGGTGTCGATGGTCAAGATGCGCATCGGCGCCGACTGGCGCACCGCGATGCGCGTGCTGACCGATCTGCGCGCCGAGCTGCCCGACATCGACCTCATGGTCGATGGCAGCGAGCTGTTCTCGGTGGCCGAAGCCCTCGAGATGGCTCAGCGCCTGGCAGACCTCCGCATCAGCTGGTTCGAGGAGCCGGTCTCGGCCGCGCGCCTGCCCGCGATCGCCCGCATCGCCGCGGCCTCGCCCGTGCCCATCGCCTACGGCGAGCATCTGTTCAGCGTCGAGCACATGCTCGACACAATGGATGCTGCGGCCATCTCGGTCGTGCAACCCGATGCGTCGATCTGCGGCGGGTTCGCCGGCGCGCAGCTGATGGCGCAGACGGCGCAGGGGCGCGGCGCGCGCGTGGTCATGCACACGCACGGCAGCCCGATCACATTCGCCGCGAACGCGCTCGTGGCCGCCGCGACGCCGGGCGTCGACCTGATCGAGTACCCCTTCCACCTCTCGCCGATGCTCGATCGAGTCGCGCCGGCCGCCGGGTTCGGCATCCCCTCGATCGTCGACGGCTTCGTCGCCGTGCCGACGCAGCCCGGCCTCGGCATCGACGTCGACGCCGACGTGATCGAGGCCGGCCACCGGGCCTTTCTCGACGCGTGACCGGCCCGGATAGCCTGGACGCCGTGAACATGACCCGTGTCCAACGCGTGCTCGTCACCGGATCGCGCGGAAAGGTCGGCCGGCACGTCGTCGCGGCGCTGGTCGCCGCGGGGTTCGAGGTGCGGGGGACCGATATCGGGAGGCCGGTGTACGACGCCGACGACTCCAACGCCGTGCCGTACGTGCAGGCGGATCTGACGGATGCCGGAGCCGCTTTTGCGGTCGTGCGCGATGTCGACGCCGTCGTGCACACGGCGGGAATCCCCGAGCCGACCAAGAACGTGGCGCACGAGGTGTTCGCGACCAATACGCAGTCGACGATGAACGTGATCGAGGCGATGGAGGCTCGCAGCATCCGCCGTCTGATCAACATGTCGAGCGACTCGGTCTCGGGCATGACCTGGGCGCACCGACCGATGGTCGGCGCCTTCTGCCCGATCGACGAGACGCACCCCGACCGCGCGCACGACGCGTACGGCCTGTCCAAGCGCGTGACCGAGATGCTGTGCGACGCGTTCGTCGCGCGCACCGACGCGTCCGCCGTGTCGATCCGCCCGACCTGGGTGCTGACGCCCGACACCTACGCCGCGAACCTGCGCCCCTTCTTCGATGACCCCGACCTGCCGAGCGCGGTGTTCTGGGCCTACATCGACGTGCGCGATCTCGCCGACCTCGTCGTCGCCTGCCTGCGCACCCAGACCCCGGGTCACGAGGTCGTCTACGCCGCCGCGGCCGACAACATCGCAGGTCGCGACCTGCTCGCGAGTGTCGCGCGCCTGCACCCCGAGGTCGAGCTGCGCCCCGTTCCCCGCGTCGACGCGAGCGGCATCGACTCGTCGAAGGCGACACGCCTGTTCGGCTGGGCCCCGTCCCGCTCGTGGCGCGACCACCTCGACGAGCGCGGCGAACCCCGCGCTGCCGAACGGGATCAGAACTAGCCTCACAAACCCGAGCCCGCGACCGGCGCGAGGACAATGACGCGGGGTGAGGACTTCTGCGGCGTCAAAGTCCTCGCGCCGCGCCACACTCCTCGCGCCGCGCCACGCGGTAGCCGCACGCAGCCGCACGCTCGCGCCGCGCCACACTCCTCGCGCCGCGCCGCGCCGCGCCACGCGGTCGCCGCACGCAGCCGCACGCTCGCGCCGCGCCCGAGCCCTACGCCAGCCCGCGGCTGCGCTGCTCGCGTCCCGCGGCGCCGTACGGCCAGGCCGACGGCTCCGGGTCGCTCGCCGCATCCAATGCCGCCAGATCCTCGGTCGAGAGCAAGACGTCGGCGCTGCCGAGGTTGTCCTCGAGCTGCGACACGGTCCGCGCCCCGAGGATCACCGAGCTGACGGCAGGCTGTGCGCCCAGCCACGCGAGCGCGATGCGCGACATCGACTGACCGTGCACCTGCGCGACCTCACGCACAGCATCCAGCACCCGCCAGGTGCGCGCCTGAGACGACCGCAGGTCGTAGGCCTCGACCCCGCGCTCGGGGTCCTCCCCGAGACGCGTCGCTCCGGCCGGCCGCTGATCCTGCGAATACTTGCCCGCCAGCCAGCCACCGCCGAGCGGTGACCACGGCAGCACGCCGAGGCCGTTCGCCTCGCAAGCCGGGAGGATCTCCCACTCCACCTCTCGCGCCAGCAGGTTGTACTGCGGCTGCATCGAGATGAGCGGGAATCGCCCGCGGGCCATGGTCGCCGCCTGCGCGATCTGCCAGCCGAGGTAGTTCGACAGGCCCGCGTAGCTGATCTTGCCGACCCGCACGGCGTCTTCGAGGAACCCGAGCGTCTCTTCCAGCGGCGTCACCGGATCCCACGAGTGCACCTGGTACAGGTCGATGTGATCCACGCCCAGGCGGCCGAGCGTGCGATCGAGCGCGCGGCGCAGGTGGCGGCGCGAGGTGCCGGCATCCCGGGGGTCGACGTCGACGGGAAAGCGGCCCTTGCCGGCCAGCACGAGACGGTCGCGGGAGGTCGAGCTCTGCTGCCGCAGCCACTCGCCGACGATCTCCTCCGAGCGGCCGCCGCTGTACACGTCTGCGGTTTCGATGACGGTCCCGCCCGCATCGACGTAGACATCGAGCTGCGCGTGCGATTGCTCGGCGTCGGCCTCCGCACCGAACGTCATCGTGCCGAGCGCGAGTGTCGAGACGGCGAGGCCGGACCGGCCGAGGGTGGTGTACTTCATTCTCGTAAGCCTTTCGAGAGGGGGTCAGAAGCCGGCGATCGGTCGCGGCCGGTAGGTGTCGACGAGCGCGTCCATGACAGCATCCATCCGCCGGTCGACGCGGCGCGACTCTGGGTGGGCGTCGTGCCACGCGATGATCTCTTCGGCGCCGCGAGCGAAGGGCACGCGGCACACGAAGTCGGGTACGAGCGCCTTGATCTTGGTGTTGTCGAACACCATCGAGTTCGCCTTGTCACCGAGCAGCGCGGCACCCCATTCGGGGTCGGCCAGGGCGATGGATGCCGAGGCCACATGCACGAGGCGAGGTTCGACGCCCGCGGCCCGGGCGATGTGCCCGTAGATCGCGTTCCACGTCAGCGCCTCGTCGGAGGTGATGTGGAAGGCCTCGCCGATGGCCTCGTCGCGACCGAAGAGCCCGACGAACGCACGGGCGAAATCGGTGTGGTGGGTGATGGTCCAGAGCGACGTGCCGTCGCCGGGTACGACCACCTCCCGCCCTTGGCGCATCCGCTCGACCACGGTCCAGCCGCCGTCGAAGGGCACCATGGTCGGGTTGTAGGTGTGCGAGGGGCGCACGATCGTCACCGGAAATCCGCTCGACCGATACGCCTCGACGAGCGCGTCCTCGCAGGCGATCTTCTTGCGCGAGTACTCCCAGTGCGGGTTGCGCAGGGGGGTCGACTCCGTCACCGGCAGCCGACTCGGCGGCGTCTGATACGCCGACGCCGAGCTGATGAAGATGTACTGGTTCGTGCGACCGGCGAACATCGCGATGTCGGCCCTCACATGCGCCTCCTCGAAGGCGACGAACTGCACGACGACGTCGAAGCGCAGGCCTTCGAGCGCCCGCGCCACCGAGTCTGCGTCGCGCACGTCGGCGCGATGGGCTCGCACGCCTTCGGCGCCCGCACCCGATCGGCTGAGCGTGTGCACGTCGTGCCCGCAGGCCACCGCCTCGGCGACGACGGCGCCGCTGATGATGCCGGTCCCGCCGACGACGAGAATCCGTAGCACGCTCATTTGACGCCTCCTGCGGTGAGGCCGCTGACGATGCGGCGCTGGAAGATGAGCACGAGGATGATGAGCGGGATCGTGACGATGACGCCCGCCGCCATCTGCGTGCCGTAGGGCTTGTCGTACTGCGAGATGCCGGTGAACTGCGCGATCGCGACGGTGACCGGTTGTGCGGCCGGCGTCTGCGACATCGCGTTGGCGATCATGAACTCGTTCCACGCCGAGATGAAGACGAGGATCGCCGTGGTGAAGACGCCGGGCACCGCGAGGGGAAGGATGATCTTGCGGAACGCCTGCCCGCGCGTGCACCCGTCGACGCGCGCCGCGGCCTCGAGCTCCCAGGGCATCGCCCGGAAGAAGCTGACGAGGATGTAGACGCCGAGCGGGAGCGCGAAGCTCACGTCGGGGATGATCATGGCCTGGTACGTGTCGATCCATCCGAAGTCGGCGAAGAGCTGGAAGAGCGGCGTCAGGATGGCGACGCCGGGAAACATGGATGTCGCAAGAAAGAGCCCCAGCACGATGTTCTTGCCACGAAACTCCAGCCGTGCGATCGCGTATGCGGCGGTCACCCCGAAGAAGAGGGCGATGATCGTGACGCTGCCGGCGATGATGACCGAGTTGCGCAGGGCGAACACGAAGGTGTTCTGCGCGCCGAACACGGCGGCGTAATTCTCGAGTGTCGGCACGATCGGCCACAAAGTGTTGTCGAAGATCTCGTCGGGCCCCTTGAGACTGGTCACCAGCATCCAGTAGAAGGGCGCCAGGCAGAAGAACGTGATGGCGGCGAGCGCGACGTAGGTGCCGACGGTGCCCCAGCGAACGGTCATGACTTCTTGCCTTTCCGGCCGCCGGCCTGCTCGACCGCGTTGACGCCCAGCAGGCGCACGAACAGGTAGGCCGTCACGAAGATGAAGAGGAAGGTGAGGGTCGAGAGCGCGCCCCCGTATCCCGGTTTGAGCTGGCTCAGGGTGGACTGCACGACGAGCACCGACAGGGTGGCGGTTCCGTTCGCACCGTTGGTCATGATCTCGGGCAGGTCGTACATGCGGAGGGCATCGAGGAGGCGGAAGAGCACTGCCACGAGCAGCGCGGGCTTCACGAGCGGCAGCGTGATGAAGACGAAGCGCTTCCAGGCGCCCGCGCCGTCGATCTTCGCCGCCTCGTACACCTCTTCGGGGATGACCTGCAGTCCCGCGAGCACGAGCAGCGCGATGAACGGTGCGGTCTTCCACGTGTCGGCCACGATGATCGCGATCATCGACGGGATCGTCGAGCCCGTCCAGATGATGTCGGACCCGATCAGCGCGTTGATGATGCCCTGCGGGTCGAAGGCCCACTTCCAGAGCACAGCGGCCACGGCCGTGGGAACGGCCCACGGGATGAGCACGCTCGCACGGATGAGCCCGCGGCCGCGGAACGCTCTGTTGGCGACGAGCGCCATGCCCAGGCCGATGAGCGTTTCGAGCACGATGGTCACGGCGGCGAACAGATAGGTCACGCCGGTGGCCGCCCAGAAGTCGGGGGCGTTGTAGCCCCAGAGCGCCTGCGCGTAGTTGTCGAGACCCACGAAGGGCGCCTCGCCGATGCCGTCGCCGAAGAGCGAGCGGATGATCGAGGAGATCACCGGAAAGGCGATCACCAGGGTCAGGACGACGATGGAGGGGATGACGAGCCAGAAGGCGAGTCCGCCGTCTCTCTCCCGGCCAGGCCGGGACTTCTTCTGAGGGCCGCGTGTGGCGGGCCGGAGTGAGGTCGACATGACTCGCCTTCTGGGTCGCTTTACTGAATCGCCTGTTCGAGGTCGGCCGCCATCTGCGTGATGGCCTCATCGACCGACATCGAGCCCTGCAGCGCCGCGTAGGCGTTCTCCTGGATCGCCAGGCTCACGGCGTTGTAGTTGGGCGTGCGGGGGCGGGGGTTGGCGTTCTCGAGCGACTCCTGCAGCGTGGGCAGGTAGGGCGACACTTCGACGAGCTCGGGGTCGGTGTACAGGTCGCTGCGCACCGAGGCCTGGTTCATGACACTGACCAGCACGCGCTGCGCTTCGTCCGACTGCATCCACTCGACCCACGCCTTGGCGGTCTCCTTGTTCTTCGAGAAAGCCGAGACACCCAGGTTGATGCCGCCGAGCGACGAGACTCCGGGGCCGTCGAGACCCGGCAGGGTGGTGATGCCGAACTTGCCGGCGATCGCCGAGCCCTCTTCGCTGGCCGCCGTGTACACGTAGGGCCAGTTACGCAGGAACATCACGTCGCCGTCGAGGAAGGCGTTGGCGCTCTCCTGCTCCTGGTAGGTGATGCCGGCGGCGTTGATCTGGCCGCTCTCGAACATGTCGACCAGGTGCTGCAGCCCCTCGCGCGCCTCCGGTGAGTCGACGGCGACCGACTGGCCGTCTTCGCTCAAGAATGCGCCGCCCGCCGAGTTGATCGCCTCGGCGACGTTGACCGTCAGGCCCTCGTACTGGGCGAACTGCCCGGCGTAGCAGTCCATGTCGTTCGCGGCCGCGATCTCGCACGCGGCATCCATCTCCGCCCATGTCGTGGGCGGCGTCTCGATGAGGTCGGACCGGTAGTAGAGCAGCCCGGCGTTCGTCATGAAGGGCGCGGCCCAGACCTTGCCGTCGTAGGTGGCCGATGCGACGGCGGCGGGCAGGATGTCGGGACCCGCGACCTTCTCCGGGTCGAGTTCTTCGAGCCAGCCGTACGCGGCGAACTCCGAGGTCCAGACCACGTCGCCCCACACCACGTCGTAGTTGCCGCTCTTGGCCTGGAAGTCCTGCACGAACGACGTGCGCTGGTCATCCGGCGATGCCGACAGCTCAAGGAACGTGACCTCCTGGTCGGGGTTCTGCTCGTTCCACATCTCGATCAGCTGGGGCATGGCACCCGTGAGGTCCTTGCCGGACGCGAACGTAATCGGACCGATGCCGTCGTCGCCACCTTCGTCGGACGCGCTACCGCCACATGCCGTCAGGACGGTCAGCAGGGCCGCCGTCGCCGACGCGGTGATGATCAGCCGCTTCTTGGTGTGCATTTCTCTCTCCTTTGAGCCGTTCCTCCGGCCTGGCCGCACCGACCGGTCGGTGGCGCTCATGCTGTGCGCCGCGATTCAGGATGCTGAGATTCGCCGCTCCTGTCAAGTAACCGATTACTCGGCTTCTTGAGAGCGCGCTCGGATCACCCCGGATAACTGCACCAAATCAGGGAACCCGTCATGATGTAACGAGTTGGATACGCTGCGTAATCGCTTACTTGCGCCTACGAAGGCGACGGATAAGATGAGCCTCGGAAGCACCGAGGAGGATCGTTGAGCGTCACCGTCAAAGACGTCGCCCGCGTGGCGGGCGTGTCGACAGCGACGGTCTCCCGCGCGCTTCGCGGTTTCGATACCGTCGACCCCGCGATCCGGCAGCACGTGCAGCAGGTTGCCGATCGTCTCAACTACGTCGCTTCGCCCGCGGCCGCTGCCCTCTCGACGGGTCGGGCCGGCAGCATCGGAGTCATCACGCCGTTCGTGAATCGGATGGCGTTCCAGCGAATGCTGGCGGGCATCGAGAGCGCCATGCGGGGCACCGAGATGGATCTGCTCCTCTACTGCACCGGCGATCCGAGCGATCCTCATCCCGTGCCGCCGCGCAAGCGCCTCGCGCGCCGGGTCGACGGGTTTCTCGTCCTCTCGCTGTCGCTGCACAGCCCCGATGTCGAAGAGATCGCCAAGCTGAACATGCCGGTCGTCTCGTTCGGGGAGCAGGGCCCGTGGGGCTCGAACGTGCAGATCGACGACCGCGCGAGCGCGGCAACAGCCACCGAGCATCTCCTCGACCTGGGTCACACGCGCATCGGGGTGATCTACGGTCGCGAGGCGCAGGATCCGGCGGTGCTGGAGTATCAGCGCCATCTAGGCTTTCACGACGCGATGTCGCGCTCGGGCAGAGAGGCGGACCCGAACCTGATCGCGCCCGGCGACTTCACGATCGCCGGCGGATCACGGGCGATGGAGCAGCTCCTCGACGCCGATGCTCCTCCGTCCGCCGTCTTCGCCTTCTCCGATGAGATGGCCTACGGCGCCCTTCGCGTCCTGCGCGATCGAGACTTGATCCCGGGGCGCGACGTGGCCATCATCGGCTTCGACGGCCACGAGACCTCGGCGCTGCTTGAACTGAGCACCATCAGCGTCCCCTTCGAAGAGATCGGCGCAGCGACGGCGCGGCGCCTCATCGCGGAGATCTCGGGCGTTGGCATGAACCCGGCCGGCGCCACCGTCCTGCCGACAGAGCTCACCGTTCGCGCGAGCACTCGTCGAGCGTAAGCGAGCGCGCCCGAGCACGCGACGAGGGGCGAAGAGGTCCTCCGAACGGGCTCCCACGCGCCGAGTGCACGGGTTAGCCGCGAGTGTACGACCTGGGGATCAGCGCAGACCGGCTCGCGCTCAGCCCCGAATACTTCGGTCTGGTCTTCGATTCCATGGCGATCCGCGACCTCAGAGCGCACGACCGCGCCGGGCAGGCACGGTTCCTCGCCGTCATCCGCGCGAGGACTTTCGCGCGGGGCGCGGACTCATGCAGCGAATGAGTCCTCGCGCCGCGCCAAAGTCCTCGCGCCGCGGAGCGCCGAGCCCCGCCCACATGAGAAAGCTCTCAACAGGCTTTCGCCGCACCGCGCCGAGGCGCCACCATAAGACCGCCCCGCGCCCGCCGCGGGCCGCACCCACGGGCGAGGGGATTGTCGTTGGACTGGCAGCGCACACTCATCACGATCGACCGCCCACGCCCGATCGGGCCCGTCAGCGCACCGATCTCGGCGGTGTCGCGCCGCCCGCACCACCTCGATATGTTCTTCGTCGACGCCGAGGGGCGCGTGCGCACCGCATGGTTCACCCCCGCCGACGGGTACGGCCTGCACGAACCGCTTTCACCACCCGGGATGCTGGGAGCCACGCGCATCGCGGCGGTGTCGCGACACTCCGACCAGCTCGACATCTTCGTCGCCGACGCCACGGGGCGCATCGTGTCGGCATGGTGGTCGCGGTTTCCCGACAACACCTGGCGCACCCGCACCGACATCACCGACACGCGAACCACACCCGGCGCCCCCATCACCGCCGTCGCCCGCACACCGCACAGCATCGACATCTTCTTCGCCGACTGGTACGACCCGGCCGACAACACCTGGCGCACCCGCGCCGACATCACCGACATCCGAACCACACCCGGCGCCCCCATCACCGCCGTCGCCCGCACACCGCACAGCATCGACATCTTCTTCGCCGACACCACCGGACGCATCGTCTCGGCCTGGTACGACCCGGCCGACAACACGTGGCGCACCCGCACCGACATCACCACCGTGCGCACAACACCCGGCGCCCCGGTCACAGCCGTCGCCCGCCGGCCCGACCAGCTCGACATCTTCTTCGCCGACGCCACCGGGCGCATCGTCTCGGCCTGGTGGAATCACGCGAGCAACAACCTGTGGCACACCCGCAACGACATCACCGACACACGAACCATCCCCGGCGCGCCCATCTCGGCCGTCACCCGAGCCGCCGACCGGCTCGACATCGCGTTCGTCGACACGACGGGCTCGGCGATCTCGGTGTCGTGGGCCGATGCCTCCCCGACCTGGATGCAATCCTCGATCCTGGCGCGGCGGGTGAGCCCCGGCATCCCGATCGGTCTTGTCGCGCGCGGGCCGCGGCGGCTCGATGCGTTCGTTCCCGAGAACGACGGGCGCTTCACGCACGCCTGGTGGGCCGCACCCGAGCCCGAGCCGGCCGCGCGGCTGCGGCTCGTCACGTTCAACACCAAGCTGATGTACCTGCCGGGGGTGGCGAGCGAGGAGGCGATCATGGCCCGCGCGCGTCGCATCGGCGACCTGCTCGCGACGGGCCCCGCGCACGATGTCGTCTGCCTGCAGGAGGTGTTCTCGCACCGCGCCCGCGTCGACCTGATCGCGCGACTGCACGACCGGTACCCGCACGCGACCCCGGTCGCGGGCCCCACCCGCCAGCTCTCGGCGACCGAGAAGGAACGTATCGTCACGTCCGCCGTCGCCCAGGCGGCGTTCTGGATGCCGGGCACGGTCGCCGTCGCGGCGCTCGTGGAGTTCGTGCTCTCTCAGGTGGCGGCGGGAGTGTTCTCGGTTCCGCAGGACAGCGGTCTGCTGGTGCTCAGCCGCTACCCGCTCGAGAACGCGAAGTTCGTCTCGTTCGGCGACGACGCCGAGGGTCCCGACCGGCTGGCCGACAAGGGGGTGCTCCGGGTGCGGGTCAAGACGGGCCCGTCGACGAGCTATGTGGTGTTCTCGACGCACACGCAGGCCAGCTACGACTCGATCGCCGAGGGCGTGCCGGTGCGCGCCGCGCAGCTGCGGACGATCGCGCAGCTGATCGAGGAGTCGATGATCGAGCTGTCGCGAGCGACCACCGACCAGCTGCACACGATCGTGTGCGGAGATCTCAACATCATCGGCGACCGGGCCTTTCCCGCGGAGTGGCGCTCGGTCTTCGAGACGCCGGGCGCCTACTTCACGCGCGAGTTCGTCGACGGGTGGGCGAGCGAGATGGCCTGCGCGGGCCACGATGCGCACGACGAGGGCATCACCAACATCGACGCCCCGAACAAACGCAACAGCCGGCTCGACTACGTGCTGGTGCGCAACGAAGACTCGCAGGCGCCCGCGGTCGTGCATCAGATGCGCCTGGTGTACCCCGGGGCCTCCGACCACATCGGCGTGTTCGCCGACATCAACGAGCCCTCGCCGCATCACTCCCCCGCCCGGGCGCGCGATGTCGAGCTGCCGCTCGACGGCGACGCCTTCGATCTGCCGGGTGGCCGTCTGCGCTGGTATCGCGTGCAGGGCGGGGGCACGTGGTCGGTGGCCCCGACATCCGATCTGGAATACGACGTATTCGTGCCCGAGGACATGAGCACGCCGCGGCGCCCGGTCTTTGAGACCGAGACGCGCGAGATCGAGTACGCGCACGACGTGCTGCGCGAGTACGGTGTGGCGCACACAAGAGTGCGCACCTACGCCGTGCCCGCCGACGAGTTCTTCGTGTGCGTGCGACGCAGACCCGACGCTCCGGGCGCCGAGAGCTCGGCGATCGTCTTCATACGACACCTGGGCACATCGCCGGCATCGGCGATCCACGTGCACCCGCAGCGCGGGCCGGTGTCGGTCGATACCGCCACGATAGAGCGGATGCTGGGGCCCGCGGCCGTGCCGTCGACCCTGTGGTTTGCGAGCGAGCTGCACCGGCAGGCGCAGCGCCGGGTCGTCGACTGGACGTTCGAGGTACACAACACCAGCGACAACCCGGTGACGCTCACCCTGACGCACGACGCGTTCGCCGAACCGCCCGTCACGTGGGGGCGTGGCTCGCACGCGCACGTCGTGCGCTCGGCCGAGGGCGGCACGGTGCGGTGGCGGATCGACCGGGCGAATCCCGCCGTCGATCCGGTCGAGGTGTCGTTTCGGTCACCGCTGACTTTCGTGCAGGCGACGATGCATTCGCCGCGCCTGATCTGCGAGGACGAAACGGGCATCGACGCGCTCGGCGCCGACGAGATCTCGCTGATCGCGACGATCGACGGCGCGCCCGACCGCCTGCCCCTGTTGAGCGAGACCCGCATGCACACGGGCGAGGCCCAGATCGTGACCGCCGCTCCCCTGGGCCCGTGGCGCCCGAGCGATCTCGGCTTCACCGATCTGCTGCGGCTGCACATCATCGAGAACGAGGATGTCGGCGACGACACCGATGCCACCGCCGTGGCGCCGCTGCCGCCCGACTCCCCCGCCGAGGATCGCACGATCACACTCGAACCGGGCTCGGGAAGATACACCGTGCACCTGTCGCTCGGGCGCACGCCCGAGGGCTGACGCGCGCCCCGCGCGCACCGAGCGCACGGGTTAGCGCCGATCCATACGAGTCCGGACACACCCGGCCCGAACACGCCCACCCGCCCCGCGCGAGGACTGTGGCGCGAGGCGAGGACTTCTGCGCCGGAAGAGTCCTCGCACCGCGCCGAAGTCCTCGCGCCGCGGAGCACGACCGCCGGTGGCCGCGCCCGCCGCGGGCCGCACCCACGGGCGAGAGGATTGACGTTCACCGGCGGCATCGGGCTGATCGCGTGCGGCGTGATCGGGATGCTGCGCTACAGCCTGCTGGGCACGCCCGGCGCCGGCCAGATCCTGGGTCTGACGGGCGACATCCTCTACGCGCTCGGGGTCGCGACGCTCGCGATCGGGCTCGCAGCGGCTACCTCGCACTCGTTCTCCCGTTTGGCGCAGCCTGATCGCCGCGACGCAGATCGCACGCGCCGGTGTCGTCCCGGCACCGTGGAAGTGGGTACCACTGTGGGCGCTCGCATTGAGCGTGGCCGCGTGGGTCGCGCCGTAGCTCGCCTTCGAAGAGCGCCCCCCAGACCGCCCCGTTCGCCCGAACAGGATCAGAACTAACCACACGTTTCCGAACACCGAAGGCCACTCGCGTTCACAGCGGCGTCATATACGGGTGCTACCGTCGAATGAGAAGGTCCTCATATACCAGGACGCATCCCAGGCACAGAACGCGGAAGCCCCCAGCCACGTGAGCGCACGAGACATCGGTACGGAGACGCAGCCCATCGCGGCTCCGCGCACCGACGCCACCGCACACGATCTCGACTTCGGCCCCGAGCCCCGCTACCACCGCACCGCACCCATCGAGCTCCCCGACGACCGCGCCCTGAGCCCGTCGAAGGGCGAAACCCCCGCCGACACACCCCCCAAGGGCCGCCAATCCCTCACCGGCCCCATCAAGATCGCCCCGAAGCAGAAGAACTGGCGCCGCCGCTACGCCCGCTTTCTCGCGATCAGCGACGGGCTCGTGCTCATCTGGGTGGTCTTCGGCACGCAGCTCGCCTGGCTCGGTCTCGACGCCGACGTTGTCACACGCGAGAACTCGCTCATCGGCGACCTCGCCTACTGGATCTTCTCCACCGGGCTCATCGTGCTGTGGATGACCGTTCTCGCTCTCAACGACACCCGCAGCCACCGCGTCATCGGCAACGGTTCGCAGGAGTACAAGCGCATCTTCGACGCCAGCTTCGTGCTGTTCGGCGCGATCGCGATCGTCGCGTTCCTGTTCCAGATCGATGTGGCCCGCGGCTTCCTGCTCATCTCCCTGCCACTGGGAATCCTGTTCCTCTTCTTCGAGCGTTGGCTGTGGCGCCAGTGGCTCATGGTCAAGCGCGCGCAGGGCCAGTACACCGCCCGAGTGCTGCTCGTCGGGTCCGAGGATTCCGTGGCCCAGGTCGCGCGAGAGCTCAAGCGTTCGTGGAGCGCCGGCTACGCCGTAGTGGGCTGCTGCGTACCCACCGGCCGCATCGCCGCAACGATCGAGGGAACCGACATTCCCATCATGGGCAGCGTCAACGCCATCGACCGGGCACTGAAGGTGACGCAGGCCGACACGGTCGTCGTGACAAGCACCGACGACCTACCGCCCGACAAGGTCAAGCAGATCTCGTGGAGCCTCGAGGCCGGCCGCCAGCACCTCGTGCTCGCCCCGAGCATCGCGGATATCGCAGGCCCGCGCATCCACACGCGCCCGGTTTCGGGCCTGCCCCTCATCCACGTCGAGACCCCGCGCTTCAGCAAGGGCCAGCGCGTCGCAAAGCGTGCGACCGACCTCATCCTCAGCACCGTCGGTCTGATCGTTCTAAGCCCGCTGCTCTTCGCTCTGGCGATCATCGTCAAGACGACGAGCCCCGGCGAGGTGCTCTTCCGCCAAACGCGCGTCGGGTACGCTGGATCGACCTTCAAGATGCTCAAGTTCCGCTCAATGGTGCAGAACGCCGAGGCGCTACTTCCCGGGCTTCAAAAGCAGCGAGATGCCGGCAATGAGATCCTTTTCAAGATGACCAATGATCCGCGCGTGACGCACGTTGGCCGCTTCATGCGCAAGTACAGCCTCGACGAACTGCCGCAGCTTCTCAACGTATTGGCAGGTTCGATGTCGCTCGTGGGCCCACGCCCGCCGCTCGAATCGGAAGTCGAGCAATACGCCGACCATGTGCACAGAAGGTTTCTAGTCAAGCCTGGGGTAACGGGCCTTTGGCAGGTGAGCGGCCGGTCGACTCTGTCGTGGGACGAGTCGGTGAGGCTCGATCTCTCGTATGTTGAAAACTGGTCAATGGTCGGTGACATTGTCATTCTGGGCAAGACCGCCAAGGCCGCTCTTGCCCCGCGGGAGACAG
>NZ_QFPF01000006.1 GCF_003248605.1 Microbacterium sp.
AACGCCTCGAACGGATGCTGTCGCCGCAGCTGTCCACAGATCCGCACGCTACGCGGGGTCTCCGACATCCACACGCTGTGGAAACTCGACCGCGGCGTGTCGCGGGCGTGTCGCGCACCTGTCGCGAACCCCGCCCGCGCCCCGCGCATCCCCCGGCGCGCGCCCCGATGTCGCGCTCCTGCACGGACGTCGGCGGCCGGTCGTACGATGGATCCTCGTGGGCGCCTACCGTGATCTGCTGCGCACGCCGGGCGTCGGCCGCATCATCGCCGCACAGCTGACGGCGCGCTTTCCCAACGGCATGATCTCGCTGGCGCTGCTGCTGCACGTCGAGCACATCACGGGCTCCTACGGCGCCGCCGGCCTCGTGCTGGCCGCGACATCCGTGGGGCAGGCGGTCGCGGGGCCCGTGACGAGCCGCTGGATGGGCGTGTGGGGCATGCGCCCAGTGCTGACCCTCACGATGATCGTCTGCGCCCTCGCGATCACGGCGATCGCGCTCATCGTCCTGCCCGTGCCCGCCTACATGGCCCTCGGCCTGCTGGCGGGCCTGGCCACGCCGCCCGTGCAGTCGGCGGTGCGCACGATCTACCCCAAGATGGTCAACTCCCGCCAGCTGACCCCCCTCTTCTCTCTCGACGCCTCGCTGCAGGAGCTCATCTGGGTCTTCGCGCCCGTCGTGATCACTTTCGTCGCGCTCCAGGTCGGCACCGTGCCCGCGCTCCTGCTCATCGTCGTGATCCTGCTCGGCGGCTGCGCCTGGTTCATCGCCTCGCCCGAGCTCGGGCGCGTGCGCATCCCGCGCAGCCGCCGCTCGATCGGCAAGGTGCTCGCGAAGGCGCCCGTGCTCCTGGGCACCGTCATCGGATTCCTCCTCATCGGCGCGTGCGCCGCCGTCGAGGCGGGAGTCGTCGCAAGCTTCGGGCACGGCGGGTTCGAGGCGGGCATCATCCTCGCCCTCTTTGCGGTGGGCAGCCTCGCGGGCGGGCTCTCCTTCGGCCACATCCCGATCGGTCCCTGGGCGATGGCTCGTCGCATGGCGATCGTGACCGTGGGCCTGACCCTCACGACGCTCTCGCTGAACGCGTTCTGGCTGGGCGGCACGCTGATCCTCGCCGGCATCGGCATCGCCCCGGCGCTCGCGGTGATCTTCGCGATCACGAGCGCGAGCGTGAAGTTCAGCGACACCGCCGAGGCCTACGGCTGGATCGGCACCGGGCAGCTGATCGGCGCGGCGGCGGGCTCCGCCATCGCCGGATTCCTCATCGACGGCGCGGGACCCTCGGGCGCCTACTGGGCGGCGGCCGCGTTCGCAGCCGTCGGCGTGGCCGTCTCCGTGGTGTTCGTGCGGTCCTTCCCCGATCTGCGGGGGCGCGACGCCAGCCCGATCCCCGATACCGAGCCGGTGCCCACGATCACCTGAGCCGAGACGGCTCGGTGGATGCCGTCTCGCCAGCGAATGCCGTCAGCCCAGCGGATGCCGTCAGCTCACCCGCCGCAGCAGCTCCGCGACCGCGAGAGCGTACGCATCCGCCGGCTCCGGGTGTTCGAATATCCGCCGGCTGCCGCCGATCTCGATCTCGACCTCGTGCGTGTCGGCGAGCCGCCGAAGCGCGCGGAACGTGCCGCGCAGCAGCTCTCTCAGCTGATCCTCGCGCGGCAGCCACAGCGCATCCTCGAGGGCGACGGAATCCAGCGCCCACTCCGTCGTGCCGTTGAAGGCGAGGATCGTGCCCGTCGGATATGCACGCGGCTCGATCGTCATCTCGCTCACGGTGAAGACGTCGGCCTCGAACTCGGGCTCGTCCAACTGGAACCTGTCACCCGAACGCGGATGCCAGATCAGGCCCGCCTCGCGCAGCGCCAGCGCCATCTCCGTCGAGATCATGGGCTCCATTGTCACAGCCCGGGCGAGGCACCGGGCCGGCATCTCGGTTCGTAGGCTGGGTCCATGCCCGCACCCCTCACCCTCCCCGTGCTGTCGTGGGGCGATCCCCGCGCCGACCGCCGCGCCCTTCTCGTCCACGGACTGGGCTCCACGGGAGCGCTCATGTGGCGCATCGGCACGACGCTGGCCGACGCCGGCTGGCACGCGAGCGCCGTCGATCTGCGCGGCCACGGTGCCGCACCGCGCGCCCTCGACTACTCGATCGCCGCGTACGCCTCCGACATCGCCGCCACGACACCGGATGCTGCAGGCCCCTGGGATCTCGTGATCGGCCACTCACTCGGCGGTGCGGCGGCCGTCGTAGCGAGCGCGGAGGACAAGACATGGACCCGCCGCCTCGTTCTCATAGATCCGGGTCTGGTGGTCGATGGACGCGATGCGGAGATCGTTCGCGCCAGCCAGGAGCGGGCGCTCGCGGATCCCACCGAAGACGCGGTGCGCGCCGAGCATCCCGAGTGGCATCCCCACGACATCGAACTGAAGGCGAGTGCGGCGCGCGGGGCCAGCCGTTTCGCGATTGCGCAGACCAGCATCCAGAACGATCCGTGGGACGTGCGAGCCGAGGCCGCACGCGTGCGCGTGCCCGTCGATGTACTCGGCGCCGACCCTGCGGTGTACAGCCTGTTCACCGGCGAGCTCGCCCAGGGAATCCTCGCGGCCAATCCGCTGTTCACCCTGACGATCGTGCCGGGCGCGGGGCACTCGCCGCACCGCGACAAGCCCGAAATCACGATGCAGATGCTTCTGGAGATCCTCGCGTGAGCACATCCGACCCCGCACCCCACCCCGCCGATCCGGCTGCTCTTCTGCCCGACGACCTGCTCGAGCGCATCCGCTCGCGGGCCGCGACGCACGACGTGGAGAACACCTTCCCGCACGACGACCTCGACGAGCTGCGGGCGGCGGGCTACCTGTCGATCCTCGTGCCGACCGACCGGGGCGGTGCAGGCCTCGGTCTCGCCGATGCCGCGGCGCTTCAACAGCGCCTGGCGACGGCATCCCCCGCGACGGCCCTGGCGGTCAACATGCACCTCGTCTGGACGGGGGTCGCCAAAGTGCTGCGAGAGCGCGACATCGACGACCTGGCATTCGTGCAGCACGGCGCCGCGGCGGGCGAGGTGTTCGCGTTCGGCATCAGCGAGGCCGGCAACGACCTCGTGCTCTTCGGCAGCGACACGGACGCCGAACCCCGCCCGGACGGGTCGTATGCCTTCACGGGAACGAAGATCTTCACCTCGCTCGCCCCCGCGTGGGATCATCTGGGGCTCCACGGACTCGACACGACGTCGCCGGACGGCCCGAAGATGGTCTACGCCTTCGTGCCGCGCCAAGACGCCGTGCACACGCGCGACGACTGGAACACGCTCGGAATGCGTGGCACGCAGAGTCGCACGACCGAGCTGCGCGGCGCGGTGGCACCCGCGGACCGGGTGGTGCGCCGCGTGGATCCCGGCCCGAATCCCGACCCCATCGTCTTCGGCATCTTCAGCGTCTTCGAGATCATGCTCGCCTCGGTATACACCGGCATCGCGCGGCGCGCGCTCGATCTCGCCGTGCAGACCGCGGCCACGCGTCGGTCGAAGAAGACCGGCGCCCCCTACAGCGCCGATCCCGACATCCGCTGGCGCGTCGCCGAGATGGCGATCTCCTACGATGCGCTGCCCCCGCAGATCGCGGCGCTGGCGAACGACGTGGATGCCGCCGCCGATCACGGCCCGCGCTGGTTCTCTCTGCTGTCGGGCCTGAAGCACCGTGCGACGGTGACCGCGAAGCGCGTGGTCGACGAGGCGATGCTCGTCGCGGGCGGATCATCGTACTTCGCCTCCTCCGAGCTCTCGCGCCTCTATCGGGATGTCCTCGCGGGCGCTTTCCACCCCTCGGACCCCGAATCCGCGCACGCGACGGCGGCGACGGCCTGGCTCGGGCCGGTCCCGTCCTGAGCCGAGGATGGGGCGGGCTCCGACCACGGCGCCCTCCGCGGCATCGTCCTCGCTCCGTGCGAGGATGACGGCATGCCGGCCACCTCGACGGATTCCGCCCCGCTTGCACTGCTGAGCCCCGCCGACCTCGAGCGACGGCGCGGACTGCGGCGCATGAAGGCCGTCGCCCTCGGCGCGCTGATCCTGATGGCCGCCGTCTTCGTCGTCGCGTTCGCGCTGCAGGAGCGCGTGCCCGGTTTCGCGTACGTGCGTGCCGCCTCCGAGGGCGGCATGGTGGGTGCCCTCGCCGACTGGTTCGCGGTCACCGCGCTCTTCCGCAGACCGCTGGGCCTGCCGATTCCGCACACGGCGATCATCCCCCGGCGCAAGGACGAGATCGGACGCACCCTCGGTGAGTTCGTCGAGACCAACTTCCTCTCCACCGAGGTGGTGCGCGGCAAGCTCGAGAGCATCGGCGTCTCGGGGCGCGTGGGCGCCTGGCTGCGGCATCCCGAGCACGCGGAACGCGTGGCCGCCGAAGGCTCGACGATCGCCGCGGGGGTGCTGCGCGCCCTCAGCGACGACGATGTGCGCGACGTCATCAGCGAGCTCGCGCGCGAGCACCTCATAGAGCCCGAGTGGGCGCCGGCGGCGGGCGGCTGGCTCGGTCGCATCGTCGACGGCGGGGGCCATCACGCCGCCGTCGACCTCGCGGCGGACACGATCGCCGCGTGGCTGGACGCCAATCGCGACTCCTTCACGGGGCTCGTCTCACGCCGGCTTCCCGGCTGGGTGCCGAGCATCGCGCACCGTCTGGTCGATGACACCGTCTACAGCGAGGCGGTCAAGTTCGTCGCGGCCGTGCGCACCGACCCCCAGCATCCCGCCCGTGCCGCGATCGACGGCTACCTCGCCCGACTCGCCGAGAACCTGCAGCACGACCCCGGAACGATCGCACGGTTCGAGGGCGCGAAGGGCTCGCTCTTCGACAGCCCGCGCGTGCGCTCGCTCGCCGCCGAGGCGTGGAACACCGCCAAGAACGGCCTGCTCGCCGCGCTCGATGACCCCCGCAGCGCCCTGCGCAGCCGCGCACGCGACGCCCTCACCGAGGTCGGCGAGCGGCTGACGACGGATGCTGCGCTGCAGCACCGGGTCGACACCTGGGTGGTCGATGCCGCGACATTCGTCGTCGCGCGCTACCGCCACGACATCGCCTCGATCATCACCGAGACCATCGAGCGCTGGGATCCGGCCGAGACGACCGAGAAGATCGAGCTGATGGTCGGTCGCGACCTGCAGTACATCCGCCTGAACGGCACGATCGTCGGTGCTCTCGCGGGCCTGGCGATCTACACCGTGGCCCACGCGCTGCTCGGTTCGTAACACGCCCTTCTCGCGTCGTACATCGCGCCGCCGCCGCGCGTGGATACCCTGATGCTGTGGATGAGACATCCCCCGACGTCGCCCTGTTCACCTATGGCACGCTGCAGCTGCCGTCGGTGCAGCTCGACACGTTCGGGCGTCTGCTGGATGCCGAGGACGACGTCCTGACGGGGTACACGATCGACTACCTCGAGATCGACGATCCGCACGTAACGGGCGTGAGCGGTCACGACGTGCATCCGATCCTGCGCCGGACCGGCGCCCGGCTCGACAAGGTGGTCGGCAAGCTCGTGCGACTCAGCGAAGCCGAGCTCGAGGCGGCCGACGAGTACGAGGTGTCGGGGTATCGCCGCGAGCACGTCGTGCTCGACTCGGGCACCCCCGCCTGGGTCTACGTCGCCCAGATCTGACCCTCTGTCCGCTCGGCCATGCCGCGCGTGTGCACAGCTGCGGACGCAACCGCCGACACGCCGGGCCCGTGGGCACACTTCCGGCGCGTCGCATCCTCGCGTCCGCAGTTGTGCACGGCACACGGATGCCGGGCGGCACACGGATGCCGGGCGGCACAGGGATGCCGGGCGGCACAGGGCGCCGAGAGGGATCGCCGGGGAGCGCGGTCCCGAGGCGGTGGGGGGCAGAGCCTCGTGACCGCACCCCCGCCCCTTTGCGAAAGCGCCAGGGCCTGCCGTACGTCACGCTGCCGAGGGGGTGGCCTCAACAGGGGACGGCGAGCGGGCCGATCGGAATGCATCCCCAGAACGCATTCCCGCATATCGTGCTCTTCATACGTACCGCACGGCGCACCGCCCCGTCTATCCCGCGCCCGATATATCTTGCTTCATCCCACGCACCTGCCCGGGTACCCCCGCCTGCGTAGAGTGGCCGGATGAAGACCCTCGCTCTGGTGCGACATGCCAAGTCCAGCTGGGACCACGCCGATCTCGACGACCACGATCGCCCGCTCAACGACCGCGGGCGCAGCGACGCCCCGCGCATGGCGGCACGGCTGGCGGCCACGGACTTCGTCCCCGCTCTCATCGTCTCCAGCACCGCGGTGCGCGCCGCGACGACCGCACAGGCTTTCGCCGACGCGCTGGGCGTGCCCGTCGAGCACGATGCGCGACTCTACGGCGTCGCGCCCGCCGAACTGCTGCGCATCGTCGACGAGCGCGACGTCGACAGCATCCTCGTCGTCGCCCACGACCCCGGCCTGTCGAGCCTGGCTCAGCATTTCTCCGGCTTCCCGGACGGCGACGCGATCCCGCACATGCCCACCTGCGCAGTGGCGGTGTTCGACTTCGACGTCGACACATGGGCGGACGTGCGAGACGCGCGGCCCGTGCGCTGGACCTACGACATCCCGCGCCCGTCCTGAACCCGGCAGAGCCCCCGGGTGACGCGGTCAGTCGACCTTCGACACCGTGCCCCCGGTCAGAGCGACGAGCTCGTCGAAGGTGAGCGGAAACACGGTGTGCGGCGTGCCGCCGGCCGCCCAGATCTCGGCGAACGTCGCCAGCGCCTCGTCGACCACAGTGGTCAGCGGCGCGGGGTGCCCGGTCGGGGCGACACCGCCGATGGCCTGCCCGGTCGCCGCACGCACCTGCTCGGCGCTGGCCCGCGCGATGTTGCCGCGGCCCAGGCGCGCGGCGAGCGCCGCGGTGTCGACCCGGTGCGCGCCGCTGGTCATCACCAGCAGCGGTTCGCCATCGCTCCAGAACACCAGGCTGTTCGCGATCGCCCCGACCTCGACCCCGAGCGCCGCGGCGGCGAGGGCGGCGGTGGCAGCGGCATCCGGCAGGACGACGATCTCCCCCGCGATCCCCGCCTCGGCGAGGCGGTCGGCGACGATGCGGCTGCGGGGCGGAAGGTGCGCGGTCACCCCGCCAGCCTACGGCGCGCCGCCGAGCGCCCGCCGCGCCCCGTCAAGGAGCAGAATGGATGCTGGAGCCGCAACGCCGCGCGCTCCCGAGCACAGCGCCCACAAGGCCCGCCGAAAAGGACCGCGATGACCACCGCCCTGCCCCTGCCCGAGTTCACCCACGAGCGCGTGGAGGTGATCACCGGTCACCGCAGCGGCCTCTTCATCGCCGTCGCGCTCCACTCCTCCGCACTCGGCTCCGCCCTCGGCGGCGCTCGCCTCTGGACCTACCCGCAGTGGAGCGACGCGCTCGGTGACGTCCTGCGCCTGTCGGCCGCGATGACGCTGAAGAACGCGGCCGCCGGTCTCGACGCGGGCGGAGGCAAGGCCGTCATCGGCCTCGCACCCGGCACGACGCTCGACGCCGAGCGGCGCCGCGCCGCCTTCCTCGATCTCGGCGACGCCGTCGAGGCGATGGACGGGCTGTATCGGACGGCGGAGGATGTCGGATCCACCACCGACGACATGCTCGTCGTCAGCGAGCGCACGGCCCACGTCGTCGGGCTGCCCGACCGCGTCGGCGGGTCGGGCGAGCCGGCAGGGCCCACGAGCCTCGGCGTCTACGAGGCGATCCGCGCGACGCTCGAACAGCTCACAGGCGTGGCGGACGTCGCCGGCCGGGCCGTCACGATCTCGGGACTCGGTCAGGTCGGCAGCCGGCTCGCGGTGCGACTGTCGGCGGAGGGTGCCCGGTTGACGGTGACGGATGTGGATCCCGTCAAGCAGCACCTCGCGCACGATCTCGAGGCCGCATGGGTGCCGCCCGGCGAGGAGCACCTCGTGCCCGCCGATGTCTTCGTGCCGGCGGGGATCGGCGGCCTCCTCACCGACGACGTGATCGACGCGCTCGATGCTCGCGCGGTCTGCGGACCCGCCAACAATCCCCTCGCCGAACACCGCGGAGCCGATCGGCTGGCAAGCCGCGGCATCCTGTACGCGCCCGACTTCGTGGTCAACGCCGGCGGCGTGATCTATCTCGATCTCGTCGCGAAGGGGCTCGGAACCCGCGACGAGATCCTCGCGCGGGTCGCGGGTATCGGCGCGACCCTGCGCCGGGTCTACGCCGATGCCGCCGAACGCGGCGTCACCCCGCTCGAGGCGGCCGAGGCGCTCGCAGCCGGGCGCCTGCGCGCGGCGACCGGCACCGCCGTCCCTGCGTAGCGAAGGTCACCACACGCACGACAAGAGGAGACGCACGTCCACCAAAAGGAAAAGCGCCCGCGAGGGGCGCTTTTCCTTTTGGTGGACCTGAGGGGATTCGAACCCCTGACCTCTTCATTGCGAACGAAGCGCGCTACCAACTGCGCCACAGGCCCGTAGACCTCCGCTAGGTTATCACGGCGATCAGACCCCGGATGCCGCCCCCAGGCCGCCACCCGAGACGCAGCCGAACCTCACCGCGGCCTGCCCGTCGTCGTGCACCTCACGAACGGGATGCGTAGCACCCTCACCCCCCGAAAGACAACCCACTGACGTCCTGCGCCCGAGAGGCGCAGGCTGGAGAAGAAGGAAACGGAAGGAGCCTCACATGGGCATCGGAGACAAGATCAAGCACACCGCCGAAGACCTCACCGGAAAGGCGAAGGAGGCCGCCGGCAAGGCGACCGACAACGAGCGCCTCGAGGCCGAGGGCAAGGCGGACCAGACCGGCGCCAACGTCAAGAAGGCCGGCGACAACGTCAAGGACGCCTTCAAGTAGGGCATCCCATCAGCCGAAGCGGTCCGTTCCCCACGGGGGCGGGCCGCTTCGGCGTGCGGCGGGCCGCAGCATCCACCCCGGGATGCTCCCCTGTCGCAAACTGCGCATCCACACCCCACGCACCCGCAGAACGCGACAGGCGAACGCAGACCTCAGCCCGCGGCGCGGGAGCGGAGCAGCTGGCGCACGTGCGCTTCGATCTCGGCGTCGTCGACGACGCCCATCGCCGCATATCGAGACGGGCCCATAGGAGGCGCCGCGGGTCTCGCGGCCGTGATCGGCACCGGCGCGAGAGACTCTGCCTGGGCGCGCATCGCCTCGGCCTGCGCGGCCAGGCGCAGCGCGTCGCGCGCCTCGGCGGCGTCGAGTTCTGCCGCAGCACGTGATCCCGCCGACGAGGCGAGAGGCTGGGGCAGGCTGCGGGGTGTCCAGGCGCGAGACTGCTCGGCCAGCTGCACGTCCTGCATCACGGCGGCGGTACGGACGATCGCGGGTGCGCTCTCCCGCATGACGGCGCGCGTGGCGACCCGGGCCATGCGGTGCAGCACCGCCACAGCGAGCAGGACGATGCCCACGCCCGACCAGAGGGCAAGCTGCGAGCCGGACTGCACGGTCTGCCACACGCCGACCCCGATCACGGCGAGACCGGCGGTGAGCAGCCCCGTCGCCACGAGTCGCGCGCGGCGTCGGGCCCGTGCACGGCGGGCGGCGGGTGCGTGTCGGGCGACCTCGACTTCGGCGCGCAGCTCTTCGAGCTCGGCGGCCTGCTTCTCGGCCTGCAGGCGCTTGGCGAGCTTCTGCTGCGCGAGCGCGGTGCGCGCGGTCAGCTCCAGCCGCACCTCGGCGGGCGTCTCGCTGGTCTCGGCGAGCACGCGCAGCGCCTGGTTCAGCCGCACGGCGTTGCGTTCGGCGGCGTGAAACTGATGCCGGCTGTGCCACGTGGGCAGGAGATAGACGAGCCAGAGGAGCACGGCGACGAGCACGATCACTCCGCCGCCGAGAACCTGCCCACCCATGGCGACAACGGTATGCGACGGCACGGCGATCCCCCGGCATCCCGGCGCGTGTCGCCGACCCCTTTCGCGCCGACTTCTGCGCGGGCGGGGGCGCGACGCTATGCGCCCGCGGCTCCCGACGGGCCGACGGCCGGAGTCGGGCGGTCCGCGGGCGGCACGGTCGCGGCGTCGCGCGGTGCCTGGCCCCGCACCCAGCGGTCGAGCACGCCGTGCGGCACCTCCTCGCGGGTCAGCGCGAAGGCGTAATGATCGCGCCAGTCACCGTCGATGTGGATGTACCGACGACGAAGCCCCTCGTAGCGGAAGCCGAGCTTCTCGACCACGCGCAGGCTCGCACGATTCTCGGGGCGGATGCAGATCTCCATGCGGTGCAGGCGCAGATCGGTGAAGCAGAGGTCGGTGGCCATCGCGACGGACGTCGGGGTGATGCCTTTGCCCGCGAAGCGCTCGCTCACCCAGTACCCGATGGTTGCGCTCGCGAGCGACCCGCGGGCGATGCCCCAGACGTTCAGCTGCCCGGTCACCCGCCCGCCGTACTCCATCACGAGGGGGACGCCGGCTCCATCGCGGTACTGCTGCAGCAGCCGGCGCACGCCCAGGCGCATATCGAACGAGACCGGCCCGTCGGGACTGGTCGCCTCCCACTGCTGCAGCCACGTGCGGTTGCTCAGCAGCTCCTGCTGCAGCACCCGCGCGTCGCGCGGCTTGATCAGGCGGATCGAGATCTGTTCGTGTTCGCGTGGGAGTGAGAGCTCCATGCACACTCCCCTCGAACGGGGCTAGAGGCCCGCGGCGAACTCCTTGAACCAGGGACGCAGCTCCGGTCCCAGATCGTCACGATCCGAGGCCAGCTGCACGATGGCCTTGATGTAATCCACCCTATCGCCGGTGTCGTAGCGGCGACCGCGGAACACGACGCCGAACACGCCGGGGCCGGCAGCATCCGCCGCCTGTTCCTCGAGCGCGTCGGTGAGCTGGATCTCGCCGCCCTTGCCGGGCTGGGTGTGCTCGAGGACGTCGAAGATCTCGGGGCTGAGCACGTATCGGCCGATGATCGCGAGGTTGGAGGGGGCGTCCTCCTTGGCGGGCTTCTCGACGAGGCCCGTGACGCGCACGACGTCGGGATCGTCGGTCGCTTCGACCGCGGCGGCGCCGTAGAGGTGGATCTGCTCGGGGTCGACCTCCATCAGGGCGACGATCGACGCCCCGCGCTTGGTCTGCTCCTCGAGCATCTTGGTCAGGAGGGGATCGCGCTCATCGATGAGGTCATCACCGAGCAGCACCGCGAAGGGCATGGTGCCCACGTGCGCCTTGGCCCGCAGCACGGCGTGGCCGAGGCCCTTGGGCTCACCCTGGCGCACGAAGTGGATGTCGGCCATGTCGGAAGAGGCCATGACCTTCTGCAGCTTGGAGGTGTCGCCCTTGGCGCGCAGCTTCTCCTCGAGCTCGGGCACCGAGTCGAAGTGGTTGGAGAGGTTGTTCTTGTTGCGGCCGATGATGATCAGCACATCCTCGATGCCGGCCTGCACGGCCTCCTCGACCACGTACTGGATCGCGGGCTTGTCGACGACGGGCAGCATCTCTTTGGGCATGGCCTTCGTCGCGGGGAGAAAGCGCGTGCCGAGTCCGGCGGCAGGGATGACGGCTTTGAACTTCGCTGTGGGCATGCGCCCATCGTATAGTCCCGCGAGAGCCCGCAAATCCGGCCCATTCGGGGGACAAACCGGCCCATTCGGGGGACAGCCGGATCCTCCGTTCGGGGGACACGAGGCGCCCGCGACATATGATGGGCGGCGTGTCGCACGACATCGACAATGACAAACGCGCCCTTCGCGCCGACCTCCGCGAGCGCCGCCAGGTGCTCTCCGAGGCGCAGCGCGACGCCGCCGCGGAGGGCGTCCGCGCGCAGCTCGACGCCCTCGTCGACGGCCTCGGTGCGCGGTCGATCTCGTGCTTCCTCTCGACCTCGACCGAGCCCGGCACCCGCGAGTTCGTCGCCTCGGCGGTGGGCCGCGGCATCCGCGTGCTGCTGCCCGTGACACGGGCCGACGGCCTGCTCGACTGGGTCGTCGCCACCGAGGAGGGCGACGTGGCCGAGGGCCTCTTCGGTCTGCCCGAGCCCGTCGGCGAACTGCTCGGGCCCATCGCGGTGAACGACGTCGACCTCATGATCATCCCCGCGGCGGCGATCGACCGCTCGGGCATGCGGCTCGGCTGGGGCCGCGGGTACTTCGACAAGACGATCGGGTCGATGCAGCGCTGCCCCCCGGTCTACGCGGTCGTGTTCGATTCCGAGATCCTCGACGAGGTGCCTCGAGACGTGCACGATCAGCCTGTCTCGGGGGCCGTCACCCCCGCCCGCACCGTCACCTTCGCGCCGACCCGGCGCTGACCCTGGAGCTGCCCTCATGCCCACCTACGCCTATGCCTGCAAGAGCTGCGGACACCGCTTCGACGCCGTGCAGTCCTTCTCCGAGCCCACGCTGACCGAGTGCCCCGAGTGCGGCGGCGTGCTGCGCAAGGAGTACGGCTCGATCGGTGTGACCTTCAACGGCAGCGGCTTCTACCGCACCGATTCGCGGGCGGGCGAGGGCAAGGGCTCGAAGGGGGCGGATGCCGGATCCTCGGCCTCCGCGGCCGGCTCCGGCACCTCCGGCTCGGGCACGTCCTCGTCGGGCACGTCCTCGTCCGGCACGTCTTCGTCGGGCTCCGGCTCGTCGGCTGGCGGCTCCGGGTCATCTTCGACAGGATCGAAGTCCGGGGCGAGCGCCTCGTCATAGGCAGACCGGCACGGGCGCGAGCGCGGGTCGGCGAGAGGGGGAGCATCGCATGATCAAGGGCTTCAAAGAATTCATCCTGCGCGGCAACGTCATCGACCTCGCGGTCGCGGTCGTCATCGGCGGTGCGTTCACCGCCGTCGTCAACTCGATCGTCGCGAGCGTCATCAATCCGATCGTCGCGCTGTTCTACCAGCCGAACGAGGACGGCCAGTTCGGCCCCACCCTCACCGGCCTCTACGGGCAGACGGTCGTTTTTCCGCTCGGCGATCTGATCAGCGCCGTCATCAGCTTCCTCGCCGTAGCGGTCGTGGTCTACTTCGTCTTCGTCTACCCGATGAACCGCCTCAAGGAGCGCGCCGCCGCCCGCGCGGGACTCAGCGAGGCCGCCGAGGAGCCGAAGCTGCCCACCGAGCAGGAGATCCTCGTGCAGATCCGCGATCTGCTCGAGAAGCAGGGCACCGCTGCCAGGCCCTGACACGGGCTCCGGCGCTCAGTAGTGCGGCGGGACGTCGCGGCGCAGCCGCTCGTCGTTGGGACCGCGCTCGACCGTGGGGGTGTCGCGGGATGCTGTCGCGACAGCATCCCCGTCGTCTTCTCGCGCGTCCGGCTCGCCGATCGCGCCCGGCGCCGGCGTCAGCCGCGCGCGCCGCGACCCGGGCACCCGCACCACCCGCTGCCGCGGCTCGGGTTCGGCCCCGCTATTCGATGACATCGACGGGCTGGGTCGCCCCGTCGGCCACCGCCGCGTCGGGCTCGATGCCGAGGATCGCCGCGATCCGCGACGCGACGGCCGCGGGGTCGGTGTAGAGGTCGAACGAGTGCACGCGCACGTAGTGCCAGCCCAGTCGCCGCAGCAACTGGGGGCGCAGGCGCAGCGCCTCGCGCAGGGACTCGTCGTGCGTCTCGGGGTCGCTCTCGACGACGACGGCCTTGCCCGCGTGCTGGGCGACCAGGGGCAGCAGGCCGCGGTACTGCACGTCGACCGCGACGCCCAGGCGCCGCAGTTCGTCGGCGAGCCGTCGCGTGAGGGGATCGGCGAGGTCTTCGAGGCGGGCCTCGCGCTGCCGGGAGGCCATGCCGCCGAGGATCGACATGAGCGTCGCCGCTCCGTGCTCGAGTCGTCCGTCGTCGAACGCCGAGGGGCGGATCGACGACACGATCACCATCGAGCGACGGGCGCGCGTCATGCCGACCGTGAGCAGGCGCTCGCCGTCGGGGGTGGAGAGGTCGCCGAAGTCGCTCAGCACGCGTCCGTGCTTGGTCAGCCCGAACCCGAGCGAGAAGATCACGCGGTCGCGACTCTCGGCCACCGACTGCTCGAGGGTCAGCACCGCGAAGGGCTCGGCGGTGTCGCGCAGGGCGAACGCCGAGACGTCCGAGCGGCCTGCGAAGGCCGTGTTCACCGCGGCGCGGACGCGCTCGGCGTGGCGCGCGCTCGCGGTGACGACCATGAGCGACTCGTTGGGCCGGTTCACGGCGTGCTCGATCACGAGCGTCACGACCCGCGCAACCTCGGTCTCGGGGCTCTCGACGGCGCCGGAGACGGGGTCGGGCATGCCGAAGCCGCCCTCCACGTAGTCCACGGTCAGGCTGCCGCGCCCGAGGTACGAGCCCGCCCACGGCCACGAGACGATCTCGCCGCCGTAGAAGGCGTCGTTGACGAGCTCGGCGAGGTCTTCGCCGCCCGCGCGATAGCTGCGGGTGAGGGTGTAGACGGGCAGGATGTCGGCGAGCCGCTCGAACAGCGACGTCTCGTCGAAGGGCACCTCGGGCTCCTCCTGCGGCACCGATCCCGCAGCGAGCGCGAACGGCGAGGGCCTCTGCGTCACGGGGTCGCCGAGCACGACGATCTGGCGGGCGCGCCGCAGGGCGGGCACCGCCTCGGCGAGGCTCAGCCCGCCCGCGTCGGCGACGATGACCGTGTCGAACGAAAGCGTCTCGGGCAGCTCGGGCACGTCGTACGGCGAGGCCAGCCAGACCGGCGCAAGCGCGCGGCCGAGGGTGGGCGCGACGATGCTGAGGCCCAGGGCCGTGGGCTCACGGCCGGTCAGCAGCTTCTTCAGTTCGTCGGCCTCGCCGGGCTGATCAACGAGCCCGATCTTCCACTGGCGGGCCAGCTGCCACGCCAGAAGGGGGCCGGATGCTGCCGCATGGGCCTCGTCGACGAGCCTGAAGTCGCGCTCCAGACGGTCGACGACGCTCGTGTTGGCGCCGAGGAGAGCCTTGTCGCTGCGCAGCATGTGCTCGAGTGCGGACTGCCACCAGGCGAATTCGAGCTCGCCGGCGACGCGGTCGGCGGGCACGTGCCGCACCGAGAGCTCGGCCAGCAGAGGGCCGAGGCCGAGTCGCGCGAGATCGGCGCGCAGCGCGGTGCGCTCGATGAGGTTCTCGAGCACCTCGGACTCGGCGGCGAGGCCGGCGAGCGTGCGCACGAGACGGTCGACCGGGAGAGCGGCGAGGCGCTGATCGTGGGCGCGGCCGAGTGGCGCATCGAGCTCGGCGAGCTCTGCCGCCACGCGCTGCCAGGCGACGTGGACATCGGCGAGCCCGAGCGGCACCTCGGGCGCCACCCCGGCGTCGACGAAGCGCTGCCAGTGGGTGCGCTGGCGCTGGATGCGCACGAGCGCCTCGTGCATGTCGGCGACGTGCACCCCGGGTCGCACGTATTCGCGGGCGAGGCGGCGCAGGCGCCGGCGCTCGCCGCCGCGCATCGTCGCCGAGTCGCGGCGCGAGCCGAGGGCGGTGATGAGGTCGGCGAGCGGGCGCTCGAATACGCTGGGGCTGAATCGATCGAGGGAATCGCGGATGTCGATCAGCAGCCGCAGGTACTCCCCGAGCTCGTCGATCGAGGCGAAGGGTCGCATGCGGGTCTGGGCGATGAGCTCGTAGCCGCGCTCGAGCAGACGCGGCACCTCGCCGAGCTGGAGCCGCTTGGCCAGCGCGTGCGCGGCCTGGGCCTCGTCGGTCGTGGCGAAGCTGGCGCCGTACCAGGGCGAGTCGCCCGGACCGAAGCGGAACTCGCCGAGCGACGCGGCGAGCTCGAGCTTGGCCGCGGCGCTCGAGCGGTCGCCCGCCAGGCGGGTGAGGGTCTCGAGGTCGAAGCGCGCCGTGGTGGTGCCGGGTCGCTCGGTCTGCTGCAGCTGCACGAGTGCGCGCAGGGTGTCGAGCGGGCTCACACCCAGGCCCGCAGCGGGGGTGGTCAGCGAGCGTCGGTAGGCGATCAGCAGCGCGCGCAGGCGCACGAGCGCATCGTCGACGTCGGCGAGCTGGGGCGCCGTGGCCTTCTCGTTGCGCCCGATCGCGCGCACCAGGTCGCGCGCGACGTGCACGGGCGAGCACGCGAGTCCGGCGAGACCGACCTGCTGCAGGCGATGGCGCACGCCCTCGATCGTCGAGCGCCGGGCGCTGACGACGAGAACGCGCTTGTGATCCTGCACGAGGGCGCCGAGGGCGTTGATGACGGTCTGGGTGCCGCCCGTTCCGGGCAGGGTCTGCACCGCGATCGAGCGTCCGGCGGTGATCTGCGCGAGCACCCGCTCCTGCTCCGCGTCGGCGTCCAGCAGCAGGGTGTCCGAGGCGGGCGAGCGCTCATCGGGGCCGACGCTGCGCACCTCCTCCCGCTGCTGCAGCAGAGCGGCGCGGTCGCCGGCGTGACCCGCGAGCGCGTTGAGGACGGGCGCGTCGAGGTTGGCAGCATCCCGCACCATCGCCCGGGCGACGTCGGCGAACGTCGACACGAGCAGACGGGGCTGCACGGTGAAGGTGTCGACGGGCGCGGTGATCGCGCGCAGGCGGTCGATCACCCGCTGCGGCTTGAAGACGCCGTTCTCGTGGGCGAGGGCGGCGAGCCCCGGACCGTCGAGGGTGATGCCGAAGTGCTCGCGCGACACCGAGGCGAGCTCCGGGTTGATGTGGAAGCCGCCGTGCAGCTTGAGCTCGAAGTCCGCTCCGTGGCGGCGGATCGCCAGCGGGCGCAGCAGAACGGGCGCCGTATAGGCGACTCCGCCGATGCGCCACGAGGCGAGTCCCACGGCCAGGTGCACGGCATCGATCGAGCGCACGGTGCGCAGCTCGACGTTCTTGGCGGTGATGGCCTCGGCCGCGAGCCGCGCCGTGCGCAGCGCGACCTCGTCGCGGAACAGACCCGACAGCAGCGTCGACTGCCCGGTGATGAAGGCGGGCAGGCTGCCGGGGTGGGCGTTGGTCATGTCGATGCCCGTGTCGGGCGCGTCGACGTACTGCAGCAGGGGCGAGCGACCGCCCAGCTCGGAGGCCTGGGCCCGCAGCCGCGTGCGCTCGTCCGACGCGATGTGCGCGACGCGCACACCCGGCTCGCTCATGCGCAGGTCGTGGGGCTCGATACGCTCGCCGCGCTCGGCATCCGGGGACGCCGCGCCGGGGTCGGGGATCATCTCATCCGCGCCCATAGTGCTGCCCTCTGCTCGCCACACAGGGTCACCCTACGTTCCCGCTGCCCAGACGGGCGCATAGCGGCCCGGGTTTCGCGGGATTGGCCGGTCTGCGCACTGTTCTTCTCGCCGGCGGGGGCGTTCTCATCCCCGTTGGGGCGTTGAAACGCCGTTGGGGCGTTGAAACGCCGTTGGGGCGCGCTGCAGCACGCCCCAACGCGATTCTGACGCCCCAACGCCGGGGCGATGGGCGGCGGGGCGATGGGCACTGAGCCCGGCGGCGCGCTCGGCTCCTCCACAGGCGCCCCGGGGCGGGCATGCACCCCCATCGACGCCGGCGCCTCGAACCGGCACGACCCCGCGGGGCAGGATGGGCGCATGCCCCTTCGTCACGCGAGCGCCCCCACTCCTCTCGGCATCGCCACCGCCGTCCTCACCGATACCGGCCTCGGGATGCTGCACTTCGGTGATGGCGATCCCGAATACGTCCTCGAACGCGCGGCACTCGCCTGGCGCACCCCGCTCACGCACGACGAGGCATCCCTCACACCTGTCTTCATGCAGCTGGACGAGTACTTCGCCGGCGAGCGACGCGACTTCGACATCCCCCTCGACCTTTCGCAGACCCACGGCTTCGTCCGCGCCGCCCTCGAGACGATCTGCACGATCGCCTATGGCGAGACGGCGAGCTACGGCGAGGTGGCGGTCCGGGCGGGGGCCCCGGGCGCCGCCCGAGCCGTGGGGTCGGCCTGCGCCCGCACGCCGATCTCGGTGGTCGTGCCGGCCCACCGCGTCGTCCGGGCGGACGGCTCGATCGGAGAGTACGGCGGCGACCCCGAGACCAAACGGTTTCTGCTCGATCTCGAAGTGCACGCGCTCACTTTGGCCGCCCAGGCCGAGCGATGAATGCCTTTCGACAGGCCCTGGGCACGGGAGGCGAGGCCCGGAACACGGGAGGCGCCGATCAGGGCACGGGAAGCGAGGCCGAGAACATGGCCGGCACGGGCGTCGTCGTCGGCGACGACGGGCTCGCCCGACCGGCGTGGGCATCGGCCGATCCTCTCCTCAGGCAGTACTACGACACGGAGTGGGGCATGCCGGTGCGCGACGAGCGGGGGCTGTTCGAGCGGATCAGCCTCGAGGCGTTCCAGTCCGGCCTGTCGTGGGCAACGGTGCTGCGCAAGCGCCCCGCGTTCCGCGCGGCGTTCGCCGGCTTCTCCCCCGACCTCGTCGCCGCGTACGGCGAGCGCGACATCGAGCGACTGCTCGGCGACGCCGCCATCATCCGCAATCGCGCGAAGATCCTCGCGACCATCGGCAACGCGCGAGCCACGATCGACCTGCGCGCCGCCGGCGGCCTGCCCGACCTGATCTGGTCGTTCCAGCCTGACCGCACGCCCGCGCCCCGGACGCCGCAGGAGGTGCCGACGACCTCACCCGAGTCGATCGCTCTGGCCGCCGCACTCAAGGCCCGCGGCTTCCGCTTCGTCGGGCCGACCACCGCGTTCGCGCTGATGGAGGCGGTCGGCATCGTCGACACGCACCTCGTCGACAGCCATCGGCGCGGCACCAGCGGGGTGTGGACGGAGGGCGTGCAGGCCGCCCGCCGTCCACACCCGTCCCTATAGTCCCGCCGCGCCTTCGGGCAGGCCGGAACCGCCGTCAACGCACGACGAATGAGCCTGGTTCCGACCGAATTCCTTGCCCCCGGCGGGTGATATGGTCGACGCTACGAACGGCGGCGACGGTGCCGTCGCCCCCGAAGGTAGGTAGCGATGCTTACGCAGGAGAGGTATCCCACGCAGGCCCAGCTCGTCGCGGGCGCGGTGCGCGAACTCGCCCGTCGGACGCGGTTTCCGATCGCCTTCGGCGGACTGGTGCACGAGGACACGGTGCGCGTGACGAGCATCGTCGGAAACCGCACCCGCAGCCTCGACGGGCTGAGCGTGCGCCCCGAACGCGGACTCGGCGGCCGAGCCATGATCGAGCTGCGCCCGCGGATGACGCCCGACTACCGCACCGCCCGCGGCATCACGCATGACTACGACGGTCACGTGCTCGGCGAGGGCATCGCGTCGCTGCTCGCCGTCCCCGTGGTCGTGCGCGGTCGTGCACGCGGGGTCCTCTACGGCGGCGCGTGGGTGTCCTCCGACGTCGGAGATGTGATCGCCGCCCCCGCGTTCCAGGTCGCCGACGCCCTCGCAGCCGAGCTGCGGGTGCGCGAAGACGTCGAGCGTCGGCTCGCGGAACTCGAACCGGTCGCCCCCGCTCCCTCCCCCGCGATCGTCCACGGCCTGTCGGCGTCGCACCGTGAAGAGCTGCGCGCGAGCTATGCCGAGCTGCGCCTGATCGCAGCGCGCGTGCCGGACCCCGAGGTGCGCGCTCGCATCGAAGACATCGAGCGCCGGCTCGCCACACTCTCGGGCGACGACGACGGCGCTGCGGCAGAGAGCGATGTGGCGCTCTCCCCGCGCGAGACCGACGTGCTCGCGTGTGCGGCGCTCGGTTCGACGAACGCCGAGATCGCCGCGACCCTGGGCCTTCGCGAGGGCACGGTGAAGGCATACCTGTCGACGGCGATGGCCAAGCTGGATGCCTCCACGCGGCACGCCGCGGTGGCCAAGGCACGCCGCGCGGGTCTGCTGCCCTGACCCGGCCGACGCGCCCGCGCCGTGGCGACCGCCGCCTCGCCCGCCGCACTCGCTAAGGTGTCGGCATGGCCCGCAGAATCGTGCATCAGCTCGTCGACGACCTCGACGGCTCCCTCCTCGAAGTCGGTGAAGGCGAGACGGTGCTGTTCTCGCTCGACGGCATCGCCTACGAGATCGACCTCACCGATGAGAACGCCGCTGCGCTGCGCGGCGCGCTCGACCGGTTCATCTCCGCCGCTCGCCCCGTCTCCACGCGCGGCGCCGCGGCAACGGGGCCCGCACGCAAGCGGCGGCGTACGGGGCAGCAGGACTACGGCGCGATCCGCGAGTGGGCCCGGGCCAACGGCCACCAGGTGTCGGAGCGCGGCCGGGTTCCGGCATCCGTCATCGAGGCCTACGAAGCCGCCCAGGGCGCCTGACCCGCCCTCGGACGAGCCTTGCCGCGCGGCATCGCGCCGAACATGTGAGAACCCTCCGAATGCGCGCGTGAGGTTGATCCGCGCCCGGATTCTCGGAATCGTGGCTGACTCGTCGTCCCCTATGGGAAAGGAGAGCCCTATGCTCACCCTCACCGAGAACGCCGCCACCGCCGTCCGCTCGATCGTCTCGCAGGTGCCCGACACCGCCGATGGCGGCCTGCGCATCCGAGGCAACGGCACCCCCGACGCCGGCTACGAGCTGGCCGTCGTCCCCGCCGCCGAGGCCGGCGACGCCGTAGTCGAGCAGAGCTCGGCCCGCGTCTTCGTCGACCAGCAGGCAGCGCTTCAGCTTGACGACAAGATCCTGGATGCCGAGGTCGGCCAAGACGGATCCGTGCGATTCGCCCTCGCCAGCCAGGCCTGAGACAGGTTCTCGAAGCCCCCGTCGCGTTGCGCGGCGGGGGCTTCGTCGTGCGCGCCGCGATACCGGGTACCGTGTGCAGGATGCCCGACATCCGCGCGCTCGACCCCCCACCGCCCCGCGTCTATCGCCGGCGATTCGAACCCGGATCGCTTTCCTTCCGCGTCCTCCGATCCGGGCCCACGGTCTCAGAACAGCCTGCCGTTGTGCTCATCCACGGAATCGGGATGTCGCACCGCTCCTTCGCGGGTCTGCATCGTCTGCTGGCGGCGGAAGGACCTGTGTACTCGGTCGACCTGCCGGGCTTCGGCGGGCTTCCCAAGCCCTCGGCAGACATGGACGTCGCTACCGCGGCCCGCGTCCTCGGCGAGCTTCTGGCGGACGCACGGTTCGGTCCGGCGGTACTGGTCGGGCACTCTATGGGCGCGCAATGGGCGATAGAAGTGGCCACACGGCGGCCGGAGCTCGTGTCTCGGGTCGTCGTGATCGGTGCGGTCACCGACGCCGCTCGCCGCTCATTCTTCGCTCAGCTGGGGTCACTCGCGCTCGACACCTTCTGCGAGCCGCCATGCGTCAACGCCGTCGCGTTCGCGGACTACGCCCGATGCGGGCCGCGCTGGTACGCGAGACAGCTGCGCCACATGCTCCGATACCCGATCGAGGATCGCGTGCGCGCGCTCCCGATGCCCGTCCTGGTCATGCGCGGATCTCGCGACCCCATCGCCGGTCTGCGATGGTGCCGACGGCTGCGTGACCTCGCGCCGGCCGCCGAGCTGATCCTCGTCCCCGGGCATCATCATGCCGTGCAGCACTCGGCCCCGCGCACCGTGGCATCGGCGCTCCGGGCATTCGTGCGCACGTGACACCCACGGACCGATGACCCCGCTCGTGGCTCGGCGTCACCCGCTCCCTCTGCCGTTGCCATTGTTGCCCCCGTCGCCGTTGTTGTTACCCGGCCCGCGGTTGTCCTGGCCGGGCGGGTCAACCGGCGCATCGATGGGGGCCGCGGGCTCGGCCGGCGCCTCCGGCACGATGTCGGGTTGCGGGTCGACCACGATGGTCTCTTCGGGCACGGTGTCGACCGTCTCCGGCACGCTCTCGTCCTCCGACGGCTGGTCGGTGGGCGCGACGCCCTCGTCCTCCGCGACCGGGCTGATCGACGGGGCCGGATCGACCGTGTCCCCCGCGCCCGGTGCGAGGGCCAGCGCGAGGGCCAGTATGCCCGCGGCCGACGCTCCGACCGCACCCCAGACGAGGGCGGGCCGGCGTCGGCGCCGCGCGCTCCGCGCTCCCGCGCGCGTGTGCGGCGGCGCGCCCTCGGGCGTCAGGAGCGAAGCCGAGGCCGGGGCGTCCGAGGGCAGCGCGTCGAACCGCCGGGTCGCCTCCGGGGCATCCGGTGCAGGCGCCGGCGGCATGTCGGCGGCGAAGAACGCGAGGGCCGCGGCATCCAGAGCGGTCACCGCATCCACCACGGCCGCGGCGCTCGGCCGGGCGAAAGGATCCATCGCCGTCATCGCCGCGAGCAGCTCACGCCAAGGCCGGGGCAGCGAATCCGGGATGCCGGGGCTCTGTGAGAGCCGTACGACAACGGATGCGACGCCCGAAGAGTGCGGAAAGGCGCGGTCGCCGGTGAGGCTCTCGAGAAGCACGAGACCGAGCGCGTAGATGTCGGCGGCGGGACCGGCGGGTGCGCCGCGCACCTGCTCGGGAGCCAGGTACGCCGCCGTGCCCAGCACGGTGCCGGGCGCCGTCAGCCGGGTCGCGTCGGTGAGGTAGGCGATCCCGAAGTCCGCGAGCTTGGCCCGGAACGGTGCGCCGGACGCGCCGGGAGGGGCGAGCAGGATGTTCGAGGGCTTGACGTCGCGGTGCACGATGCCGGCGGCGTGCACTGTGGCGAGCGCGTCGGCGAGGTCGCGGCCGAGCGCCGCCACCGCTGTGGCCGGCAGCGGTCCCGAATCGGTGCGCTCTCGTAGGGAGGGGCCCTCGACGAGTTCCATCACGAGGTATCCGCGTTCGCCGGGCACGATGCGCGCGTCGTACAGCGTGACGAGCGAGGGGTGCGCGAGCGAGGCGAGCAGCGTCGACTCGGTGCGCAGGCGCCCCGAGTCCAGAGCCGGGTCGGAGCTCTCGCGCATCATCTTGACCGCGACGACCCGCCCGAGTACGACGTCCTCGGCACGGTGCACGCGCGCCATGCCGCCCTCACCGAGACACTCGCCGAGCACGTAGCGACCATCGAGCAGCTCCTGCGTGCCCGTGTCGGCGCGCGTCGGATCGCTCATCGGGTTCCCTCCCGCGACCGCCCTGCGCGGATCGCGCCCTCCGGTCACCGTAACGAGGTCGGGCCTCGGCTCCTCGGGGGTTGACAATCGCTCCGACCGCGGTCAACGCTCGGAGCGGCCTCCGCGCGCGTCGAACGTGGCACGGTGAGCGGCGACCTCCGAGTGGTGCTCATGTGCCCACACGACGAAGGCGGCAACGGGCGCGCTCAGACTCATGCCGAGATCAGTCAGCGCGTACTCGACACGCGGTGGCACCTCGGCGTGGGCCGTGCGCGTCACCATGCCGTCGCGCTCGAGAGTGCGCAGGGTGTGGGTGAGCATGCGATGCGAGATGCCGGGCACGGCGGCCATGAGCCCGGTGAAGCGCTCGGGACCGTGCGAGAGGTGTTCGATCAGGAGAAGGCTCCACTTGTCGGCCATCCGCACGATCATCTCGCGCACGAGGTCGCGCGTATCCGCGTCACAGCCGTCGACCATGACATCCGGAAGCGCCTGCAGGGAGTTCGCCATGGCATCGACCTCTTTCTCTCTCGGCTCACGCACTTCAAAGTGCGTGAGCGCCGTCGGGATTATTCCGCATCGTCGGCCGTTAGGCACTCTAGGTCACCGTCGGACGCCGTGCACTCGGTGGCGTGCGGCCGTCGCCGAATCCCCCCATCTGCCGGCCGCTTCTCGGTCGCGCATCGTCATGAAAGGAACCCGGATGCTGATCGCACTCTGGATCGTCAACGCACTGCTCGCCTTCGCCTTTCTCGGCGCGGGCCTGATGAAACTCGCCCGGCCGAAGCCCGCCCTCGCCGCGTCGGGTATGGCCTGGACCGAGGACTTCGGCAGCCCGAGCGTCAAGCTCATCGGAGCGCTCGAGGTCATCGGCGCGGTCGGTCTTATCGTGCCGCTGCTGACGGGTATCGCACCGATCCTCACCCCGATCGCGGCCGTGGGCCTTGCGATCGTGATGATCGCCGCCGCGGTCGTGCACGTGCGCCGCAGGGAAGCCGCGACCCCGGCCATCGTGCTCGCGGTCGTCTCGATCGTCAGCGCCGTCCTCGGTTTCGTGGTCGTCCTCGGGTGATCCGCGCCCGTGTCACCGCTTCGCTCGATGACGCGGTGACACGGGCAACTCGCGGGCGCAGAATCCAGCCGCCGCCCGTGGCCTGACCTCTTGCGCGGCGCCGCGTGCGGGTGTGTGCTTTCAGGTGAGAAGAGAGGACACGCCATGGACGCCGCACGCCACGAAGCCGCCCCGCGAACCGCCCACCAGAGCATCGAGGAGTTGTCGACCGGCGAGTCCTGGCGCCTCATCGAGTCCCATCAGCTCGGTCGGCTCGCGATCGGCGGACCGGACGGTGCACCCGATGTCTTTCCCCTCAACTACCTCGTGCACGAGGGATGCATCTTCGTACGTTCCGCGCCGGGGTCGAAGCTGCGCGCGATGTCGGAGCGCCCTTCCGTCGCCTTCGAGATCGACGGACAGGAACACGGTCGCCACTGGAGCGTCGTGATCCGAGGCACAGCCGATCGGCTCGACGCCGATGACGAGATCGAGGCGTCGGGGGTGCTCGACCTCGTGACATGGACACCGACCGAGAAGCACAACTTCGTGCGCATCACCCCCGCCTCGGTGTCCGGTCGCCGATTCCGCTCGCCCGAGGGAATGCGGCCGCGCATGGGTGGGGATGCCCCGGTCCGCACCGCCACGGTCGACGCCCCACGCCCGTCCGGTCACGATTCCGCTTCTCGCAGCAAGGCACAGAAGCCGCAGCCGATCCCGCACTTCGCACCGCCTGCGCACGACGCCCCCTGACTCCGGCACCTCGGCGGACGCACGATGCCTGATCGCACGGCGCACTCGCGCGGCCGATCAACCCCGGGTCCAACCACCGAGATAGGCCTCGACGTCCACCTCGCCCTCCAGCGCGCGAACGCCGTCGCACGTCGCGCGTCCCCGAGAGAAGAGATCGTCGCGAGCCCACCTCAGGTGTCGCGCCCGTGAGCGCATCGAGGAGATCCGGATCAGCTCGGTACCGGCGTCGTCCACGATCAGGAGCTCGCCGAGCTGTCCGCGCCCGACGTGCGAGACCTGTGCGGCGAGCGCACCACCGACGACAAGGACCGGGCGGAGGATGTCGAGGTGCACCCGCACCCGATCGAAGCGTCCTCGTCCGAGGGGGGCTCGGGTGCCCGTCTCGCTTTCGGTCGCCTCCGCGCCGGGTATCGCCGCCAGCACGCTGTCGACGCTCACGAACACATCAGCGGGGGTCGCGGGTGCTGGCGGCCCGCTGACGGCCACATCGACCTTCGCGCTGCGCAGTCCGCGACCGCGCGACCCGGGAACGGGTATCAGGTCCGAGAGCCGGATCGCCTCGGCGTTCTTCGCGCTCCGGCCCGCCGCCGGGCGCTCAGAGGCGTCGGGACCGTCGTGCCAGGCGACGGCCGTGGGTGCATGGGCCAGCAGCGCCCCGCCGATCCACGCGCGATAGGCCCACTCCCAGTCCTCACCTCCGTAGGACGTGAAGGTCTCGTCGAAGCCGCCGACCTCGGCGAACAGCCGCCGCGAGCAGGCCAGAGCGGCACCGATCACGTAGCGGTAGCTGCGGTCATCGGCATCGAGCAGGTTGCGCGAGGTGCGATACGCCTCTCTCAGCCAGGGCGGTTCGACCAGTTCGCGCCCCGCGACTGCGAGCTCGATGTCCTCGGTCACCGGCACACCGTCCAGACGCGCGTGACGACGGCGACCCACCGTCACGCAATCCGGTGCGAGGGCGGGAAGCCGCACCAGCTCTCGGACGAACGCCGGTTCGGGAGTCGTATCGGCGTCGAGGAAGACGAGGATCTCTCCGGTAGCGGCCGCCGCCCCCAGGTTACGCGCCGCAGCCAGGCGGAAGCCGGCGTCCTCCTGCCGCACCAGCACGACGTCGTCCGGCACGCGCGGACGCTCCGGCGAGCCGTCATCGGCGACGATCACCTCCAGGCGATGGGACGGGTGATCCTGCCGCCGCAGCGCGGCGAGGGTGCGCGCCAGCTGCTGCGGCTGGCGGTAGTGCGCGACGACGACCGACACCATCGGCGGCACATCAGGGCGTACGCCCGCGAGCAGATCCCACCGGTTGCCGGGGAGCGCGGTGCCGGCCGGAGGCGTTGTCACCGTGCCGGTCCGTTCCACCAGGAGAGGTAATCCGCCGCCACATCGGCGAGTGTCGGTCGTAGGCTCGCCCCGGCAGGCAGCGCGGTCCGCTCCGGATCGCGCCACGCCTCCACAAGCCGGAGCGCCAGCTCGGCCGGCTCGTACCGGGCGATCGTGCGGGGACGCAGCCGATCCATCTCCCGCGCATAACGCGAGTCGACCACGAGGGGGCGCCGCCCCGCCTCCACCCAGTCGAGCATCGATCGGGAGGCCGACACGTGCTCGTGCGCGGCGAGCGGGATGCCCTCGTCCATCATGCGCTCGTCGAACGAGGCGTCGGCGAGAAAGCCGGTGACGTCGAAGCGCACGCCGAGGCGTTCGGCCTCGTTGCGCAGGACCGCGACATCACCCTCGTGTCCGGTCGAGGGCGCGCCGATGGCGCGGACGACGACCGCCCCCACCGGCTCGCCCGCGCGGCGGAGCGCACGCGCCGCGTCCGCGGCCGCCTCGATGGCCTGCGCGTGCCCTTTGCCGGGGTAGATGTAGCCGGCGAGGAGCACGACGAGGTCGCGGCGACCGCTTCGTGCCGCATCGTGCTCTCGGGCGCGCAAGCCCGACGGTGAGGAGCGGCGAGCGCCGAGCGGAATCGCGTGAGGAGTGGCGACGCCGGGGAGGAAGTCGGCGACCAGCCTCTGCTCGTGCTGACTGTTCACCGCGGCGGCGTCCACGGCGGCGAACATGCGTGTGTAGGCAGCGACCCGCCGCTCGAGACCCGTGCCGTCGGAGGTCTGCGGCACGTCGTGCACCGTCACCGTCAGCGCCGTGACGGAGGCGAGGCCTTCGAGCCTGTCGGCAGCCTCCTCGGGAGAGCGCCCGAGGAGGCGATCGGTGACGTGCAGGTGGACTCGCCCTGCACGTCGCGCGACAGCCTGCGCGTCGGGCAGGCTGTCGACCCACGCCACCTCGGTCCGGTCGTCGGTCTCACGCAGCGCGGCCGCAACATCCGCGGCGTAGGCCACGACACCGTGCCCTTCGGGGCCCACGATCAGCTGGAGCGGCGGGACGCGGGTCATTCGGCTCATGGTTATACGCCGGGGCCCTCCGCGTCAAGCCGCCTCCGGTGCCGTCTCCGCCCCCCTATCGTTCGATGTGCTCGACACGCGACAGCGCGTCGGGTTCCCGGCCCGTCACCCAGAAGGGACACGATGGCGACCTCCGCGATTCCCGTGGCACCCCCCGACAAATCGGTGCGCCCCGTCGGTGCCGTCACCGTCGCCTCGGCCCCGGCCGGACACCCCTTCGTCGCCCGGATCACCGCTGCCCCGGGAATCTCGCTCCTGCCCGACCCGCCGGTCCCGGGAGCACCCGCGGGGGTCTGGTGGCCCCCCGCGGTCCTCGATCCGGTCTGGATCGCGCGCAACGCGTCGTCGGCGCAGCTGCTGCACATCCACTTCGGCACCGAGTCGTACTCAGCCGGTGAGCTGGCGGCGGCCATCGATGCCGCTCATGATGCGGGCTGGCCGGTCGTCTTCACCGTGCATGACCTCGATCACCCCCAGCTCGGCGATCAGACGAGATATGCGGAACAACTCGACGTGCTCGTGGGCGGCGCGGACGCCGTGATCACCCTGACTCCCGGCGCCGCATCGGCCATCGCGGGACGATGGAACCGGGAGTGCCTTGTCATCCCGCATCCCTCGATGGTCGCACCGGATGCCCTCCCGCCGCGCGTGCGCACGTCTGACGAGACGCTGATGGGGGTGCATCTGAAGGACATCCGCCCCAACGTGGACGGGCCGGGCACCGTCCGCACGCTTCTGCAGGCGGCGGCCGAACTGCGCTCACACGGCGTGCACGCTCGCGTGGAGGTGCGCCTGCACCATGGGGTTCGCGACGAGGACTCCCGTCGCGAGGTCCGCAGACTCTGCGCGAAGGACGATCATGCGACCCTCGTCGAGCATGAGCGCCTGTCGGACGCCGAGCTGGACGTCGCGCTCAGCAGGCTCGATGTCGCTGTGCTGCCGTACCGGCACGGCACGCATTCGGGCTGGCTGGAGCTGTGTTGGGATCTCGGCGTCCCGGTCGTCGCGCCCGCCGTGGGCTTCTACGCCGAGCAGCACCCGGACGATTCCGTGGCGTCCTACGCGCCCGGTGACGTCGCCGGCCTGGCTGCGGCCCTCACGGCGCTGCTCGGCGATGCGGATGCGAACCGGGCGGGCTCCCCCGCGCGAACCGATCTCCGCATCGCTCGGCGTGCGCGGCGCCGCGCTTCGGACGCCGCGGCAGCCGAAACCCACGCCGCGCTGTACCGCCGTCTGCTGGCGAACGGATCGGTCGCGTGAGCGGCGCCGGCGGCCTGCGGATCGCCGTGATCGCCCCCCTGCGGTTTCCGATCCGCCCGCCGCACTCGGGCGGGCTGGAATCCGCAGTGTGGTCCGAGGTCACGGCTCTGCGCGCTCGCGGACACGAGGTCACGATGGTCGCCGTCCGGGGCTCGGACTTCGTCATCCCCGGCAGTCCGTTCGAGCTGCCGATCCTCGACTGGCCACGGGGCGCAGCGCTGTCCGACATGACCTATCCCCTCAGTTACGAAGCGACGACGGTGCCGGCGCTCGAGCGGGCGCTCGAGGCGCTCGCCTTGGGCGCGCAGAGCTTCGACGTCGTATCGAATCATTGCCTGCATCCCCTCCCCCTCAGATGGGCTGCGAAACTCGGGACCCCCATGGTCACCACGCTTCACACGCCGCCCGATGCCGCGTTCATCGCGGCGCATGCGACCGCCGGATCGGGGGGCAGCGCCTTCTTGGCCGTCAGTGACTTCACCCGCCGGGAGTGGGCGCGCGCGGGGCTGCACTCCGACGTGCTGCCGAACGGAGTCGACCCCCACGCGTGGCCGGAGGGCCGAGGCGGCGAGGGAATCGTCTGGTTCGGGCGGATCGTGCCCGAAAAGGCTCCCCACCTGGCCGTCGACGTCGCCCGCCGGTTGGGTCGACGGCTCACGATCGCGGGACGCATCGGCGATCACGCCTACGCCGAACGCGTGCTCTTCCCGTTGATCGGCGACGACGTGACCGTCACCGGCGCCCTCGCACCCGCCCAGCTCGCCGCGATCGTCGGCGGCGGTGCCGCCGCGCTGTCGACACCCGCGTGGGCAGAGCCCTTCGGACTCGTCGCGCCCGAAGCGCTCATGTGCGGAACGCCCGTGGTGAGCTTCGCCGTGGGCGGCGTGCCTGAGATCGCAGCGGGAAGCACGGGCATGGAGATCGTCGGGCCCGGCGATGTGGACGCCATGGCCGAACGTGCCGAGAGACTCATCGAACGTACGGCCGAGGATGCCTCCTTCCGGCGTCGCATTCGCGCGAGCGCGCTCCGCCGTTTCTCGCTCGAACGGCGCATCGGCGTGCTCGAGGATGTCCTCACCGAACTCGCCGCCGGCACCCCGCTCGCAGAAGGGCTCACCGCATGACGCTCCGCATCGGCTGGTATGTGCACCACCACGGCGGCGGACACCTCGCCCGGATGCTGTCGATCGCACGTCATCTGGACGCCGAGATCACGTGCTTCAGTTCGCTGCCCGAGCCGGAGACGCTCCCGGCAGGATGCTCATGGATCGTGCTGGAGCGCGACGACGACGTACGGGCGGGCATCACCGCGCCCGCCGATGCCGACCCGACCGCCGGGGGGCTGCTCCACTGGGCGCCTCTGGGACATCCCGGGCATCTCGGAAGGCTGGCCGCCATCGCCGCGACTCTCTCCCGATCCCCCTGGGATGCCTTCGTCGTGGACGTCTCGGTGGAAGTAGCGGTGCTCGTGCGCCTGTTGGGGATCCGCACCGTGGTGATCGCCCAGCCCGGACGCCGCGACGACGTCCCGCATCGGCTCGGCTACCGGGCAGCGACGACGATCCTGGCACCGTGGCCTCGGGCGCTTCTGCAGCCGGCGCACCTCGACGCGATGGCCGACAAGGTCGTGTACACGGGCGGTATCAGCCGATTCGAGCATCGACCTCGCCCACAGAGGACGGGAGACGGGGCCGACCGCCGGGACGTGGTGGTGCTGGGCGGACGCGGTGGCAGCGACGTGACCGACGCGGCGGTGGCAGAAGCCGCGGCCGCGACGGGGCTCACCTGGCGCAACCTCGGCGCCACACCGGATGCACCGTGGACGACCGATCCCTGGGAGGATCTCACCTCGGCGGGGATCGTCGTCGCATGGGCGGGTCAGAACTCCATTGCCGACCTCGCCGTCGCCGGGGCGGTTGCGGTGGTCATCCCCCAGGACCGCCCGTTCTCGGAGCAGCTCGAGACGGCGCACGCGGTCGAACGCGCCGGGCTCGCGGTCGTCGTCACCCGCTGGCCCCCGGCGAGCGCCTGGCCGGAACTCATCGAGGACGCCGCCTCGCTGCACCCGGACTGGTCGCAGTGGCAGGTGGAGGGGGCCGCTGCCCGCGCCGCCGAAGCCATCCGCGCAACCGCGAGCCCGCGTCCATGACCGCGGCGCTCGCAGGCGCGACGGCGGTGGTCACCCTCTGCTCCTCCGCTCGGGTCGGTCATGTGCGCAACCAGCTCGCCGCGCTGCGTCATCAGCGCGACCTCGCACGGATCGTGGTGTGGATCACCGAGGAGGACCCCCCGGCGCTGGAAGCGGAGTCCGTCCTCCGCGTGCCGCCCGGCGCGGACGGGTGGCGCCTGGGGGCCGCGCGCAACGCCGGCGCCTCTGCCGCCCGAGCCGCGGGCGCCGATCTGCTGGTCTTCCTGGATGCCGATTGTGTACCGGGCCCCGACCTGATCGCGGGCTATCGGGCGGCTTCCTCATCGCACCCGGATGCTGTCCTCAGCGGTCCGGTCACCTACCTGCCCGCGGGTGTCGATGTGACTGATCCGGGCACGCTCGCCGCAGCGACGGCACCGCACCCGTCCCGGCCGGACCCGCCCCCGGGGCGCACGCGGGTGGCGACATCCGCCGAGTACGCCCTGTTCTGGTCGCTTTCCTTCGCCGCCACCGCCCGCACATGGGCGCGTACCCGGGGATTCGACGAGGGGTACGAGGGATATGGCGGCGAGGACACCGACTTCGGCTTCAGCTTGCGCCGCGCCGGCATCCCCCTCGTGTGGGTCGGAGGGGCACACGTGTACCACCAGCATCACGCGACATCCACACCGCCGTGGCAGCACCTCGATGACATCCTGCGAAACGGCGCACGGTTCGCGGCGCGCTGGGGAGAGTGGCCGATGACGGGCTGGCTCGAGGCCTTTGCCGAGGCCGGCGCGGTGGCGTGGGACGGATCGGCCTGGCGACGTACCGGGTCAGCGCCGGATCCCCGGTCCTCCCGCGGCGGTTAGCCCGTCACTCCCCGCCTCGGCGTCGCCCCGATCCGCCGAGCAGACGATCCGCGGCCGCGATCAGGTCGGCCGCGACGGGATCGGGGGCGAATCGATCGATGCCCCGTCGCGCACGCGCGGCCAGCTCCCGGGCCAGAACCGGTGAGTCGAGAAGAGCACGCAGCGCGAGCGCGAGCCGGTCGGGATCGGCGGGCGGAACCATGAGGCAGTCCTCGCCGTCGACGCAGAAATCGTCGAACCCGCTGCCGGACGTAACAACCAGCGGTGTTCCGATCGCCTTGACCTCGAGGGCGACGTTGCCGAAGCCCTCCCAGCGCGACGGGCACATGGCAACGGTGGCTTCCCGGATGGCGACGTACAGGTCATCTCCCGGCACATGGCCGAGCCAGGTGATGCGCTCCCGTACCGGAGCGGGCACGAGGGCGAGCAGGTCGGCCCGGGTCGGCTCGAACCGGGCGTCGCCGCCGGCACCGGCGAGCACGAGACGGGCGCGAGGATCGTTCAGCCGCCCGAACGCGGCGACGGCATCGACCACGCCCTTCCGGCGTTCCGAACGGCCCAGGAAGAGGATGACGGGGTCGCCACCCTCCGGCCAGCCCGGCGGAAGTGCCGCCGCCGTCGACGCAGCCCGGACGTGTTCGACGTCGATGCAATTGCGCACGACGGCAGCCCGCGACGACGCGCCCACGCCCGCTCGGATGAGCATCGCGGTGGAAATCGGTATCAGTCCCGCGGAACGGCGGATCTGACGGGACTCCCGGTGCATCTGCAGGGCGACGGGGAGGCGGCGCGCTCGGGGCAGGTCCCTCAGCCGAAGTCCGGATACGCGGTTCGCCAGCCTCGCGCTGGTGGCGAGGTTGGTCAGCAGCGGCGCGCGCCGCGGCAGGGCGGCCCCGAGCGCGCACCACTCCGGCACGAACACGCGATCGTACGCGCCGGCCTCGTAGAGATGGCGAACACGGCGTGCATTCGCGAACAGCGTCCGGATGGGCGCGGTCCCGCCCGCGCGCTCGAATGCGACGAGACGAACCCCATGCAGTTCCGCGTCGGCCCGGGGCTGCGCATCCGAGAAGACCACCAGGTCGATCTCCACACCCTGCCGCACGAGGGCCGGCAGCAGGGCGGCGTAGTGGCGCCCGATCCCGCCCGTATACGAGGTCAGCCCCGCGTATTCCGTGGTCGCGACCAGCCAGCGCTCGCTCGGTGCCACCCCGCCCGCGAGCGTCATCGGTACCGCCGGGGAACGGTCCATGGCCGACCGAACTCCTCGTCGAAGCTCGCGGGGAAGAACGGGCTGTCACCGCCGGCCGGATAGCTGGTCAGCTCGCCGAAGACGATGCGACCGGCGATGTCGTAGAGGTCCACACGAACGAAGTCGGTGTCTGCACCGAGCCGCTGCGCGATGTCGATCATCTCGACGAGCCGGTCGGGCGCGGCGGGCGTCGGGTCCGCCCACGGTGGTCCGCCGCTCAGCGGCAGGCGGGTCCACGCCGGGTCGAAGAAATCCTGGGTGCGGCGACCGAAGCGGCCGGAGTCCACCTGAATGAACGCGCACGCACCGTGGAAGACGAAGAACTTGTAGTCATCGGGGATGCCCCCGTCCGCACCGACGAGGAGTTCTTCGACGATCACGCGCCGCGGTACCCGCCCGTACGCCCATTCCCGGTTGGGGCCCTGGCCGTAGAGCTGCGCGACCCAGCCCCGACCGAGTCGGACCACTTCGTCCGCATCGATCCGCGAGGGCCGCACATGGCTGTAGACCCAGCTGCCGGGCTCGCTCGGGACACGCGCATCGGCCGGCGCGGCGTCGGAGACCACCAGGGCGGCGCCGCTTCCGTGCGTGGGTTTGACGACGTAGGCGGACGGCAGGTCGAGTCGGCGCAGATCGTCCGGGTCGTCCACCACGGCATACGCCGTGGGCAGGAACTCTCGGCCGACGATCTCGGCGACGTACTCGCGGACCGCGGCCTTGTCAGCGAACGTGACGACGAGCGCGCGGCGATCGCGCAGCATCTTGTACCGCACCTTCTCGCGGAAGGTGCGGGGATCTCGGGTGCGCCACATCCTCACGGCGCGTACCAGGCGGCTTCTCTCGCGCCACTGCACGCCGTCTGCCCGATACGCCCGCCCCGCTCCGTCGCTCACCGCCGCCGTCGACGGCGTATCGGAATCGGCACGCTCGGCCGGCCTGGACGTCATCTGCTCAGGTTAGGTCAGACCGCTCAGCCCGATCTCGCCCTTGACATGCCTCGCACGTGGGCGCAACCCCCTGCGATGGCATCCGCGGCCGGGGCATCCTGGGCACGCGGGAGCGCGGCGGAGACTGCGCGGCGAACGGGCTGGACGGTGGAGAGGAACGGCTGATGGCCACGGGGACGGCAGCGCCGAGCGACATCGATCTGGCGGAGCGAGCGCGGCTGTCCTCGCGGAACGCGTGGTCCGGCATCCTGTTCGGGATCGGACTGGTCGCCTTTCTCGACGAGACGCTCTTCCACCAGGTCCTGCACTGGCACCACTTCTACGATCTCTCCACCACCGACATCGGTCTCGTGTCGGACGGCTTCTTCCACGCGCTGAGCTGGGCGGCGACGATCGGCGGACTGTTCCTGCTCGCCGATCTGCGCCGTCGTCGCGCCTTCTGGCTGACCCGATGGTGCGGCGGCGTGCTCGCGGGAGCCGGTGGTTTCCAGCTCTACGACGGCCTCATCCAGCACAAGGTTCTCGGCATCCACCAGATCAGATACGTCCCGGAACTGCTCGTATACGACGTGGTCTGGAACCTCGTCGCCGTGGGCCTGCTGGTTGCCGGCATCGTCCTCATCGTCCGCACGCGGCGATCGAGGATCCCCGCGCGGGGTGAGCGTGCACGACCATAGCGCCGGCGGCACGTCGGGCATCGTTCTGCTCTTCGGCCTGCCCTTCGCGCTGGCGGCGCTGCTCTACTGCGGCGGCGTCGGCGTCCAGCTGCGGTCCGGGCGCCGATGGCCCTGGTACCGGACGCTGTCGTGGCTGACGGGAGCGGGAGCGGCCGCATTCGCGTTCGTCGGTCCTCTCGTGTCCGCTCCCCAGGGGTTCGTCCCCCACATGTGGTCGCATCTTCTGGCGGGAATGCTCGCGCCCGTGCTCCTGGTGATCGCACGTCCCGTCACCCTGGCTCTGCGGTCACTGCATGTCCGCAGAGCGCGACAGATCTCCAGGGTGCTGCGCAGCCGCCCCGTCGGATTCCTCGTGTCTCCCGCCGTGGCGACCCTCCTGAACCTCGGCGGCATGTGGGCTTTGTACCGGACCGACCTGTACGAGTGGATGCAGGTGAGCCTGCTGCTGCATCTGGCGGTGATGACGCACGTGCTCTTCGCGGGCGTGCTTTTCACCGTCGCCGTCATCCCGTTCGATCCGTCCCCGCATCGCGCCTCGTTCCCGACGCGCCTCCTCGTCCTGGTCGCGGCCCTCGCGGCGCACAACGTGCTCGCGAAGCTGATCTACGCATCGCCGCCGGACGGAGTCCCCGTGGTGGACGGCCGGGCGGGGGCATTGATCATGTACTACGGCGGCGACGTGGTGGATGCCGTTCTCCTCACCGTTCTGTGCGCCCAGTGGTATCGGCAGGCCGGGCATCCTTCGCGCGAGCGGATACGGCCCGCGCGCCGGCGTCGGCGTCCGCCGGTCCGGTCCGCCCGCGGCCGGGCCACCACCACGCAGCGCGCCCCATCAGGGTCATGATCGAGGGCACCAGGAGCAGCCGGATGACGGTCGCGTCGACGAACACCGCGACGGCCAGACCCACGCCGAACACCTTGATCACGGGGTTGGGGCTGAAGGTGAAGCTCAGGAACACGGCGATCATGATGATCGCCGCCGCCGAGATGACACTGCCGGTCTCGGCGAGTCCGCGCGTGACGGCGTCCCTGGCCGTCGCGCCGCGCAGCCACGCCTGACGCACGGCGGTGAGCAGGAAGACCTCGTAGTCCATCGACAGACCGAAGAGCACGGCGAACAGCATCATCGGCACGTACGGATCGAGCGGCACCGGCCCGTCCAGGCCGAACAGCTCGACACCGTGGCCCTCTTGGAACACCCAGACGACCACCCCGAACGCCGCGGTGATCGAGAGCACGTTGCACAGGGCCGCCTTGATGGGGAGCAGGATCGACCGGAACGTGAACGCGACGAGCACCATCGCCGCGGCGATGACGATTCCGATCAGCCAGGGCAGGCGGTCGGCGATACGATCGCTGAGGTCGATGCGGTTCGCCACGGCGCCTCCGACATGCGCGTCGACACCGCTGCCGGCGATCGTATCCGTGCGCAGGGTGTGTACGAGATCGGCCGTAGCGGGATCGCTCGGCCCGGTCTCCGGCAGCACCTGCATCGTGATCACGCCGTCCGCTGCCGCGGGCGGCGCTGCGGATGCCACCCCCTCCACACGCGCGATCTGTTCACGAAGGTCCGCCCAGGCCGCAGCGTCCTCCCCCTCGCCCACCACGAGCAGGGGCGCGTTCTGGCCTGCGCCCCAGTGCTGAGCGGTGAGATCGAACGACGTGCGCTGGTTGGAGCCGGGCACGGCGTTGCCGGGGCTGGACTGCCCGAGCTGCAGCGCGAGTGTCGGCAGCGAGATCGCGGCCAGCACGACGAGTGCGGCGACCGCCGCGGCGAGCGGATGGCGTGTGAGGCGCGGAGCGAGGCGTCCCCACACGCTGCGGCGAGGCGCCGCCTGCGCAGCCGGCACGGACGCGCGCTCACGTCGCGGCAGGGCTCGGCGACCGATCAGCGCGAGCACGGGCGGAGTCAGTGTGAGGGTGGATGCCACGGCCACGAGCACGACGATCGCGGTGGCATAGCCGAGCCAGGCGACGAACTCGACCCCCGAGATCGCCAGGCCCGCCGTGCACACGGCGACGGTGATCCCGGCGACCATCGCGGCTTCGCCCGCGCCGTGCCCGGTCTTGGCGACGGCCTCGACCACTTCGGCACCCTCGCGCAGCGCCTGCCGGAAGCGCGAGAGCAGGAACAGGGCGTAGTCGATGCCCACGCCGAGGCCGACCATGATCGCGAGGGTGATGGCGCTGTCGGGAATCGTGAACCCGTGGCTGAGCATCCACACGATGCCGACACCGCCGGCGACGGCGATGACCCCCGTACCCACCGGGACGAGCGCCGCGAGCGCGGACCCGAGGGCGATGAAGAGCACGATGAGCGCGGCGACGACACCTACGAGCTCGCTGTTGACGGTTCCTGCCTGATCGACCTGGGTGCCCAGCGGGGCGCCGATCGCCACGTCCAGGCCCGCGCCCCGGGCGGGATCCAGCGCCGAGTCGACCGCCGCCTGCCATGCCCGGCCCTCCTCCTTCGGGTCGCCGCGCACGGTCAGCAGCAGGGCGTCGCCATCGGGTGCGATCGAGCCCGAGCGCGCGGCGGTCTCTGGATCGTCGAGCGGATTGTCGACGGCGGCGCCGGACGCCTCGGCCAGCTCGTCGACCACCTCGGTGATGACGTCCGTGTGAGCGACGATGTCGTCGCCGGCGATCACGATCCGGCTCGACGGCGCCTCGGGCTCCTCGTCGGGCTCGGCACGCTCGTCCAGCAGCTGCGCCGCGGCCCAGCTGTCGCTGCCGATCACCTCGACCTCGTCCTGCAGGTCCGGCCCGATGAGGCTGGCCGTGCCGAACAGAGCCGCCACCACGACCACCCAGGAGGCGAGAGTGAGCCAGCGGTGCCGCGCGCACGCTCGGGCGATGGTCGAGACGAGGTTCTTCACAGATCAGCCCTCCGGGCTCTCGGGGCTCCCCATGCAGCTTCGGGTGTGCTCGAGCGCGTCGCCCGGGGAGGGGTCGGTTCTGGTGGTCGGGATGCTCAGGTCGAGCTGCGCGGACCCGTCGGCGAACGCTATGCCTGTGACGGTCAGCCCTCCGCCGCTCGGGAGCGGGATGCCATCGAGCAGACGGGAGGCGAACCCCGCATCGTCGCCGGCCCGCCCGGAGAGCATCCGCAGGGCTCGGTCGGCCGGAATACTGATGCCACCCGCGCTCACCGAGTCCGCGACGAGCAGCCAGCCCCCGTCGGGCCTGCGCTGCGGGACGAGGAGGAGTTCGACGGGCAGGGAGGCGCCACCCAGGGCGCGCTCACGCGTCATCACCAGACCGTCCGGGACGGAGCGGACATCGATCTCCTGCTCCGACGAGCACCGCACGACGGCATCCAGCGCGGCATCGGGCACCGTCACCCGCAGCGCGATGCGGCCCGTGGCCAGCTGCCAGAGAGCGGGGGTGTCTGCGAGCGCAGCATCGACCCCCGGCATCCCCTGCTCGAATGTGGAGAGACGCGCCTCGACGCGCTCGCGGGCGGCGAGCTCGACGCTCACGCCGAGGGAGACGAGCACGATCGCCGCGGCGCCGGCCGCCACTGTCCATCTGCGGGCACGTCGGGTGAGCATGTGGCCAGCAAAACGGCCCGACCTCTCGACACCCGGACGTGATGCTGACGAAATCCTGACGATCTCGGCACGGCGGCCGACGGCGCTCGCGGGGCGGGGGCTGATCCCTACCATGGGCGCATGGAGCAATCCGCGAGCGCCCACGCTGCCGTGCGCGTGCTCGTCGTCGACGATGACGAGGGCATCCGCGTCCTGCTGCAGTCGATCCTCGCCGCTCCTCGCTTTGACACGTCGGGCGTGGCGGGCGCGGCCGAGGCGCTGGTCGCCACGCGGGCGCAGGCGTACGACGTGATCCTGCTCGACCGGTTCCTGCCCGAGGTCGATGCGGTGCAGCTGCTGACACCACTGCGGGTGGCGGCGCCCGCCGCGGCCCTGATCATGCTGAGCGCCGTCGACGACGTCGACGGGCGGGTGCAGGCCCTCCGGGCCGGTGCGGACGATTTTCTGACCAAACCGTTCCACGTCTCGGAGGTGATCGCCAGGATCGACGCCGTGCGCCGGCGGGGACAGGTCGCGGCCGATGACCCCGAGACTGTCCGCTACGCCGACCTCGAGATCGATGTGGCGGGTCGCCGCGCCCGCCGGTCCGGCGAGGTGCTGCCGGTCACGCCGACGGAACTGAAGCTGCTGGCCTTCCTGGCCGCGAACGCCGAGCGCGTGCTCTCGCGCGGTCAGCTTCTCGAGCATGTGTGGGGGTACGACCTGGCGACCGGGGCCGACGTCGTCGAGAAGGCCATCTCGACCCTGCGCAAGAAGGTGGATGCCGGCCGTCAGCCGCTCATCCAGACCGTGCGCGGTTTCGGCTACTGCCTCCGCACGGAGATCGCATGAGGGTGGCTCGAGCACCGCGGACGATGGTGCGCACGCTGCGGCGTCGCCTGCTCCTCGTCGTCGCGATCGCGGTGCTGCTGGTGGGAGTCGCCAGCGTCTGGGGCATCCGCATCGTGACCGATATCAACGCCGAACGACAGGTCCACATCGCCGCGCAGGCGGTCGCGACCTGGGGCACCGACGACGACGGCGACAGGGTCATCAATACCGATCGTCTCGCGGATGCGGCTGCAGCATCCACGATCGTCGCTCTGCTCGGCCCCGACGATCGGGTCGTCGCAGCGAGCTCGGCCCCCTCGGCGACAGTCTCGTCTCTCGAGCGCATCGCCGCCGACACCGGTGCGGGGCGCACGTCTCGCGTGGATGTGGACGGACGCACGACGCTGTTCGCCGCGGTGGATCTGCCCCCGGGCACCGTGGTCGACGACGGCGAGCGCACCCCGGTCGATCGGGCGCTGGTCGGAATCAGCGTCGAGGGTTCGGACCGGCTGGTCGCAGCCCTCGCGCTGGCTGCGGTGGGCATCATCGCAGGCGTACTGATCGCGGTCTGGGTGGTTGTGACCCTCGTCGTCACCCGCACCACCCGATCGCTGACCGAGCTGACCGCCCGGGTCGAGGACGGCCGCCTCGACGGGATGCTCGACACGGCGGCGACCGAAGCGTCGGGGCGACCGAGCGTCTCGGGGGGTTCGGGGGGTTCGGGATTCTCGGAGTTCTCCGAGACGCACGCGATCTCGACCGCGATCGCTCGCCTCGATGCCCGGCGCGATGCGACGGAGCGACAGTTGCGGGACTTCGTCGCGGATGCATCGCACGAGTTGCGCACCCCGCTCACCAAGATCCAGGGCTGGTCGGAGCTCCACTTCCAGAGCCCCGACGATGCAGACACCACCGATCGCGCCTTCGCGAGCATCGTCGAAGAGTCGGAGCGCATGCGCTCGCTTGTCGATCGCCTCGCACAACTCGCGCGCGCCGAGGGCGCGCCCGGTCTGTCGGAGACGGTCGATCTCGCGGCGATCTGCCGCGAGGCCGCAGACGACGCGGCCCTGCTCGATCCCGATCGCCGCATCACCGTGAACGCCCCCGACCGCGCCCTCGTCGAGGGTGATCGGCTGACCCTCACGCAGCTGGTGCGCAACCTCGTCGGCAACGCGCTTGTGCACGCCGGTCGGCATGCCTCGGTGACCATCGCGCTCGAGAGCGCGCAGGGAAGCGGGGCGGATCGCGCGTCGGGCGCTCCACCTGAGGGCGGGCGGGGCCGTGTGACGCTCACGGTGGCCGACGATGGCGTCGGCATCCCGCCGTCGGTGCGCGAGCGCGCGTTCGACCGTTTCGTCACCGGCGACCGACGCACGGGTACGGGTCTCGGGCTGGCGATAGCACAGGCCGTCGCGTTGTCCCACGGCGGCACGATCGGCCTCGCCTCCGACGCGGACCAGGGCACGATCGTGACGGTGCAGCTGCCACGTGGAGCGCCCGCGCGGCCGTAACGGTGCGGGGTCGTTCCTGCGACCGTCGCGGCACCCGAAGATGACGGCATTCTCACCTGCTTCTCATCTTCAAAGCCCTGATCCAGGCACTATTCGATGCTGGAATGTCGGTGGCCCCGGGCAAGATGAAAGCATGACCGAAGCCGCACGAGAGGCCCTGCTCCGAGCCGATGCGCGGCTCGATGCACTGCTGCCGCGGCTGATCGATGTGCGAGTGCGCAAGGCGCAGCTCGAGGCCGAAGAGGCTCGTCTGCTGGCCGAGGCCCGCAGCATCGCCGATGACTGGACGACCGATTCCGGCAGCGGGCACTCGGGGTCCGGTGCCGATCTCGCGCATCGCACGGTCGCCGCCGAGATCGGTGCGGCGTGGCGGGTCAGCGATCGCACCGTGCAGCGCCAGATCCACGAGGCGGCCACCCTCGTGGCCACCTACGCCGCGACGACCAGAGCCCTCGAAGCCGGGCAGATCTCGATCGCGCATGCCCGGGCGATCATGTCGGCGGGGGCCGTGATCGACAAGCCCGAGCTGCGCGCCGAGTACGAGCAAGAGATCCTCTCCTTCGCCTGCGCCGAGTCGGCGTCGCGGCTGACTCCGGTCGCCAAGCGCCGGGCCGAGTGGTTCGCCGAGACGACCTTCGAACAGCGCCACCGCCGCTCCCTCGCCGACCGCACCGTCTGGGTCACCGACCTCGATGACGGCATGGCAGAGCTGCGCGCGGTGCTTCCCGCGGTCGTGGCCCACGGCATCCACGATCGTCTTTCACAGATGGCGCGCACCGTCACCGACGCACGCACACCGGTCACCGGCAGCGAGACGGTGGATGCTGGCGCCCAGGCGCAACCCGACGCCGAGCCCGTCGACACCGATGCCGGCGCGGGCGCGGGCGCGGACGCGGACTCAGACGACCGCTCGACCGATCAGGTGCGCGCCGACATCTTCGCGGATCTGCTGCTGGCGGCCGACCCCGCGGCACACGACGGCGGGCCCACGGGACTCGGGGCCATCCGCGCCAGCGTGCAGATCACGGTGCCGGTCATGAGCCTCATCGATCAGGCGGTCACCGATCCGTACGAGTCGCCGTTCCTCGCGGGTCGCTCGCCCGTCGACAACACCACCGCGTGCATGCTCGCGGCGGGGGCGCCCGGGTGGGATCGCATCCTGACACATCCGATCTCGGGCCAGGTGCTCGCCGTCGACAGATATCGGCCGAGCGAACAGCTGCGCCGACATCTGGTGGTCCGCGATCAACACTGCCGGTTCCCGGGGTGTCGTATGCCCCCGCATCGATGCGACGCCGACCACACGATCGATGCCGCGCACGGCGGCTGCACCGGCGATGACAACCTCGCCCTGCTGTGTCGGCGGCACCACATCCTCAAGCACCATTCCGCGTGGGCGGTGAGACAGCTGCCGGGCGGGGTGCTCCAGTGGACCAGCCCCACCGGTCGCCGCTACACCGACACTCCGATCAGTCGCATCGCGTTCGCGCCCGATCCCGAGTGCGAACTCGAGCCCGCACCCTTCTGATCCCGACGGGCGCCGCCTCCAGCCCTGCGGCGCAGCGGCGTTTGGCGGCGGCGTTCGGGACGCAGGGCGGACATGCCCTGCAGTATCGGACGCTCCACGCAGGCCGGTCGGCCGGCAGGATCGGGTGCGCTCGGGGACGCAGGACCTCCATCGAGCAGTGCAGAAGATCGGTTTGCGTGCCAAAGATCCGGAGGGATCGGGCGGCTCAGCATGGATCGCCCCCGATCGGGATCCAGCGGCGGCACGGGTCCGGAATGTTGACCGGTTTGAGCCGAGAGGCGCACTGGAAGAGCGCCGCCGCTCGTCACGGAGGGCTTCGATGCCGCCTACGCCCGGGCGCGAGGTCGCCGGCGGCGCGGGCTTCCACATCGCGGGCGGCGCGTCGACGGTCCGTCAGGCACTCGCGGCCGCGCTGACGCACGAGCGAAGTCGGTGCCCGTCACGCGGGGACGAACACCTCAGCCCGCCACGAGCACCGGCCGGTACCGCACGGCCATCGCCCCCGACCGGAACTCGTGACGATCCACCAGCTCGAGCGCGATCCGATCGCGCAGACCGGCAAGCAGCGTCGGGCCGTGCCCCGCAAGCACGGGCTGAACGATGAAGACGTACTCGTCGATCAGTCCCAGATCCGCCAGGGCGAGGGGCAGGGTCACACCACCCACGAAGAGGCCCTCACCCGACCCCTCCTTGAGGCGCCGAACCGCGTCCGCCAGATCGCCCCGCAGCAGCTCCGCATTCCAGTCGACGCCGTCGAGGGCGCTCGATACGACGTACTTCTTGGCCGTGTCGATGGTCTCGGCGAACGGAATCTCCCACTCCTTCATCCAGTCCGGCCACACACCCGTGCCCGGTCGTCTCCACGCCGACTGCATCATCTCGTACGTGACCCGCCCGAACAGCAGCGCATCCGCCCGCCCCACCTCGGTGACCCAGAAGCGCATCGACTCCGCATCGGGCGCGACCCCGGCCTCGTGATGACAGCATCCATCGATCGTGACGTTGATCGCATAGCGAAGTGGTCTCATCTCGTCGCTCTCCCTCGAGTTCCGCGGCACGGCGTGGCCGGATGGTCCTCAACCTACTGCGGGCGTCGCGCGGCATACAGGGCTGGATGCTGTCGCCACACCGAGTGCGCCATTCCGGTGCCGGCGGGGGTCTCGCGGGCGACGCGACCGATGACGGTCTACCATTTCGGGATGACGACCCCGCCACCGATCGACGACATCCCGATCGGCGGCGACAGCATCCGCCTCGGTCAGTTCGTGAAGTTCGCGGGTCTACTCGACTCCGGCGGAGACGTCAAAGAGGCGATCATCGACGGCTTCGTGCTCGTCAACGGCGAGGTCGACCGGCGCCGTGGTCGACCGCTGCAGCTCGGCGACGTCGTCACCTTCGAAGGGCGCAGCGTCCGCGTCTGCCCGTGAAGCGCTGGCCCGCGATCGACGACCTGCCCGGAACGCCGAGCCGGATCAGGTAGCGGGCATGCGAAACGGCGCGGCGTGCGCGAGTGCCCACTCCAGCGCGTAGTCGGCGACCTCTTCCCATCCGGGTTCCGCGCAGATCCAGTGCGAGCGGCCGGGAAACTCGTGGTACTCCGTCAGCGATGGAGACTTCGCCCAGTGCCTGGCGTTGGACTTGTTCACCGCCGGCGGCATGATGTGGTCTTCGCTGCCGCCGATGAAGAGCAGCGGGGCACGCTCCTGCGAGTAGTCGACCCACGTCTCCTGCCGCCCGGGCTTGAAGTTCGCAATCAGCCCGTATGCCCACACCCAGTTGCCGGGGGCAGCGATCGCGTACCGCTCCCACACCGCATCCGAATCCTCGCGAGACAGCGTGTTCGTGAACGCGTAGTGAAACTCATCCTTCGTGAACGCGACGGCCCGGTGGATGTTCGCGGGATTCTTCAGCGCCGGGAACAGCGAGCGCACCTGCGAGAGGGGGGTCACGCGCACGCCCTCGGTCGGCGCGGAATCGACGACGACCGCCGCTGCACCGAGGCCGCGTGCGACCAGCAACTGGGTGAGCGTCCCGCCGAACGAGTGCCCCATGATGATGGGGGGCTTGGGCAGCGCGTCGATCTGTGCGGCGAGGTACTCAACGGTTTCGGGGACGGTCAGATTCGCGATGGTGTCGGGATTCTCGCGGAGGGCCTCGACCTCGATCTCGAAACCCGGGTACGCGGGCGTGAGAACCGTGAGGCCCTTCGCTTCGTAGTGCGCTTTCCAGCCCTCCCAGCTGCGCGGGGTCATCCACAGTCCGTGCACGAGGACGATGGTGTCGGGGGCGTCTGCGTTGTCGGTCATGATGCGGGTTCCTTTCAGCGGTGTGGAACGGTCGGTCGATCAGGAATCGATGAAGGCGAGCAGATCCGCGTGCAGGCGTTCGCGCTCTGTGTCCGGGAGCCCGTGCGCCCCGTTCTCGTAGACGAGGAGCTGGGCGTCCGGGATTGCCGCGGCGGAGCGTTGGCCGCCCACCGCGAAGGGCACGATCTGATCGTCGTCACCATGGATCACGAGGGTGGGGACGTCGACTCGTGCGAGGTCGGGACGGAAGTCGGTTGCCGAGAAGGCGGCGATGCACTCGTATGCGGCACGATGTCCGCAGGCCATGCTCTGCAGCCAGAAGGCGTCCCGCACGCCCTGCGAGATGTCGGAGTTGCGGTTGTGACCGAAGAACGGACCGTTGGCGAGGTCTCGGTACAGCTGGGAGCGGTCGGACGCTTCGCCGGCGCGCAGTCCGTCGAAGACCGCGAACGGCACGCTGTCGGGATTGTCATCCCGCTCGAGCATCAACGGCGGCACCGCCGAGACCAGCACGAGTTTGGCGACGCGGTCCGTCCCGTGCCGACCGATGTAGTGGACGATCTCTCCGCCCCCGGTGGAGTGGCCGACGAGCGTGATGGAGGTGAGGTCGAGGTGGTTGATGAGGCACGCGAGGTCGTCGGCATACGTATCCATCTCGTTCCCGTCCCACGTTTGGCTCGAGCGTCCGTGACCGCGACGGTCGTGGGCGATCGCGCGGTGTCCATGCTGGGCGAGGAAGAGCGCTGCCGCTTCCCACGCATCCGCGTTGAGCGGCCACCCGTGGCTCAGGATGACGGGAGATCCATCACCTCCCCAGTCCTTGTAGAAGATCTGCGCACCGTCATCGGTCACGACGTAAGGCATGGGATGTCCCTCCTCGGCATGGGGTTGATGGGGATGCCCCATGCTCCCTTGGGCCGCAGGTTCGGCGAACCACGTGGTTCACGTAGTCGTGACGACTCAGTCCGTGGGGAACCGTTCGGAGAGTTGCCTCCGGGAGGTGACACCCAGCTTCCGGAAGACCTTGCGCAGGTGATAGTCGACGGTGTTCACACTGATGAAGAGTGCCGCGCCGATCTCGGGATTCGTGCGACCGCTGGCGGCGAGACGCGCGACGGCGGACTCCTGCGGGGTGAGGTCGTCGGCCGATCGGGATGCATCAACACCGGCCCTGACGCCGGTCCCCTCCAGCTCACGGCGGGCGCGCCCGGCGAAAGCCGGTGCATGGCAGCGTTCGAAAATGAGGAGCGCCTTCTGCAGGTGCTCGCGGGCATCGTGGCGGCGCTTGCCGCGCCGCAACCACTCGCCGTACAGCAGGTGTGCCCGCCCCACATCGGCGACCAGCGTAGAGGCGGAGAGCTGCGCGATGGCTTCGAGATACAGCGCTTCCGCCCGGTCGTCCTCCGCCAGCAGAGCCGCGCTGCGCGCCGCCACCCCGCGGATCCACGGGGTGCCCGCGTGCCGAGCGAACTCCGCCAATCTGTCGACCGATCCTCGCACCTGCTCGGCATGGCCGCTTCGCACCGCGGCTTCGACGTACTCCGGCAACTGCTGATAAGTCACCTGCAGGAATTCGCGGGTGACCATCGGACGGAGTCTCTCGTAGGCGTCGCGGTAATGCCCGTCGGCGATGTCGCGGATGCTGACGCCCATCATCGCGATCGTCCACGCGCCTGCGAACCCGGTCACCAAGGCCCCGTCCGCGATCGACTCGACTTCTGCCAGCTGCGCGCCCGCCCATGCGAGGAACGCTGCGTTGACGACTTGCTCGGCGCTGTACCCGATGGCGCGCCGCAGCTCGCGGACCTGCTCGATGTAGCGGTCGGACGTCGCGGGGTCGCCGCGGACCAGTTCGACCAAGCCCAGCAACCACAGTGTGGTGTCGACCTCGCGCAGGCGCCCGCGGTCGCGTGCAGTCCGGAGGGACCTGTCGAGAAGCTCCACGCAGGCTCGGTCGTCCCAGAGCGCCATGGTCAGGGCGACACCGACCGTGCCGCTGTCGAACCCCTCGTCATCCATAGCGGAAAGGGCGGCCAGCGCGTCCCGCATGAGAGGCACGGCCTGCTCATACGGCAGCAGGATGTGTGCACTCAGTCCACGCAGGATGCGTGACATCGGGCCGTCGCGAACACCGACGCCGTCGGCAAGCCTCTTGCCGAGCTCGGGCAGCGTCACGTCTTGCGCCGCCCACTCCGCGACCAGCAGAATCTCGAACGCTCGGATGAGAGCGCGCTGCTCGAGCTCCGGCGCCGCCCCGTGGAACAGCTCCGCGGCGCGAAGCATGTGCGCCGCGCCGGTGACCACGCCCTCGCGGTCGGCGACGAAGAGGGCGACGAGCGCCTGCAGCTGCAAAACCCGGCCGCTGCTGACCGGGTCGAGACCGTCGATATCGATCTGATCGATCAGGTCGAGGGCCAGCGTCACGGCGCCCGCCTGTGCCGCCGCCTCGGCCGCGTTGAGCAGTCTCCCGCTGCGAAGAGACCCCCCGGTGGTCAGCTCGGCGGCGCGCGTGAGCAGTCGCGCCTGTGAGGCACTGCCCCCGCGTTCGCCCGCCGACTCGGCTGCCGACTCCAGCCGCAGGGCGATCGCTTCATCGGCCCCCGCGCTGGCGGCGGCGGCATGCCAGACCGCCAGATCGGCGCGCCCGACAGCATCCGATTCCGCGCGCAGCGCGTCGTGCACGCGACGCCGATCGGCGTCCGTCGCGGTGTTGTAGACGACGGACTTGACGAGCGAGTGGCGG
>NZ_QFPF01000082.1 GCF_003248605.1 Microbacterium sp.
GCCGCGCTGTTCGGTGCGGTGCGGGCGCCTCCGGCCGGCGTGCGGCGGGCGATGGCGGGCTTGTTCGGTCGGACGGCGGCGTCGGCCATGAGGGATCCTCTCGTCGCGGAAAGGGGGATGCTCCGATGGTAGGACTGCGACAACGATGCGCGAACTCGACTGTGGGGTATAGCCAATGTTTGCGACGGTTCGCGCGACCCGCGATTGTGGCCAACCCACAGCCCCGGTCGCCCTGCGAGCGCAGCGAGACGAAACGCCCACCATCGTCGTCAGAAGAGGCCGATGATCCGCCCGTCGTCGGTCACATCGATGGATGCTGCAGCCGGCCGTTCCGGCAAGCCCGGCATCGTCATGATCTCGCCGCACACCATCACGACGAACTCGGCTCCCGCCGCCAGGCGCACCTCGCGGACATCGACGACGTGGCCCGTCGGCGCCCCCCCCAGCCGGGGGTCGGTCGAGAACGAGTACTGCGTCTTCGCGACGCACACGGGGTACCGGCCATACCCCTCGTCCTGGAGCCGACGCAACTGCGCACGCACCGCGGTGGACGCGGTGATGTCGGCGGCGCCGTAGACGCGCGTCGCGATGGCGCGCATCTTCTCCCAGAGCGTCGCATCGTCGTCGTAGGTGTAGACGGGCGCGGACGCGGGCCCGTCGCCGCAGAGCCGGATGACCTCCCGCGCCAGGTCCTCGGCGCCCGCGCCGCCCTCCGCGAAGTGCCGCGCCTCGACGGCGGCGACCCCGCTCCGTTCGACGGCGGCGATGAGCGCCGACACCTCGGCATCCGTGTCGTCCGCCCGGCGGTTGATCGCGACCACGCAGGGCAGCCCGTACACGTCGCGGACGGTGCGGATGTGACGTTCGAGGTTGACCATGCCGCGCTCGAGCGCGGCGACATCCTCGACCGGCAGATCTGCGAGGGCCACGCCGCCGTGGTACTTCAGCGCGCGCACCGTCGCGACGATCACGGCGGCGTCGGCATGCAGCCCCGACGCGCGCCCCACGATGTCGACGAACTTCTCGGCGCCCAGGTCGGCACCGAACCCCGCCTCGGTCACGACGTATTCGGCGAGATGAAGCGCAGCATCCGTCGCCAGGACGCTGTTGCAGCCGTGCGCGATGTTCGCGAACGGGCCGCCGTGGACGAGCGCCGGGGTGTTCTCGAGGGTTTGCACGAGGTTGGGGGCGAGCGCGTCGCGCAGGATCGCGGCCATCGCCCCGTGCGCCTCGAGATCGGCGGCGGTGACCGGTCGGCGGTCGCGGGTGCGGGCCACCACGATCCGGCCGAGGCGCTGCTTGAGGTCGGCGAGGCTCGTGGCCAGGCAGAAGATCGCCATCACCTCGCTCGCGACGACGATGTCGAACCCGCTCTCGCGGGGGTAGCCGTTTCCCGGCCCGCCGAGGCCCGTGACCGTGTCGCGCAGCGCCCGGTCGTTGACATCGAGCACCCGCCGCCACGTCACGCGTCGCACGTCGATGCAGAGGCCGTTGCCGTGGTGGATGTGGTTGTCGATCATCGCCGCGAGCAGGTTCGTGGCGACGCCGATCGCGGCGAAGTCGCCCGTGAAATGCAGATTGATGTCTTCCATCGGCACGACCTGCGCGTACCCGCCGCCCGCGGCACCGCCCTTCATGCCGAACACGGGCCCCAGGGCGGGCTCGCGCAGGCAGATCATGGCCCTTTCGCCCAGTCTGGTGAGCGCGTCGCCGAGACCGACGGTGGTCGTCGTCTTGCCTTCGCCGGCGGGTGTGGGAGAGACGGCGGTGACGAGCACGAGCCGACCGCGAGGGCGATGATCCAGCCGCGCGAGAAAGGGCAGCGAGATCTTGGCCTTGTACCGCCCGTAGGGCACGAGCGCGTCATCCGGGATGCCGAGACCCGCCGCCACCTCGTCGATCGGTCGCATGCGCGCCGCCTGTGCGATCTCGATGTTACTCGGAGTCGCCATCGATCCTCCCGTCGTCGTCGACGTTCGGGGTCAGCCTAACCCCGCGCCCGCTGCGGGGGATCGCTGCGCCGGGGGTCGCTGCACGGGGGGTCGCTGCACGGGGCGTTGGGGCGTCAGCGCGACGTTGGGGCGTGCTGCAGCGCGCCCCAACGTGATTTCAACGCCCCAACGCCGAATGATGGGCGCGCAGGCGGGCAGGCGCGCAGGCGCGCAGCCGAGCAGGCGGGCAGCCGGGCAGGCGGGCAGCCGGGCAGGCGCGCCGCCGAAGCGCTCTGGCTGCTCGCGCTGTGGGACGGCCTGCAGTTCAAGTGGATGTACGCCCCCGACGAGATCGATATCGGCGCGCATCTCACCGCGCACCTCAATCAGGTGCTGACCGGCTGAGCGCGCTCAGGCCGCGGCGATCACCGCGAGCACGGCCTCGCCGTACGCCTCGCGCTTCTTTTCCCCGATGCCCGAGATGCCGCCGAGCTCGGCCTCGCTCGCGGGACGATGCTCGGCGAGCGCGCGCAGCGTCGCGTCGCCGAAGACGATGTAGGCGGGCACGCCCTGGCGCCGCGCCTCCTCGGCGCGCCACGCGCGGAGCGCCTCGAAGAGCGGCTGATCGGCCTCGTCGAGCGAAGCGGATGCCGCCGTCCGACGCCCGCGCGAGGACCCGCCGCCCCCCGATCCGCCGCCGCGGCCGAGGACGTCGCGACGCAGGGGCACGGGCGTCGTACCCGAGAGGACGCCGACGCTGACCTCGCTGAGCGCGAGCGTGCCGTACTCGCCTTTGGCGACGAGGATGCCGCGGGCCAGGAGCTGGCGGATGACGCTGCGCCAATCCTGCTCCGACAGATCGGCGCCGATGCCGTACGTCTTGAGGGCGTCGTGCCCCTGCTGGGCGATGCGGTCGGTCTTCGCCCCGCGCAGGATGTCGATCAGATGCCCCGCGCCGAACGCCTGCCCGCGTTCGCGCTGCAGCCGCACGATCGTGGAGAGCAGCTTCTGCGCGGGGATCAGGCCGTCCCAGGTCTCGGGAGGGGTGAGACACGTGTCGCAGTTGCCGCACGGGCCCGCCTCCTGCCCGAAGTAACCGAGCAGGTTCTGTCGACGGCACGCCACGGTCTCGCAGAGGGCGAGCATCGCGTCGAGGTGCTGGCCGAGCCGCATCTTGTAGGTGCGGTCGCCGGGGCTCTGATCGATCATGCGGCGCTGCTGCACGACGTCGCCGAGCCCGTACGCCATCCAGGCGAGCGAGGGCTCGCCGTCTCGACCGGCGCGCCCTGTCTCCTGGTAGTAGCCCTCGACGGATTTGGGCAGATCGATGTGCGCGACGAAGCGCACGTCGGGCTTGTCGATCCCCATGCCGAAGGCGATGGTCGCGACCATGACGACGCCGTCCTCGCGCAGGAACCGGGACTGGTGCAGCGCCCGCGTCGATGCGTCGAGGCCGGCGTGGTACGGCAGGGCATCGATGCCCTGCGTGCGCAGGTAGGCGGCCGTCTGATCGACGCTCTTGCGACTGAGCGCGTAGACGATACCCGCCGCACCGTCGGGCATCGAACGCAGGAATGCCACCAGTTGCTTGCGCGGCTCGACCTTGGGCTCGATGCGGTACTGGATGTTGGGCCGGTCGAAGCTCGCGACGAAGTGCCGGGCCTGCGGCATCTGCAGCCGCTCGGCGATCTCGCGGTGCGTCGCGGGGGTCGCCGTGGCGGTCAGCGCGAGGCGCGGAACGCCCGGAAAGCGTTCGGCCAGATCGCCGAGGCCCAGATAGTCGGGGCGGAAATCGTGCCCCCACTGCGACACACAGTGCGCCTCGTCGATCGCGATGACGCTGAGCGCGCCGCGCTGCAGCAGGCGCAGGGTGGTCTCCGTGTTCAGGCGCTCCGGGGCGACGTAGAGCAGGTCGAGTTCGCCCGCGAGGTAGTCGCGCTCGACCTGCGCGCGCTCGGCGGGGGCCTGCGTCGAGTTGAGGTATGCCGCGCGCACGCCGTTGGCGCGCAGGGCATCGACCTGGTCGTGCATCAGCGCGATGAGAGGGCTGACCACGAGCCCCGTGCCCTCGCGCACGAGCGCCGGGATCTGATAGCAGACGCTCTTGCCGCCGCCGGTGGGCATGAGCACGACGACATCGCCGCCGGCCGTGACGTGGTCGATGATCTCGGCCTGTTCGCCGCGGAACGCGTCGAACCCGTAGACGGTGCGAAGCGCCTCGAGCGGCGTCGCGTACCGGCGCGGCGCCGGGCGGGGGGCGGATGCTGCCGCCGAGCCCGACGCGGACGACAAACCATCGCGCGGCGGCATGAACCCCTCGGGCGGGGGCGCGTCGACATCCATCGGCGGGGGCGCGTCATCCGGCGGGAACCACTCGTCCTCCGGGGGCGCCCACTCATCGAGGGGGTCACCCCACGGGGCGGGGTCGGGATCGCGCGGCGGCACCCGTCGAGTGTAACGACGTGCCCCGACATCCCGGTCCGAGCGCCCTCTCGCTCAGGCGAATCCGCCGCCGCCGTCGAAACCGCCGATGAAGCCCCCGCCGTCGTACCCGCCCGCGGCGCCCCCGCCGTCGTACCCGCCGTACGACCCGCCCCCGTATCCCGCACCGGCCGGGTCGGACGCCGCGAGGTCGGAGACCCACTCGGGCTCGCCCGACAGCGTCGCCGCGCCCGCGCCGGAGGCGAAGTACGACACGACGACCGCCGAGAGGATGAAATTGTGGGCCACGGCCGCGGTGATGGCGTTGACCTGCAGGCTGTCCTCGAACGCGCGACGGGGATCGTCGACGGCCGTCGCGCCCTCGCGGTCACGCACCGCGGTCGTGCCGCCGTTCGCGGCCGACAGGCGCCGCAGCATGCCCGCCATGAGCGCCGGCTGAGGCCTGCGGGCATGCGCCTGCTCCTGCTCCTGCTCCGACATGAACGGCCGCAGGCGGTCGAACATCTCGCGCCGTTCGCGGGCCGAGAGCTCGCGGAACGCGGCGGCGTGGGCCTTCTCGATCACCTCGGCGGGCAGGGTCCCGAGCAGGTAGATGTAGCGCGACATCCGCTCTTCTTCGCTGAGCGCCTCATACGGGCTGCGCCGCCGCCTGAACAGGGCCATCAGGGCCACCCCCGATCCGTCGATGTGGCGGCCAGATTACGCCCGCCGGCGCGCCCGCGCCAGGCTCGCGCGCGCCCGGGCGCAGAGGGTGTCCCACTTTCTGTCGCCTGCGCTCGCGCTGGGCGACAGAAAGTGGGACACCGAAGGAGGAGGCCGGGCGCGGCGGACACCGGCGCCTCAGAGCCGGCGCACCTCGAGCACCCGCACGATGGCGGTGCCCTCCTCGGCCGAGGCTTCGAGGTCGACCTCCGCCCGGACGCGCCAGTCGTGGTCGCCCGCCGGATCGTCGATCGTCTGCTCGACCCGCCAGAGGCCCCGAGCCGCGGCATCCGTCTCGTCGATCGCACACAGCCCGGGCGAGCGCGCCGGCCCGCCCATGAGGATTTCGTCGTGCTCGTCGAAGTAGGCATCCAGCGCCGCCGACCAATCGACGTCGGGGTCGAGCTCGCCCAGTTCGTCGTCCTTCTGCAGCGCCGCGAGCTGCACGCGCCGGAACATCTCGTTGCGCACGAGCACCGTGAACGCCCGGCGGTTCACGACCACCGACGGCGGCGCGGGCGGCACGACGGGCGCCCCCGGCTCGGCGAGCGACGGATTCACGAGCGCCTCCCACTCGTCGACGAGGCTGGAGTCGACCTGCCGCACCAGTTCGCCCAGCCACTCGATCAGATCGCGCAGCGCTTCTGTGCGCGCCTCCGCGGGCACCGTCTGCCGGATCGCGCGGTACGCGTCGCTGAGGTAGCGCAGCACGAGCCCCTCGCTGCGCCCCAGCTGGTAGAGCGACACGAACTCCCCGAACGACAGCGCCCTCTCGAACATGTCACGCACGACCGACTTGGGCGAGAGCTCGAAGTCCCGCACCCACGGCTGACTCGAGGCGAAGATCTCGAACGACTGCGCGAGCAGCTCCGCGAGCGGCTTGGGGTAGGTGACCTCCTCGAGCGCATCCATGCGCGCGTCGTAGTCCAGGCCGTCGCGTTTCATCGCCGCGACCGCCTCGCCCCGTGCACGGAACTCCTGCTGCGACAGCACGGGTCGGGGATCATCCAGCGTCGACTCGATGACACTCACCACATCGAGGGCGTAGTGGCCCGTCCCTACGGCACCAGGGCTCTCGAGCGGATCGAGAAGGTCGATCGCGGCGAGCGCGAAGGGCGACAGCGGCTGGTTCAGGGCGAAGTTCGGCTGCAGATCGACGGTGAGGCGGATGCTGTCATCCGCACTCTCGACGATGCCGGCATCGCGCAGGGTCCGGAAGATCGCGATCGCCCGACGCGCCAGCTCGTACTGCCGCGCACGGGGCTCGTGATTGTCGAAGACGAGGGAGCGCACGTTCGCGAACACGTCGCCGCCGCGAGCGATGACGTTGATGAGCATCGCGGCGGTGAGCTGCATCCGCGGCTCGAGCGGCTCGGGCACGGCCTCGACGAGCCTCTCGAACGACGCCTCACCCCACGAGACGAAACCCTGCGGCGCCTTCTTCCGCACGATCTTGCGCTGCTTCTTGGGGTCGTCGCCCGCCTTGGCAATCGCGGCCGCGTTCTCGATCTCGTGGTCGGGCGCCATGGCCACGACCGTTCCCGCGGTGTCATACCCCGCGCGACCGGCCCTGCCCGCGATCTGGTGGAACTCGCGGGCGCTCATGTGCCGCATCCGCTGTCCGTCGTACTTCGTCAGCGCGGTCAGCAGCACCGTCCGGATCGGCACGTTGATGCCGACGCCGAGCGTGTCGGTTCCGCAGATGACCCGGAGAAGACCGCGCTGGGCGAGCGTCTCGACGAGACGCCGATAGCGCGGCAGCATCCCGGCGTGGTGCACCCCGATGCCCGCCCGTACGTACCGCGAGAGCGTGCGACCGAAGCCGGTCGTGAAGCGGAATCCGCCGATCGCCTCGGCGATCTCGTCGCGCTGGGCGCGCGAGACGATCTTGATGCTCGAGAGCGCCTGCGCGCGCTCCATCGCCGCGGCCTGCGAGAAGTGCACGATGTAGATCGGCGCCTCGCCGGTGCCGAGAAGCTGCTCGACCTGCTCGTGGACGGGGATGCGGGCGTACGAGAAATGCAGCGGCACGGGGCGTTCGACCCCGGTCACCTGCGCCACGGGGCGGCCGGTGCGACGTTCGAGGTCGTCGGCGATGGGGGTGACATCGCCGAGGGTGGCCGACATCAGCACGAACTGCACCCGGGGCAGCAGGAGCAGAGGAATCTGCCATGCCCAGCCGCGCTCGGGCTCGCCGTAGTAGTGGAACTCGTCCATGACGACCTGATCGACCGCTGCTCCGGCCCCCTCGCGCAGCGCCAGGTTGGCGAGGATCTCGGCGGTGCAGCAGATGATCGGCGCATCGGCGTTGACCGACGAGTCGCCCGTCACCATGCCGACGTTGCGGGCGCCGAAGATCTCGACGAGGGCGAAGAACTTCTCGCTGACGAGCGCCTTGATCGGGGCCGTGTAATAGGTGCGGCCGCCTCGGGCCAGGCACGCGGCGTGCGCCGCGACGGCGACGAGCGATTTGCCCGTGCCGGTCGGTGTCGACAGGACCACATGGGCACCCGAGACGAGCTCGATGATCGCCTCGTCCTGCGCCGGATAGAGCGAGAAGCCGCGATGCTCGGCCCACAGGGTGAAGGCCTCGTAGACCTCGTCGGGGCCCGCGCCGTCCGGGATCGTGGCGAGCAGGTCCATGCCTCGAGTCTCGCGCATGCGCGTGGCGAGTCCTTCATCCGGGCGCGGCCGCCGCGGCGCGGCCCGACCGGGCGCCCGCCGGCGCGAACCCACACTTTTGCAGCGAACCACCAGCCGTCGTGTGGTGTCTCGCTGCAAAAGTGTGGGTTGGGCGGCCGCAGCCCGGAGAAGCACGGCGCGGGCGGCCGCAGCCCGGAAAAGGACGGCGCGGGATGCCGCAGCCCGCCGCCGTGGCGGAACACCCGGCCGCCCGCCTACGTTGGAGCGTGGTGACCGCCCCCAGCGAAGGAGCCGCATGTCAGATCCCACCCCCACGGTGACCCGCAACGACGCCGAGTCGCGCTACGAGCTGCACATGGGCGACACGCTCGCCGGATTCGCCGAATACAGATCACGCGAGGACGGCCGCATGATCTTCACGCACACCGAGGCCGATCCCGCCTTCCGCGGCCAGGGCCTGGCGGGGGTCCTCGCCTCGGAGGCGCTGGCCGACGCCGCCCGCGAGGGCGCCACGATCGTGCCCGCGTGCCCGTTCATCGCGAAGTACCTGAGCGAGAACGAGGTGCCCGGCGCCGTCATCGACTGGCCGCGGTCCTCGCAGGCGCAGGACTCCGCCGCCCCCGGCGAATCCCCCGCATGACCAGGCTCGACGTCGGCCCGGAGGAGGTGGAGGCGCCCGCCGCGTGCGACGGGCCGCGGGCCCTGCTGCTGCATTCGCGCGACGTGCCGCTGGGAGGCGTGCGCGCGATGGAGGTCCACCGCGCCCTCCCGCAGCGCGACCTGCCCATGGTGGGGGCCTGGTGCTTCCTCGACCGTTTCGGCCCGCAGGTCACGCGCATGCGCGTCGAACCGCACCCGCACATCGGGCTGCAGACCGTCACCTGGCCATTCGAGGGCGAGGTGCGCCATCGCGACACCGTCGGCAGCGATGTGCTCGTCGCCCGTGGCGCGCTCAACCTCATGACCAGCGGCGCGGGGATCGCGCACTCCGAGTACTCCACGGGCGCGGATGCTGTCGCTCTCGACGCACTGCAGCTCTGGGTCGCCCTGCCCGAGCATCGGCGCCACGGCGCACCGGAGTTCGAACGCCACGAGCGCCTCCCGATCGTGGCGCTCGGCGCCGAAGGCGCGGAGGTCGCCGAGGCGACCGTCGTCATGGGACCCTTCGCGGGAGCGGTCTCGCCCGCGACCACGCACACCCCGCTCGTGGGCGCGGAGGTGCGCATCCGTCCCGGCGCGACCGTGCGTCTGCCGCTCGAGTCCGCGTGGGAGCATGCGCTCGTCGGCGTCTTCGGCGAGGTCAGGCTGGGCGGCGACGACGCGGCGACGGATGCCGGGGCCACAGCATCCGGGATCACCGTCGGTGCGCACGACCTGCTCTACCTCGGCGTCCACCGCGACCACGTCGACGTCACGGCGGGCGACGAGGGCGCGACGATCTTCGTGCTCGGCGGCGAGCCGTTCGGCGAGGACATCGTGATGTGGTGGAACTTCGTCGGACGCAGTCACGACGAGATCGTCGCCGCCCGCGAGGAGTGGGAGGCCGACGCGCCGCGGTTCGGTCATGTCGTCGGGCACGGGCCGGAGCGCATCCCTGCCCCGCCCCTGCCGCACGTGCGACTGACCCCGCGCCGCCGGCGCCTGTGACGTCGGGCCCGCGCCCCTGAGCGGGCGCATTGTCACGGCGATCGCCGGGCCCCTCCCCCGCGCCGGCCGATAGCCTGACCGGGTGCGCACACTGAACGCCCTCTCCACGCGCGTCCTGCAGATCTGCGCCGCGATCGGCGTCGCCACCGGGCTCGTCGGGGCGGTGGCGGGCTGGCTCACGCCGGTGGTCGTCGTTGCGCTGCCGATCGTCTACGGTCTGGTGCTCGGCTCGCACGTGCTGCCGGGGATCATCGCGCAGGAGCTGCTGCGCATGCCCTTCGTCGCGCTGCTCACGCACCTGATCGCCGCGCTCGTCGCCAGCGCGTTCAACCCGGCCTGGGCCGGGCGGTTCCTGGGCACGGCGCTGCTGTTCGGCGCGATCCAGGAGGGCGTGGCCGCCCTCACCCGCTATCGGGCCTGGGGCGCGTGGCGCTTCTTCGTCTCGGCCGTCGTCATCGGCGCGGTCGTGGCGGTGGTGGTGGGGTTCGCGGCCGACCTCGCACGCCTGCCCCTGTGGGCGCAGATCGTCTACATCGTGCTGTCGGTACTGGGTCCGGTGGCCTGGACCGCCGCGGGACTGTGGGTCGGCGCCGCCCTCCGCCGCGCGGGTGTCGCTCGTCCACCGCGGCGCTGACCCGCGCCCCGCCCCGCCCCGCGCGGCGCGCCGGGCGCCCGGCGCGGGCGCCGCGCGACCCCGAGACGACATTTTTGCAGCGAGCCACCACACGTCGGATGTCGGTTCGCTGCAAAAATGTGGTCTCGCCCACCGAGGCCCGCACCGCGCCGCCCGCGCGCAGGTTAGGTCAGGCTAAGTTGGAGGGACACCTCCGAAGGCCTCTCGTGACAGCATCCACCCGCCCGGACAGGGCGCGCCCCACCCCCGGCACCCCCGCCGCGGCGGCCCTGCTGACCGCACGGGGCGTGTCGATCACCCACGTGGATGCTGTCGCCCCCACCCCGCGGGACGTGTCGTTCGCCGTCCGGCCCGGCGACGTCGTGCTGCTGATGGGGCCCAGCGGCTCGGGAAAATCCACCCTGACGCTCGCGATGAACGGCCTGATCCCCCACGCGGTCCCCGCCGATCTCGCGGGCACCGTCGACGTCGGGGGGATGGACACCGCCCGGACCCCGGTCGCGCGGCTGAGCGAGCGGGTCGCGATGGTCTTCCAGGATCCGGACGCGCAGCTGGTGACGGGGTCGGTGCTGGACGAAGTCGCGTTCGGGCCGGAGAATCTGCGGCTGCCGGTGGCCGAGGTCCTCACTCGCGCCGAAGCCGCCCTGCGGCGCGTCGGGCTCTGGGACCGGCGCGGCGAGAACCCGGAGCGCCTCTCGGGCGGGGGGCGCCAGCGCCTGGCGATCGCGTGCGCGCTGGCGATGGGTTCCGACCTGCTGGTGCTCGACGAGCCCACCGCCAACCTCGATCCGTCCGGCATCGCCGACGTGTACGCGGCGCTGGACGATGTCGTCGCTGCGGGTGACCGGGCGATCGTGCTCGTCGAGCACAACCTCGATCAAGCGGTCGCCATCGCGACCCGCGTCGTCGTGCTGGACGCCGACGGGCGGGTGATCGCCGACGGCGCTGTCGACGACGTGCTGCGCGGGAGCGCCCAGGTGCTGCACGCGCTGGGGGTGTGGCTTCCGACATCCACCCTCGCCGCGCTGCGGCTGCGGGCCGCGGGCTATGCGCTTGATCCGCTCCCCCTGACGCCGGCCGAGCTGCGCGCCGCACTGGAGGGTGCGCCGCCGCCGGGTGCGCCCTTCGCGAAGCATGCCGGGGTCGGATCGCCACAGCCGCCCGAGTCGCTGTCGACCGCTGATCTCGCCGCGCCCGCCGAGTCGCCCGCGCCCACCGACCGTCCCGCGCCCGCACCCGCCACGCTCCCCACCCCGCTGATCGGCGTGCGCGACCTCACCGTCACCCGCCGTCGTCGCGTGATCCTGCACCGCATCGACATCGACGTGCACGCCGGCGACTTCCTCGCGATCACGGGGGCGAACGG
>NZ_QFPF01000083.1 GCF_003248605.1 Microbacterium sp.
GTGGTGTTCTTCTCTGCGCTCGGCGTCTGCATCGGCGCGACGATCTCCGCCGCGGCGCAGTGACGCGTCCTCCCGCCGAGTGCACGACTTCTCTCCGAGTGCACGACGTGGATGCTGTAGCCAGGTCGTGCACTCGGCGACAGCCCGTGCACTCGGCGGAGAAAGAGGAACGGGCGAGGGTCAGGCGGCGAGGGCCGAGCCGTCGAGGATCGTGTAGGCGTAGCCCTGTTCGGCGAGGAACCGCTGGCGGTTCTGCGCGAAGTCCTGGTCGACGGTGTCGCGCGCGATGAGGGTGTAGAAGCTCGCGGTGTGCCCGTTGGTCTTGGGGCGCAGCAGGCGGCCGAGGCGCTGCGCCTCCTCCTGGCGCGATCCGAACGACCCCGACACCTGGATGGCGACGGATGCCTCGGGCAGATCGACCGAGAAGTTCGCGACCTTCGACACCACGAGCACCGAGAGCGAGCCCTCGCGGAACGCCTGGAAGAGCAGCTCCCGCTCATCGACGGGGGTCGCTCCCGTGATCTTGGGGGCGCCCAGGGCCTCGGCGAGCACGTCGATCTGATCGAGGTACTGGCCGATGATGAGGATGCGTTCGCCCTCGTGCCGCTCGACGAGGGAGCGCACGACGTCGATCTTGGCGTCGGCCGTGGCGGCGAGGCGGTAGCGCTCGTCGTCGGCGGCCGCGGCGTACTCGAGCCGGTCGGACGCGGGCAGGTCGATGCGCACCTCGTAGCAGGCGGCGGGGGAGATGAAGCCCTGGGCCTCGATCTCCTTCCAGGGGGCGTCGAACCGCTTCGGGCCGATGAGGCTGAACACGTCGCCCTCGCGACCGTCCTCGCGTACGAGGGTGGCGGTCAGGCCGAGGCGCCGGCGCGCCTGCAGGTCGGCGGTGAGCTTGAAGACGGGGGCGGGCAGCAGGTGCACCTCGTCGTAGACGATGAGGCCCCAGTCGAGCGCGTCGAGGAGCGCGAGGTGGGCGTACTCGCCCTTCCGCTTGGCGGTGAGGATCTGGTAGGTCGCGATGGTGACCGGTTTGACCTCTTTGACCTGGCCGGAGTACTCGCCGATCTCCTCGGGCGTGAGCGAGGTGCGCTTGAGCAGCTCGTCGCGCCACTGGCGGGCCGAGACGGTGTTGGTGACGAGGATCAGCGTCGTCGTCTTGGTGTCGGCCATCGCGGCGGCACCGACGAGGGTCTTGCCGGCGCCGCAGGGAAGCACCACGACTCCCGACCCGCCGTCCGAGAAGCTGTCGACCGCCTGCCGCTGGTACGGCCGCAGGTTCCAGCCGTCCTCGGCCAGGTCGATCTCGTGCGGGGTGCCGGGGCTGTAGCCGGCGAGGTCTTCGGCGGGCCAGCCGATCTTCAGCAGCTCCTGCTTGATGTGTCCGCGCGCCCACGCGTCGACGGTGAAGGAGTCGGGCGTCGGGTGCCCGGTCAGCAGCGGCTGGATGCGCTTGTTGCGCGCGACCTCCGACAGCACGGCGCGGTCGGTCGATCGCAGGACGAGGGTGCCCTCGTCGTCGCGCTCGATGACGAGACGTCCGTAGCGCCCGACGGTCTCGCGGATGTCGATCGACACCGAGGGTGGCACCGGAAAGCGCGACCACCGATCGAGCGTGTCGAGCATGTCGTCGGCCTGGTGCCCTGCAGCGCGCGCGTTCCACAGGCCCAGTCGCGTCACGCGGTAGGTGTGGATGTGCTCTGGGGCGCGCTCCAGCTCGGCGAAGACGGCCAGCTCGTGGCGGGCGGTCTCGGCATCCGGGTGTGCGACCTCGAGGAGCACGGTGCGATCGCTCTGCACGATCAGGGGGCCGTCAGACATAGCCTTTGAGTCTACCGGGGCGGGCGGGTTGCGGGCTCTGCGGGTCAGTGGCGGCGAATGCCGCGGATGCTGGAGACCGGCAGTGTGCGCTCGACGTCGGTGCCGCGCTCTCGGCCCCGCAGTCGGCCGCCGCCGAGGCCGGTGGCCTCGAGCGTGAACACGCGGGTCTCGCCCCCGGGCAGCGCGACCTCGACCTCGAGCACTCCCCGGGCGCGGACGGCGGATTCGAGTTCGCGGCCCATCCAGGCGGCGTCGGCGTCGCCGGAGTCCGCGCCGCGCAGCATCGCGATCAGCGGCGCGTACGCGACCTGCGGGTCGGGATGCGGGGTGGGGCCCGCAGCAAGGCGGTGCCGGGTGAGCGGTTCGATGGCGCCGTCCGCGTCGACCGCGACGGCGGGGTAGCGCGCGTCGACGAGAGCCCACAGCACGGCGTTGCGCTCGACCCGGGTCGTCAGGGCCGAGCCGTCGTCGGTGCGCACGAGCCCGAGTGGCCGGAGCGCCTGGTCGACGGCGATCGTCTCGAGCACCTGCGCATCGGGACTGCGCACGACCGTGCGCGAGGCGCCGGAGCTGTCGGGCGGAGCCTCCGCCACCCGCACGAGACCGTGCGATTCGGCGGTGGTGCGTACGAGGTACTCCAGCGGCTGGGGTACTCCGGTCAGCGACAGCGTGGTGAGGAACTCGAGCATCGACGGTTCGGTCTCGCCCTCGGTGAGGGCGGCGGCGACGCTGTCGGCGGTGAACCGGTAGGTGGATGCCTGGGCGTGCGATTCGCGGCGCGCCATGCGTCGCAGCCGCACGTCCAGCCCCGCCGCCAGCGGGCCGGGCGAGATCGCGGTGAGGTCGTTCTGCAGATAGATGCGGTCGACTTCGTGCGGCAGAAGGGCGGCGAGCGCGGTTTCGGCGGACTCGGCGTCGTGCGGCATCAGCAGCATCCATCGGGGGAGCGTGTCGTCGGCGGCGACGAGCCCCCACACTCGAGCCTGGGCGCGCAGCGCGCCGGCGAGTTCGGGCCACGCGGGGTCGGCGGGGTACGCGAGGGGCCACTCCTCGGGGGCGACCCATCCGGACTCGGTGCGCAGGCCGCGGGCGAGCCCCTCGCTCCAGCGTCGAGCCACGAGCGCCCAGCGTCTGGTCGTGCCCTCGGCGAGCCAGTCCTCGCCGGCGGGTGTGGGGAGGAACACCCGCCCTTCGACCGAGAGCAGGCCCGCGCGCTCGGCGAGCGCGACGAGGGTGTCGAGATCCTCGGGGCGGGTGAGGTCGTCGGCGATGCGCCGGCGATCGGCCGCCCCCAGCGCCCCCGAGCCGATGCGCGACAGGGGCGTGTGCAGCGCCTGGATGATGACGTCGCCGAGAGCGGCGACGCTCGTGAAGGCGCGTTCGGCGGCGGCACCTTCGGCGGCCGGTGCGGCGGACCGTGCGGGGTGAGAGGCGTGCGGGGAGGCCGTGCCCGCACGTGCGGCCAGCAGTCGCTGAACCTGCGGCAGGGGTCGGCCCTCGGCATCCATCAGCGCGAGGCGCCGGGCGGCGGCATCGTGGCCGTCCGCGGGGTGGCGGGCCGCGGCCGGATCCATGGCGGCCTCGAGGGCCGTGAGCTCATCGGCGGTGAGCTGTTCGAGGGCGCGCACGAGCGAGGCCTCATCGGTCAGGCCCTCGGCGGCGTCGAAGAAGTCGCGCCACGGCGCGGTGGGCGACACCCGCCGCGCGGCGAAGAGGGCGGCGAGGGTGGGATCGTCGAGCGCCGCGAGCGTCGCGGCGAACTGTCTCGGCCCCGCGCTCACGGCGGGCCTCAGCCCTGAGCCTTGTTGGCCCGTGACCTGCGGATCCACGTGATGACGAGCAGCGCGATGATGAGCACGAAGGCCAGCGGCAGGCCGATGCTCGGCAGCAGCGCGACCATGGGCCAGATGCCCGAACCGAAGTCGTCGGCCGTCATTCCGGCCGCCGTGCCGATCATGATCGCGAAGAAGCAGCCGATCGACAGCAGCGCGATCCCCAGCGACATGAAGGCCAGGACGCGGTCGAGCCGTCCCGGCGCAGGCTGGGGGGAGTCGGGAGACGTGCTCATCCGTCACAGCCTAGTGCTGCACGGCAACGGCATCATCCCGCGCGCGGGGAACCGGTGGCGTAGGCTGGTGCGTCGGGGCGTTCGTGGCCCCTTGTTTTCGCGCCCACAGGCGCCCGATCAGCGAGGTTTTGCGATGCCCACCGGCAAGGTCAGGTTCTACGACGAAGAGAAGGGGTTCGGCTTCATCACGACGGATGACGGCCAGGACGTCTTCTTGCACGCCACGGCCCTGCCCGCAGGGTCCGCGCCGCCCAAGACCGGCGCGCGGCTCGAGTTCGGCGTCGCCGACGGCAAGCGCGGGCTGCAGGCGCTGTCGGTGCGTGTGCTCGAGGCGCCGCCCAGCCTGGTCAAGGCCAAGCGCAAGCCCGCCGACGACATGGCGATCATCGTCGAGGATCTCGTGAAGCTTCTCGACGGCATCGGCGGGGATCTGCGCCGCGGCCGCTACCCCAGCGGTTCGCACGCCAAGAAGGTCGCCGCGGTGCTGCGCAAGGTCGCCGATGAACTCGACGCCTGAGGCCGATCCCGCGCTGCTCGAGGCGCACGACGTCGCTCTGGCTGCCCTGCGCGAGATCACCCACGCCCACACGATCGGCGACCCCGTCGGTCACCGTGTCGAGGCCGACGGCGTGGTGTCGCTGCTGTTCGCCAACCGGATGCCGGGATACCCGGGCTGGTTCTGGACCGTCTCCCTCGCCCGTGTCGAGGGCGAGGCGCCCACCGTGCTCGAGGTCGAGCTGCTGCCCGGCGAGAGTGCGCTCGTGGCGCCCGAGTGGGTGCCGTGGGCCGTGCGCCTCGCGGACTACCAGGCGCATCAGGCGCAGGTCGCCGCCGAGCGCGAGGCCGAGGGCGACGCGGAGGGCGATGAGGGGCTCGACGACGTCGACGACCTGGATGCTGCCGACTTCGACGACGACGGATCGCCGATCCTGCACTCGGGCGATGTCGACGGCGTCGACATCGACGGGTTCGACGAGGACTCCGAGGACGACTCGGACGACGACGAGGACGACTCGGACGACGATGAGGATGACGAGGACGACTCGGACGACGACTCGGACGACGACGATTCCGAGGACGACTCGGACGACGACGACGACGATGACGACTCGGGCGACGACGATTCCGACGACGACGAAGACTCGGATTCCGACGACGATTCCGACGAGCTCGACGACGACGCGTTCCTCTCGGACGAGGACGACCTCGGCGACGGCGAGCTGAGCGAGCGCTGACGCCTCACCCGGGCGCGGCGTCGGCCGCACCCGGGTGCGCAGATCAGATGTGCTCGAGCGTGTAGTCCACGCAGCGGATCAGCTGGCGCACGTCGTCCGGGTCGATCGAGACGAACGTCGCGATGCGCAGCTGGTTGCGCCCGAGTTTGCGGTAGGGCTCGGTGTCGACGATGCCGTTTGCGCGCAGCGAGGCGGCGATTGCCGCAGCATCCACACTGTCGTCGAAGTCGATCGTCACGACGACGGGCGAGCGGTCGCCGGGCTCGGCGACGAACGGCGTGGCGACGGCAGACGCGCTCGCCCAGTCGTAGAGAGCCTGGGACGACTCGGCGGTGCGCTGGGCGGCCCAGCTGAGCCCGCCCTGGTCGTTGATCCATGACAGCTGCTCGCGCAGCATGAACAGCGTGGCGACGGCCGGCGTGTTCAGCGTCTGGTTGAGCCGCGAGTTGTCGACGGCGTTCTTGAGGCTGAGGAACTCGGGGATGTAGCGGTCGGAAGCGGCGATGCGCTCGATGCGCTCGATGGCCGCGGGGGAGGCGACGGCGAACCACAGGCCGCCGTCGGAGCCGAGGTTCTTCTGCGGCGCGAAGTAGTAGAGGTCGCTCTGGCTGACGTCGACGAAGATGCCGCCGGCGGCGCTCGTGGCATCGACCACCGTGAGCGCGCCGGGGTCGCCCGCAACGCGGGTGACGGGGGCGGCGACACCGGTGGAGGTCTCGTTGTGGGGCCACGCGTAGACGTCGACGCCCTCGAGGGGCTCGGCGACCGCGCGGGTGCCGGGCTCGGCCTTGCGCACGTCCGGCGCCTCGAGCCACGGGGCCTTGGCTGCGGCGGCGAACTTGCCGCCGAACTCGCCGAACACGAGGTTCTGGGCGCGCTTGTCGATGAGGCCGAAGGCGGCGGCGTCCCAGAAGGCGGTGGATCCGCCGTTGCCCAGCAGCACCTCGTAACCCTCGGGCAGCGAGAAGAGGTCGCCGAGGAGGCGGCGCACATCGCCGACCAGGTTCTTGACGGGCGCCTGGCGGTGCGAGGTTCCGAGCAGCGACGCGCCGGGGCCGGCGAGCGCCTCGAGCTGCGCCGCGCGCACCTTCGAGGGGCCGCATCCGAATCGTCCGTCGACGGGCAGGAGTTCAGTGGGCAGCGTCACGTGGGGCATGGCACGATTCTAGGGTCGTGGCCCGTTGGCGCCGGGCTTCGTGTCGGCTGCCCGGGTTAGGATTGCCTACATACCTCGCAGAGCAAGGAACGCACCCGCATGACCGATCTCATCGACACCACCGAGATGTATTTGCGCACGATCCTCGAGCTCGAAGAGGAGAACATCGTTCCGCTGCGCGCGCGCATCTCCGAGCGCCTGGGCCACTCCGGGCCGACCGTGTCGCAGACGGTGGGGCGCATGGAGCGCGACGGGCTCGTCGTCGTCTCCGACGACCGGCGGCTCGAGCTCACCGACGCGGGCCGGCAGAAGGCCGTCGACGTGATGCGCAAGCACCGACTCGCCGAGCGCCTGCTCTCGGATGTCATCGGCCTCGACTGGGCGTACGTGCACGAGGAGGCCTGCCGCTGGGAGCACGTGATGAGCGAGCAGGTCGAGCGCCGGCTCGTCGAGCTGCTCGGTCACCCCACCGAGTCGCCCTACGGCAACCCCATCCCCGGTCTCGACCAGCTGGGCGACGTGCCCGCGGCCACGTTCGCGCAGGGTGTCGTGGGTCTCGTGCGTCACCTCAACGAGGTGGGCGGTCCGATCGAGGGCACCGTCCGGCGCCTGGCCGAGCCCGCCCAGGTCGATCCCGAACTTCTCGAGCAGCTGCGCGGCGCCGGGGTCATGCCGGGGGCGCGCGGTCGCTACCGTTACAACGAGGGCTACGTGCTCGTGGAGATGGACGGCTCCGACGAGGGGCTCGAGCTTCCGATCGAGGTCGCGGCTCACATCTTCCTGGTCGACACCACCGCCTGACGCGCCCGCGCGCCGGTCGCGATCCTTCCTCCTCTTCTCGGTCCTGGAGGCCGCCGTCCACAGGGCGGCCGCCACGGAAGTGACAGAATCGTTACCTTCCGGTACCCTCGAAAAGTCCGCCGACGAGAAGCCAGTCGACGGAACCCGACACGTACGCCCCACAGGTTCGTCACCCGAGTCGGCTGAATCCACGCCCGATCGTGCCGACGAACCGCCGCCCACCCGAGGGCGCAGGGGCCGGAGGACCAGCTTGGCTGCACACGACCAGACGCCTGAAGGCGAACCCGACGCGCAGGCGCACCGCCTGAACGACGGAGCACAGCCTGCGCGGCGCGCGGCCGGCATCTTCTCCCTCTCCCGCGCGGTTCGTCCCGCGCGTACCGCGGTCGCCGTCACCTCTCCGGCGCCGAAGCCGCCGCGGGCCGCACGCCGTGGTCCCGTGCGCAGCATCCTCACCATCGCGGTCGTCACCGGTCTCGTCGCGACGGTCGCGATCCCCGCCTACGCCGCCGTGCAGCCGCAGGAGGCGACCACGACGATGCAGCAGCTGGCCGCCGAGGGTGCGCAGTCGCTGGTCGTGGCCTCCGAGGTCGAGTCCTCCGCCCTGACCCGCGGCTCCTACGCCGCGACCACTCCCGACGAGATCGCGCAGAAGAAGGCCGAAGAGGCCGCTGCCGCGGCTGCCGCGGCTGCTGCCGCCGCGCGCGCCGCCGCCGTCTCATCGAGCTCGAGCGGTGGCTCCTACGCCGTGCCCGCGGGTGTTCCCCTCGTCGCTCCCGGCTCGGGTGTCGTGCGCCGTCCGCTTCCGTACTTCAACAACTTCGGGGCGCCCTACGCAGGCCACCGCGGCACCGACTACATGGTCGGGCGCGGCACACCCATCTACTCCGTCGCCGACGGCGTGGTGACAGCATCCAGCGATGGTGGCGGTGGCCTCGGCGTCACGATCACGATCATGCACAACATCAACGGCCACGCCGTGCAGTCGGTGTACGGGCACATGCTGCCCGGCAGCCGCACGGTCAGCGCGGGCGCCACGGTCAGTGCCGGCCAGATGATCGGCCAGGTCAGCGACACCGGGTTGGCGTTCGGCACGCACCTGCACCTGATGATCCACGTCGACGGCACGCGCGTGGATGCCGAGGGCTGGCTTGCGGCGAACGCGGGCTGATATGCGCAATCCTCTGGCGAAGAAGGCTCCCGCGCGCCCGCTCGATGGCGCTGCCTCGGGCGTGACCGACGCGACCGCACGCGGCGTCCGCACGTCGAGCGATCGTGCGGGCGGCAGCCGACGCGGTCCTGTGCGCAGCGTGCTGACGATCGCTGCCGTGACCGGGCTCGTCGCGACGGTCGCGATCCCCGCGTACGCTGCATGGCAGCCCGAGAGCGGGTCGACGACGCTGCAGCAGCTGGCCGAAGACGGAGCGCAGACGCTCGTCGTCGCCTCCGATGTCGCGGACTCCGCGCTCACCCGCCATTCGTACGCCGCGACCACCCCCGATGAGATCGCCAAGAAGAAGGCCGAGGAGGCCGCAGCCGCCAGGGCTCGGGCCGCGGCGGCGTCGGGCGGAAGCGCCAACATCGACCTCAGCAGCATCCCGGCCGGCAGCGGAGCGCTGAGCTGGCCGCTGCGCAACATCACCAACATCAGCGACCGCTACGGCGCGCGCGGGGGCAGCCACCGCGGTGTCGACATGCTGGCGCCGGCGATGTCGCCGATCTACGCCTCGGCCGACGGCGTCGTCAGCCAGTCCACGGAGGGTGGCGGCGGCGGGTACGGCGCGTACGTGCGCATCGAGCACGTCATCGACGGGCAGCGCATCAGCACGCTGTACGCGCACATGTCGTACGGCACGCGCACGGTGTCGCCGGGCGAGACGGTGAGCAAGGGTCAGGTGATCGGCGGGGTCGGCAGCACCGGTTACTCCACCGCCAACCACGTGCACTTCGAGGTGTTCGTCGGCAACACCAAGGTCGACCCGATGCCGTGGCTCGGGGCCTACGGCAGCTGATCGACCGGGCCGCAGCATCCCCTCGGCTTGTCGCGGGGTGTCGGATGAGTGGATGCTGCGACACGAGGCTGTTCACCGGCCGTTGGATCTGGCGGTCGCTGGAGTGATGTAACCTGACCCCGAACGCGTGAGCGAGCGAAGGGGGGAGCCGATGGATATGAAACCCCGCATTCGAACCAGGAATGCGCAAGGTCGTTATGTCCTTCGGCATCGTGTGCACACCTGCCGCGGTTCTGCCGTGGTGACTGGGCGCTGTCTGTAGACAGCGCCTTTTTTGCGCCCGAAATCCTCTCTCGCGAGTTCGCGCGTCGCTGATTCGAATACCGCTGAAGCCGTCACGGGCTATTCGAGAGGACACCCGATGCGCACTCTGGTGCTGAACGCAGGATACGAACCACTGGCCGTGGTCTCGTTCAAGAGAGCCCTGGTGCTCGTCATGAACGCCAAGGCCACCATCATCGAGTGCGCCGAGGGCGACCCCGTCTGGGGTGTGCGCGGGGCGCTCGACCGGCCGGCGGTGATCGTGCTCACCCGCTATGTGCGCGTGCCGCAGTCGCGCCGTGTGCCCGTCACCCGACGCGGGGTGCTGCGCCGCGACGGGCATCGCTGCGGGTACTGCGGCAAGGGGGCGACGACGATCGATCACGTGCTCCCGCGCTCGCGCGGGGGAGCGGACTCGTGGGAGAACCTCGTGGCCGCCTGTCTGCGCTGCAACAACGTCAAGGGTGATCGGACGCCCGCCGAGATGAACTGGGAGCTGCGGATCACGCCGCGTCCTCCCCACGGCGCGCAGTGGACGGTGCGTGGCACCGAGCGTGCCGACCCGCGGTGGGAGCCGTACCTGGCGCTCGCGGCGTGAGGTCTGGACTGCGGGCCGGGCTCGGCTTGCGCGTGCGTCGCGCGGCGCGCGGCGTGCGCATGCACAGGTGCGGACGCGTCGGCCGCTGCCCCGGCGTGTCGGCGCGCTTGTCCGGCGTGTCGAGGCTCGGGTCCGCAGCTGCGCTCGCGGTTGGCGTGACCTCGGCCGGTAGACTTTCGGGGTCAGCCTCTGTAGCTCAATGGAAGAGCAGCTCCGTCCTAAGGAGAGGGTTGGGGGTTCGAGTCCCTCCAGGGGCACAGTGCGCCACCGTTAACCGACCGACTCAGTAGTGGGGGCCCGGCTTTGGAATGGGACCCGCCCCCGGTGTCGCGAGATGTCAGAACGAGATGTATCTTCCGTTGTCGTAGAGCATGAATGACTGAGCGGCCTCGGGCACGATGTACGCCGTATACCCCGTGAAGACAGAGCCTGGGTAGAGAGTCGGGCCGTCTGACATAGAAGCCATGCCGTCGCCCAGCACGATGAACTCACTCGAGTATCGATTGCCTTCGTCAGTGGCGAGATAGAGATCCAACTCCGCCAGGGACGGCTCGACGCCGTCGGGGTTGATTCCAGTCATGGTGAGTTCTACGACGACGTACTTGAAGCCGGCCGGGGCATCGGAGTTGAACTGGTTCCAGCCCTCGACAAGCGCGTTAGCGTTCGGATCCATGATCCGGCCAGTGAGACTGTAGTTCTCGCCTCCGAGCCACCCTTCTGCTACATACGGTTGAGAGAGAGGATTCTGGGCTGTTCCGTCAGCGGAAGGCTGTTCGGGCTCCGCATCGGACGGTTCCGCAGCGGATTGCTCCGCATCCGGCGCGCCCGCGACCGCGTCGCCCTCCGTATCCGCCGCGTTCGCAGATTCGTCGCCGACTTCCGCGACCGAGGCGCTCGAGGTGGAGGCCGTGCTCACGAATGCAGAGAACGCGACTGTGATGACCAGCGCCGCGATGAGCGCAATTCCGCCGAGCGCAAGCCCGGTAACTGCCATGCCTTTGGGCTGCCGCTTGGCCAGCGCGAAAATTCCAAGGACGACCGCCGCGACGGCGACAGCGAGCCCAAGCCACGGAATCAGACTGGTCAAGAACGCGACGATACCGAGGACCAGTGCCGTGATCGCGAGGCCCTTCGCCTGTCCTCGCGAGGGGCTTGGCCCAGAGCCCGACGGTGCGTGTTCGGTCAGCGTCGTCGTGTGTGCCGCCGCGGGTGGTGCGGATTCCGCCCATCGCTGACCATCCCAGTACCGAATCTCATTGTTGGCGTGCGGCGCCGGATACCATCCGGCCGTCGGCGTATCAGTCATCTGTCCCCCAGATCTTGATTGAAGTGAGCTTTCTGCCCATTGGCAGAGTAGC
>NZ_QFPF01000084.1 GCF_003248605.1 Microbacterium sp.
CTACAACATCTACCGCGGCACCGAGCCGGGTGTCACCGCCGAGACCGGGACCAAGCTCAACACCGGACTGGTGTCGACGACCGGCTTCCAGGATGACGCCGTGACGCCGGACACCACCTACTACTACGTCGTCACGGCGGTGGATGCCGCGGGCAACGAATCCGAGCCCTCGAACGAGTCGGTCGGCATCTGGGATTCGGTGCCGGACACGGAGGCGCCGGATGCCCCGACGGGCGTGGTCGCTGTTCCGGGTGACGGTGAGGTCGCACTGACCTGGTCGGCGTCCGCTGCCGTGGACACCGTCGGATACACGGTGTACCGCTCGATCGTGCCGGGCGCCGTCCAGGACGGCGAGATCGTGTCGGGCGCACCAACGGTGTACCGGCCGCCGGCTACGCGGCCGACTGGGGCCAGGCCTACGGCCCGCGATCGAGCGCCGGCCAGGGAACCGGACTGACCTACGGGTGGGTCGACGCCGACGGCCACGAGCTCTCGCTCGTCGGAAACGGTCGGGACCGGGGGCGTGCGGGCGTCGATGAACGACTCGACTCCGTGATCCACATGCAGTACGGCGACGTCGACGGCGGCACGGGCACGAACGGCATCAAGACCGAAGGCATCTGGGAGATCGCCGTGCCCGACGGTCTCTACGAGGTGACCGTCGGTGTCGGCGATGAGATGGGCGGCACGGGGTACGACTCGCTGCACGTGATCAACGTCGAGGGCTCCCTCGCGATCAACGGATTCCAGGGTTCGGCCGCGCAGGAGTACACCACGCTCACGACGACCGTCGGTGTCTGGGACGGCCGCCTCACGATCGATCCGGTCGGCGGGACCAACACCAAGCCCGGCTACGTCGAGATCCTGGGGGTCCCCTTCGATCGGCCGCACGTCGAGACCGTCTTCCCCCAGAACCGGGTGGTGGATGCCGACGTGAACGGAGGCGTGGCAGCCGCGATCAAGGTGCCCTACGCGGGCTTCGGCGTCGACGACACCACGATGCCCGGCAATGTCAAGGTCTACCGCGTGGCGGACGGAGCCGAGATCGCCGGCTCGACGAACACCTCGGGCGGCAACGACACGGTCAACTTCGCGCCGGATGTGCCCTTCGCCCCTGCTACGCAGTACCGCTTCGAGGTCACCGGCGGGGTCGCCGACCTGCTCGGCAACCCGTGGGTGCCCTTCTCCTCGGTCTTCACGACCGGTGCGGGCCAGGTGGACCCGGGTACGGGGGAGTTCGACCCGCTCACCAACATCGCCTTCGAGAAGGTCGAGCTGCCCATCGGAGCCGGCAAGTACTGGGCATCGTTCGCCTTCGGTCCCGACGGCAAGCTGTACGGCTCGACGATCGGACAGGGCCTGTTCCGCTACACGGTGGCAGCGGATGGCACACTCTCCAACGAGGAGAACCTCGGCTACCAGGGCATCGCGATCATCGGGCTGCTCTTCGACGAGTCCTCGACCGCGGGCAGCCTCAAGCTGTGGATCACCAACACCTCGGCGAACGTCGGAAACGAGCTGAACCAGTGGGCGAGCGGCATCAGCCTGCTCACCGGTCCGAACCTCGAGAACCGCAAGCAGGTCTTCCACGAGATGCCCCGCTCGCTCTCCGACCACCTCACCAACTCGATGGTCTACGGACCCGGCGGCGACATCTATGTCCTCCAGGGATCCAATCAGGCCGCGGGCGACCTGGACAACTCGTGGGGCCAGCGGGGCGAGCAGCTGCTGACCGCGGCGCTGCTGCATTTCGACCCGGAGCACGCACGCGTGCAGCAGTCGATCGCCGACGCCCAGGGTGATGACCCGCTCTCGGTGAAGACGGCGCAGGGCGGCACCTACAACCCGTATGGCGCGGGCGCACCGCTGAAGATCTACGCATCGGGCATCCGCAACGCGTACGACCTGGTGTTCCACTCGAACGGTCACATCTACGTTCCGACGAACGGAACGGCCGGCGGCGGCAACTCCCCGGGTGTCACGTACAACGCGGCGACGGGGACGTTCACGCGGGTGGCGGCTGCGGGTATCCCCGGGTTCAGCACGGTCAACGGCCAGGATCTGACCGCGGCGTGCCAGGCGCGGGACGCGCGCGACCCGAGCTACACGCCGCGCTCCGTGCCGGCGATCAGCAACCACCCGACGCAGCGCGACCACCTCTACGACGTGGTGCAGGGCGGCTACTACGGCCACCCCAACCCGACCCGCTGCGAGTTCGTCCTGCACGAGGGCAACGACCCGGCCAACCCGCCGCAGTGGGCGGGGCAGGGCGGCTCGAAGTACGCGTCCGGCGTGCTGCCCGAGTCGCACTACGAAGGGGTCGCCTACGACTTCGAGTTCAACAAGAGCCCCAACGGCGCGCTCGAGTACCAGAGCAACACCTTCGACGGTCAGCTCCAGGGCCGCATCGTCGTGGCGCGGTTCTCGAACAACAACGACCTGATCTTCCTGCAGGCGGACCCGGTCACGGGTGAGATCCTGGGCGGGCAGACAGAGGTCGGCATCACGGGGGTCCCCGACACCACGATGCAGGGAGTGGGCGGCTTCAACGATCCGCTCGAGGTCGTCGAGGACGTCCGCAATGGCAACATGTACGTCAACCAGTACGACCGGAGCGGATCGCAGCAGAAGCTGTTCCTGCTGCGTGTGCCCGCCAGCCAGCAGGCGGAGAAGATCACGTCGTCGGTCGATGAGCTCGTCTTCTCTGCGGCCAAGAGCAACGCGGGCAATGCGACGGCGGCGCAGAAGAGCGATGTCGAGAGCGTCACCGTGACCAACCAGGGCACGGAGAGCACGACATTCAGCGCGACCATAGGTGGCACCCACGCGGCCGAGTTCGCGGTCGAGGGCAGCCTGCCCTCGACGCTGGCGGCGGGTGCGTCGGCGACGTTCCAGGTGCGCTTCACCCCCGGGACGACGGTCGGCCAGCGCAGCGCACAGCTGACTCTCGCCGGTGGCGACGGCTCCGTGACGGTCGGGCTCTACGGACTTTCGACGAACGGCATCGAGGGCGGCAACGAACCGACGCTGCAGAACGTCCTCGGCACTCTCGGTTTCGACGTGGATGCCGGCTGGACGGCGCTCGCGGGAGGGATGGAGCCCACCGCCAAGGGCGACGAGATCCTCGAGCCGCTGTTCGTGAAGTCCGGGACGGCCGCGGTCACGTGGAAGCCGCTGGCGCACTACGCGCCGAATGAGAGCATCCCGTTCGGGTGGTACACCGGTGACGGAACTCCCGCCGAGCGCAATCAGGTCGGGGCGATCTCGTCGGCCGGGTACCAGTCGCTCCTGCCGCCGATGACCTCGGCCTCGACGCCGACCTTCGATCCGGGATCCGCGACCTTCGGCTTCTACTATTTCTCGCAGATCTTCAATCGCTACGGCTTCACCGAGGATCGGCTGAACAGCCCGGCCCAGGACGCCCACCGCGCGCGGATCTACCCCGCGGCCAACCGCAACGGGGTGGCCATCCCGAACAGCTACATCGTGGCGTTCGAGGATGCCTCCAACGGCGACTACCAGGACTACATGTTCCTCGTCTCGGGGATCAAGCCGGTCACGGACACGGGGTCGGGTGGCGACGAGATCAAGGTGGACTTCACCACTGCCGCCGGTGACCTGGCCGCGGGATACATCCGTGATCACGGCCAGGCCTACGGTCCCCGCNNGCGGAGAACGCGCCGCTCGTGACACCCTTCATCCCCACCGGGGTGGCGGGATCGGCGACCCGGCACGCGATCGTCAGCGGGACGGTCGAGGTCACCGACGGCGCACTCACCCTCGATGCGCTGGGGGGCACGAACACCAAGATCGCGTTCGTGGACGTCGTGCCGACCGAGATCGTCGACCCCGGCGGCGACGACCCTTCCGACGGCGCGCAGGTCAAGGTGACGTTCCAGCCCTCCGGCACGCCCGTGCCCGCGGGATGGACGGCCGAGACCGGCGGTGCCTTCTCGGAGGCACGCGGCTTCGGCTGGCTCGACGCGGCGAACTCGCAGCCCGTCGATCGCACGATCGCGACGCGCTACCGCACCGCACCGCTGGGCGGGATCGCCTTCCCCTCGGACCCGCGACAGCTGGGTCTCGCCTTCCTCGACAACGCGACACAGCCCACCTACACCAGCGGTGTGTGGGAGTACGCGGTGCCGAACGGCGAGTACGAGGTCGGCGTCTCGGTCGGCGATGCGAACTACACCGACTCGACCCACGGCGTGCAGGTCGAGGGACAGCCGATCATCGAGTCGTTCGTGCCGACAGCATCCACGCCCTTCCAGCTCGGTGTGCGCGATGTGACGGTCACCGACGGGCGCCTGACGATCACCAACAGCGGAACCAACACCAAGATCAACTGGCTCTCGATCAAGGGCGACGGCCTCGAGCCGGGCGGCCCGGTCGTGCCGCTCGCGAAGATCGACTTCCGCCCCGGCGGCACGACGGTGCCGAGCGGTTGGACGGCCGACACGGGTTCGGCGTACAGCGACGCGCAAGGATTCGGGTGGCTCGTCGGCGGGGTCCCGACCGACCGCGGGATCATGACGCGGAACCGGCTCACCCCGACGGCGGGCATCGCCTTCCCGACCGGTGATCCCACACGCCAGTCGCTGATCCTCATGCAGGCCACGACGACCTCCGGCAGCCCCATCACGGGCGGCACCGTCGGGGTGTGGGAGCACGCGTTGGCGAATGGCACCTACACGGTCAGCGCATCGGTCGGTGACGCGGGGTTCCTCGACTCGGTCCACGGTGTCTCGGCCGAGGGCTCTTCGCTGGTGTCGAACTTCACCCCGAGCGGTGCCACTCCCTTCGCGAGCGAGACGGCGACGGTGCTCGTGACCGACGGCAAGCTCACGCTCACCGCGACGGGCGTCAACACGAAGCTCAACTGGGTCACCATCGAGGGGCAAGGGATCACGAACCCGACGATCGGAGTCTCGGCGAACGGCGGCCCGGTCTCGGCGACCTACTCCGGCGGCACGGCGATCGTGACCGCGAATGCCGTGGCGGCATCCGGCGCCACGATCGAGTCCTTCACCTACTCCATCAATGACGGACCCGACACGGCATACAGCGGTCCGATCACCCTCGATGACGCCGGCACCCAGTCGGTCCAGTTCACCGCGACCGACTCCGAGGAGCGCACCACCACGCGCACCGTGACATTCGAGATCCTCGATATCGGCGGCACCGTCGCGCTCGCGAACCAGCAGGTCGTGCGACAGGCGGATGGCACCCCGATGCCCGGCCTCTACGAGGACCTGCTCGTCACACACCGGATCAACTCGGGAACGACGACGCACACGACCACCGAGCAGGCGACCGTGAACGTCACGAACACCGGCGCGAAGGATCTGCGGATCGCCTCCCTCTCCCTGGGCGGCACCCACGGTGCGCAGTTCCAGGTCATCGCACCGACGGGGGAGTTCCCGGTCTTCCTGGAGCCGGGTCAGACGCTGCCTGTCACGGTGCAGTTCATCGGCAACAGCGGGAGCAAGGGTGTGCGCTTCGGCACCCTGACGATCGCCTCGAGCGATCCGCAGTCGCCGAGCACCGTCGTGCAGCTGCGCGGCGGATACATGGGCGCGCCCGAGGGCGGAAGCGAGCTGACGCTGCAGCAGATCTTCACGCTGTTCGGCTCGACCACCTCGACCGGATCCAGCGGCGACTCGCTCGGCAACGGCTCGGAGATGCCGGGCGCTCCGATGGACGGCGACGAGGTGCGCTCCTACCAGTGGAAGAAGCTCGACACGTCCAAGCCCGTGCAGGCGGTGCAATTGGGAGCGTTCCATGGATGCTGCGGCCAGAGCGAGACGATCACGATCAACGGCACGTCCGCCACACATGCCGTCGCCTACGGGCAGGCGATCTACCCGCTGACCTCGGGCGGCGCGAAGGTCGCCCTCACCACCAACCCGGGCGGCAACTTCGGCATCACGATCTCGGGACAGTCGACGACGCAGACGGCGTATATGGCGGTCAAGATGTGGCCCGTCGAGGACGCGACCGGCAAGCCCATCCCGGGTGCGTGGTTCGCAGGGCACGACTACATCTCCTCGCCGAACCAGTGCGGCGTCGGTGCGACCAACTGCGACTACCAGGACAACGTGTACCTCATCACGAACATCCTGCCGGTGTCCTCGTCCGACACGACCGCTCCCGCGGCTCCCGCGGCGCCCGAGGGCGACGCGGACTCCACCGGCGTCGAGTTGACCTGGACCGCGTCGGCTGAGGCCGATCTCATCGGCTATCGAGTCGAGCGATCGAGTGCCGCTGCGGGTCCCTGGGCCCTCGCGAGCGGCACGGGGCTGGTCACGCGCACATCCTTCCGCGACAACGGTGCCGCGGCCGGCCCGACGACCTACTACCGCGTGGTGGCGGTCGACGCATCGGGCAACCAGACCGCGGGAGCCGCGGCATCCGTCGACACGTCGTCGATCACGGCTGCGCCGATCCGCATCAACGCCGGTGGGCCCGCATTGACGCTCGGAGGTGTCTCGTGGGCCGCCGACACCAACTTCTCGGGAGGAAAGTCGTTCAGCAACACCGCCATCGCCGACATCCTCGGCACGACCAGCGATCAGTTGTATCGCACCGAGCGCAGCGCGCTGACGGGCCCGGGCAGCTTCTCCTATGCCATCCCGGTGCCGAGCTCGGGCCAGTATCAGGTGACACTGCACTTCGCCGAGATCTGGCACGGCGCGACGAACGGCGGGCCCGGCGGCACCGGCAAGCGCGTCTTCTCCGTGAACATGGAGGGGGGACCGGTCGAGATCTCGAACCTCGACCTCAATGCGCAGGTTGCGCCCATGACCGCCTACCTCACCAACCACACCATCGGGGTGACCGACGGCACGCTGAACATCGGCTTCAGCTCCACCGTCGACCAGCCGAAGGTGTCGGCCATCGAGATCGTCAAGGTCGGTTAGGGGCGACCGATGACCGGCTTGATCGCGCACGAATGGATCGCGCCGCACGGGGGCGCCGAGGAGGTGCTGTCGCAGATGATGGCCGCCTTCCCGGAAGCGCGGGTGTCATGCCTCTGGAACGACAATCCCGGGCGGTTCGGGGCGACGCGGCTGAACCAGAGCTGGATGAGCAGGACGCCGCTGAGGATGTGCAAGGCCGCGGCGCTGCCCCTCATGCCCGCGACCTGGCGAGCCGTCGACACGCGCGACGCCGAGTGGGTTCTGACGAGCTCGCACGCTTTCGCGCACCACGCGGGCGGCCGCGCGCTGCGCGAGGCGGGGAGGCACTTCTCCTACGTCCACACCCCCGCCCGCTATCTCTGGGAACCCGGCCTGGATCGCCGGGGCGCGGGAGTCCTGGCCGCCGCCGTGCGTGGGCCGCTGCAGCGGATCGATCGTGCGCGCGCGCGGGAGGGCAGCATGTACGCCGCCAACAGCGAGTACGTGCGGCAGCGTCTGCACAGGTTCTGGGGCGTGGACGCGGCGGTCATCCCGCCGCCCGTGCGCGTCAAACTGATCACGTCACGGGTCGACTGGCGCGACGAGCTGGTCGGGCAGGAGCGCGGCGTCGCCCAGCGTCTGCCCGAGGGCTTCGTGCTCGGGGCGTCACGCTTCGTGTCGTACAAGCGGCTGGACCTGGTCATCCGCGCCGCCGAGATCGTCGGACTGCCCGCTGTCATCGCGGGTGCCGGCCCCGAGGAGGCGCATCTGCGGGCCATCGCGGCGTCGGCCACGGTGCCGGTCGTCTTCGTGATCTCGCCCTCGGACGAGTTGCTGTTCTCCCTGTACCAGCGGGCTGCCGTCTACGTGTTCCCCGCCGTCGAGGACTTCGGCATCATGCCGGTCGAGGCCATGTCGGTGGGCACCCCGGCCGTCGTCAACATCGCCGGAGGCGCGCGCGAGAGCGTGGAAGCCCTCGATTCGGGTGAGCTGGCCGACTTCGACTCGCCGTTGTCCATCGAGCGCGCCGTGACGGCGGCACTGCGTCGTGATCGGCACCTCGTCGGGCGCGGAGCAGAGCACTACTCTGAGGCCAGCTTCCGTCGTACATTGCGAAGCTGGATGGGGGTGGACAGTGTCGGAGCGGGAGCGGATCGCAGTCTTGGGGACCGCGGAGTGGGATCACCCGATCGCGACGAACCAGCACTTCGTCGTCACGCAGCTGTCGCGTGAGTTCGATGTCACCTACGTGCAGTCTCTCGGGCTGCGCCGACCGAGGCTCAGCGGCACGGATCTCGCCCGAGCCGCGGGGCGTCTGCGGGGAGGGCGACGAGACGGGTTTCGGCGTCCGCGCCCACAATCCCTCACGGTGTTGTCGCCCCGTGCCGTGCCGTGGCACTCCGGGCTCGGGTCGCGGCTGAACTCGGCGCTGCTGGATTCGCGAGGGGGCACCTGGGCCAGGGTGCGCCCGTTCGATCTGCTGTGGACGTTCAGTCCCGTGACCTACGGACTGGCGGGCGACGCGCCCATCATCTATCACTGCGTCGATCTTCTCGCCGAGGTACCGGGAATCGATCGCCGTGCCATCGCGGAGGGTGAGCGCCAGCTCGCGGGTGCCGGAGCGCCCGCGATCGCGACCTCCCAGGTCGTCGCCGATCATCTGAGCGGGTGCGGCTTCGGCGACCTCCGCATCTGGCAGAGCACCGCACATGTCGGGCCGTTCCTCGAAGCGGGGGTCCGGCCCGCGGCGAGCAGGAATGCCGCGGCGCTGTATGCCGGCAGCATCCGCACGGACAAGGTCGATGTGTCACTGCTGGTTGCGCTCGCCGAGTCCGGGGTCGAGGTCCACCTGGCCGGCCCCCTGTCCGAAGGCGGTGCAGACGGTCGAGCGGCGCTGGCGCGCGTCACCGCCGCCGGAGGCGTGTACCACGGCACACTCGGAGCCGGTGAGCTTGCTCAGCTCGCATCGCAGTGCACCGTCGGGCTGATCCCGTATGCGCTGAACGCGTACACCCGCGGCGTCAGCCCGCTGAAGACCTACGAGTATCTTGCCGCCGGGCTCGCCGTCGTCTCGACGGCGCTGCCCGGGGTCGGCGCTGTTCCTGGACATGTGTGGCGGGAGGGCTCGGTGGCCGGCTTCGTCGCACGAGTGCGTACGACGCTGGCGCTCACGGATTCCGAACGCACGGCGCGGCGCGCGCTGGCCGCGCAGGAATCATGGGACGAACGGCTTCCCGAGATCCTGGCGGTCGCCCGGGCGGAGATCGCCCGGCGACCCGCTAGGGTCGCACCGTGAGGGAGAGGGTCACCGGGGTCCCGAGCGGCGGAGCGTCGCTGATCGCCGTCGTGTTCGTCGTCGTGGCGGTTGCCGCTGCGGGACTGACCTCGTGGCGTGATGATCTCGCCGTGCCCATCGCCGCAGCGGTGGTCGTCGCCGTGATGGCCGTGCTGGATTGGCGCATCCCGGTAGTGCTCGCGGCGCTGGTGCTGCCCACCTCGGTCTCCCTCACGACGCCCGTCGGCTTCGTCGCGGTCTCGGATGCGCTGCTGCTCGCGGGCCTGCTGGGCGCCCTGGTGCGTGGCGACCTGCTGCACGCACTGCGCATCCGGGCGGTTCGCCTCGTCGCCGGGGCATTGGGGGTCTACCTCGGCCTCGCCCTTGCTCTCGGGTTGGCTTCCGGGGCCGAGGGTGTCGTGGTCGAGGTCGCCGTGCGCACGATGTTCTGGATTCCGCCGCTGCTTGCGGGCGCGGCACTCGCCGTCCGGGACGGCGTTCAAGGCGTGCGGTGGATGCTGTCGGCCTACCTCGCCGGTTCGGTCGCCGTCGCCGTCAGCTGGCTGCTGTCGCCGTTCGCGGGCACCGTGTTGTTCACGCACAAGAACGGCGCGGGACAGACCCTCGCCCTCGCCGTTCTGATCATCGCGTCCTCGCTGCGCCCGCGCTCGCGGCCACTCGCCGTGGCGATCGCGATCATCTGCGGGGCCGGCCTGATCGCCACGGGGTCGCGCGGCGCTCTTCTGTCCCTCGCCCTGGGTCTCGTGGTTCTGGCGGTGCTATCGGTGCTGCGGCAGGCGACGCCGGGTCGGATCGTGACGTCGCTGGGTGTGATCATCGTCTCGGTAGCCGTGCTGACAGTGCTCTCGGAAACGATCCTCGCCCGTGTCGCCGCGTTCTCGACGGACTACACGGTGCAGATCCGGTTGACGTTCTGGGCGGATGCGATCGGGCAGACGGTCGGTCGCGAATGGATCGGCAATGGGGTGGGGGCCTACGCGCAGCAATCCTAGTCGCTGCAGCGCGTACTGACGCTCGATCCGCACAACGTCTACGTGCTGACGTACTTCGAAGGCGGCATCCTTCTCCTGATCGCCTTCGCGGCCGCGATGGTGACGATCCTGGTCGTGCTCCTGCGCCTGAGGCGCACGGGCGGCGCGGCGGTGCTGGCTGCGACCATGCAGATCGTCCTGCTCGCCCACACCCTCATCGAAGTGTATTGGAGCAGAGGATCACTGACGCTGCCGATGATCGTGACCGGGTGTGCGGTAGCGCTGGGCGCGCTTGAGAGACCTCGGAGCACCGATCGAGGGACAACGGCTGTTCCTCCGCGGAGCCAGCTCCTCACCGCTGAAGAGATGGGTTCCGTTGGCTGACATGCTGAAGGTGGCCCATGTCGTTCGCCGTGCAGGAATCGGGACCGGTGTCGGTTCAGTGGCCGATGCCGTGTGTGTTCAGATGCGCCGCGACGGCATCGACGCCGTCCTTTTCACCCTCAGGGAGACAGGATGGCGCTGGGGGGAGCCGAAGGGCAAGCTGGCGCCTCTGCTTCGGGTCCTGGAGATTGTGTGGTTCACGGCGGCGGGGTCGGTGATCGCGCGCCTTCGCTACCCGTCGAAGGATGGCTGGGTCGTGTTCAGCCACAACGATGCCCTGGTCGGACAGGTGTACGTGAATCACGGTGTGCTCAGAGAAGCCCTGAGAATGCGTCCGGACACGTCCTGGCGGTGGAATCCGCTGCATCGGTTCCTTCTCGCGCGGGAGTGGTTGCGCCACCGGAGTCGTGGATAGCGACGCATCGTCTGCATCTCCAAGAGTGAGGAAGAAGTGCTCGCGCGACACTATCCGCGCACCCAGGCGATGACGACGGTCATTTCGAACGGCGTGGACACAACCCGGTTCACCGTCCCCAGCGAAGCCGAGCGGAGAGATGCCCGATCGGCCATCGGCGTCGGCGACCAGGATCCGCTGGCCCTCTTCGTCGGACACGAGTTCGACCGGAAAGGTCTGTTCGTCGTGCTCGCCGCTCTCGATGAGCTTCAGGATCTGCGCCTGCATGTCGTCGGGGGTTCCCCCGCTGCGATCGACCGTGCGCGAACGCAGACCCGCGATCGCGGTCTGTCGGGCAGGGTCTCCTTCGCGGGTGTGGGCGACCCGCGAAGCGCCTACGTCGCAGCCGACGTCCTCGTTGTTCCGAGCCGCTACGAGGCTGCTCCGCTCGTCTTGATCGAAGCACTATCCACCGGTGTTCCCTTCGTGTCGGGGACGAGCGGAATCGGCGCCGATCTCATCGCGCAGGGTGCGCCCGGAGTGGCCTGCGACATCGAGTACGAAAGCGTTGCGCGCGCCGTGCGTGCAATGATCTCTCGCCGCTCCGAGGAGGGACGCCCACTTTCTCAAGAGCGATGCCGTGCGGTCGCCTCCCGCTACGACTGGACCCCGATCGCGCGCCAGTATGTCGACCTGGCGCGAGATGTGATGCGCCGGTGATAGACGGCTTCAGGAAGTTGTTCATGGGCGGGGCGCTGGGGAAAGTGCTCGGCATCGTTCGAGAGATGCTTCTGGCAGCGCTGCTGGGTACGAGCGCGGGTGTCGCCTCCTACCGTGTCAGCCAGACGGCCGCGCTGGCACCGATGAACCTCCTGAATGCCGAGCTGCTTGCAGTGGGCTTTCTGCCCCAGCATGCGAGGTTGGCCGACGACCCCCGCCTTGCTTGGGCGCTCTACCGCATGGTGCGAAATTGGGTGCTGATCGCTTGCAGCGTCATCGCGGTCGGTCTGGTGATGTTCGGTCGGCTCTGGGCGGGCATTCTCGCGCCTGGATTCTCCGGTGATGCCGTCACCCTCACCGTGGCCATGATCGCGATCACGGGATCGGCGCTGCCGTTCTACGGCTACGTGAGCGTGGCCTCCTATCTGGCGATGGCGCGCGGCGAGTACCGCATCGCAGCGCTTCGACCCAGCATTCAGAGTCTGGGGCTGATCGCCGCGACCATTGTCGCGTTCGCCACGGGTAGCCCCGCATGGCTCGCTGTCGGATTCCTCGCGGCCTACGTGGGGATGAGCGGGTGGTCCTGGTTTGTGGTTCACAGATTGCAGAGCGGGGCGGCCGCCCTGGCGGCCGCGGAACCGGGGGAGCGTCGAGCCGTTCGCATCGCTCTTTGGCATGCCATGCGACCGTACCTGGTCGTCCCGATCGTCGTGCAGGCGGTCTGGGTTCTCGAGAGGGCGCTGACGAGTTTGATCAGCGTCAGCGCGGTCGCCGCGCTGGACTATGCCCGGGTCATCTCTGAGACCATCATCGTTCTGGTCGCTGCGCCGCTCGGGTTGTCGGTCCTGGCCTCCTCCGTGCGAGGCGCGCACACCGTGAAAGAGGTCGCTCGAATCCTGCTGATCTTCGGGGTCATGGTTTCGGGGGTGATCGTCGTCGCCACTCCCACATTGGTCACCGTCGTCTTCGGTCGCGGTGCATTCGGACCTGAATCGGTTGCGGTCACGTCGGCATTTCTCCTCGGCCTGGCGCTCGGATTGTGGGCGCAGCTCGTCGCCTACGTGCTCACGCGATTCCTGAACGCGGAAGGCAAGAACAGGATGGCCGCGCTGGCCGTGGGGATCGGATCCGGGGTCACGGTTGTCGCCGACATCATCCTCTTCGTACCGCTGGGACCGCTCGGTATCGGGCTGGGATCGTCGCTGGGCGGCATGGCGCAGATGATTGTCGTGGTTGTCGTCCTCCGTGTGAGCAGAATGCTTCTGTCGACGGCGGCGATGCTGGCTCCGCCCTTTGTGGCCTGTGTCGCTATCGCGTTCACGGTGGACGGATCGCCGGCCGCGCGCGCGCTGTGGGCCGCCGGTGTCTTGGCCTTGTGGGCGGTGTGGGTGGTCGGGATCGCACCCCTGCGTAGGGCGACACTCGACGCGTGCCGACGGCTGCTCGGACGGCATGTTTCACACACTCGTTCGGTGAAGGGTTCAGCTGGTGGATGACGTCCGGCTGCGCGTAGCGCTTGTGTGCGCGAGCGAGACCTATGGCGGAGCGGAGCTGTACCTGCAGCGCGCCGCAGATGCTCTCGTGAGGCGTGGGCACGAGGTCGTCTTGATCGGACGGGTGCCGGGGTTCGAAGGTGCGCGCATCGACGTGGGGCTAGGTGACAAATGGTCACGACGGACGCTTCCGTGGGCATGGATCCAGCTGCCGGCGGAGCGACGGCGAGTTCTCAGTGCAGTGCGGGCTGTCCGGCCTGACGTCATTCATCTGCAGTTCAAGCGAGAGCAGATCGGGATGACTCGCGCGCTCTCGCGGTTCGCGCCGGTTGTCTGGACTGAGCACGGCCGGATGGAACGGGGCGTCGCTCAGATCGTGCTGGGCATGGCGTACAGACGCGCTGCCTCGCATGTCCGGGCCATCAGCGCGGTCGCCGCAGGCGTGGCCGACGATGTCATCGCCCGCACCGGACGCACGAACGGGTTGAGCGTTCTGGAGAACGGCGTCGATACGACCAGGATGGATGTGCCTTCGGCACGTCGACGTGCGGAGGCGCGAAGGCAGCTCGGAATCGATGATGACCGACCGGTCGCGGTATGGGTCGGTCGTATGCACCCGGCGAAGCGGCCAGGGCTTGCGGTGGACATCGCGCGGGACTGGTGGGGACACGTGGTGATGGCAGGCTCAGGTGTCGCGCTGCCCGCCCTTGAGGTGTCCGCACGAACGATTCCGAGTGTCACGATCTTGGGGCACGTCGAAGAGCTGTCGGCGGTGTATTCCGCTGCGGATGTGCTGCTGGTCACCTCGGCGTCCGCGGCGAGGGAGGGGCTCCCGACGACCATCCTCGAGGCGGCCGCATTCGGGGTTCCGACGCTTGCCTCCCGCGATGCGGGCGTGGATGACGGCGTCCTCGCCGCGGGAGGGCGACTTGTCGAATCAGGCGCCGACGCCGCCCGGTGGCGCACAGAGCTGGACGAGCTTGTTGCCAGCTCGTCTAGCGGTCGCCCACGTGCCTGGGCGGAGGCTCACTCTCTCCCGGTGTGGGAGGACGCGATCTGCCGGTTCTTCGAGGCCGCAGGCTACGAGAAGGGCGCTTCGCGGTGAGGCGTGCCCTCACGACCTGCCGTTGACTCCGTCCTGGCAGCGCCCGCCACTCCCGCCGACGCCTCCGCAGCGGCGTGGGAGACGGACCAACCGGTATCGGGCACCGAGGCGCTGTACGTGCCGTAGGAGCCGTAGCCGTAGCCGTAGGCATCGGGTCCGCGAGTGGGGGCCATCGAGAGGACGACGCCCGCGACGGTGGCGCCGACCGCGCGCAGTCCCTCGAGCGACTCCTGCAGCTGGTTGCGCGTCACGCGACCGGCGCCCACGAGCACGAGCGCTCCTCGCGTCTGCTTCGCGAGGACGGCGGCGTCCGAGACGGGCAGGAGCGGCGGTGCGTCGATGATGACGACGTCGTAGGCGAGCGAGAGCTGTGCGATGAGCTGCTTCATCCGCGGGGAACTCAGCAGCTCGCTGGGGTTCGGGGGAATCCGGCCGGCGGGCAGGACCGAGAAGCCGCGCGGTGCCATGTCGATGACGACATCCTCCACGCGGGCTCGCCCGATGAGGACGTCGGTCAGCCCGAGGCCACCCTCGATGCCGAGATAGACATCCGTCTTCGGGCGCCGCAGGTCGGCGTCGACGAGCAGGGTGTGGGTCCCGACGTCGGCAAGGGCTCTGGCGATGTTGATGCCGCTCGAGGTCTTGCCTTCGCCGGGAACGCTGCTGGTGATGACGAATGTCGTCGG
>NZ_QFPF01000007.1 GCF_003248605.1 Microbacterium sp.
GGCTCGACGGACGCCTTCGAGGTGCCGCCGTTCGGCTCGCCCCAGACGACCTTGAGCTCGGTGCCCTCGGGCACGTCATGGTCGACGACGCCGAGCGACAGGCCGCGACGCTCGTTCGCGCTGTAGCCGGTGAACATCGAGAGTCCGACGACGGTGCCGTCCGCATCCACGACCGAGTCGTAGTTCGCGGAGCCGTAGTTGGCCAGCGGCAGGTCGAAGAACTTGTAGTTCGGGCCATCGACGTTCAGCAGCGACGTCCACACCTTGCCGAGGTCCTCGGCATCCCACGCGAGCGTGACCTTCTTGCGCTGCGAGGACGGGTCCACCTTCTCGAGTGCGTCGCGGCCGATGAAGTCGTGGTCGAACTTCACGAACGAGCCGTAGCCGAGCTCCCACGGGGTGAGGTAGTAGTCCTCGATGTTGTCTGACACGAACGAGCCGGCGAGAGTGCCGGTCGCCTCGTAGCTGTCGGCGGGCAGCCACTCGCGGTAGGCCTGCTCTTCGGCGCCGGTGTAGATGGCGGGCAGCGGCGAGGGGATCCAGCCCGACTCGAGGGTGTTCGACGGGTAGGCCCGGGACCCCACCGGCACCAGGCCGAACTCGACGCCCGCCTCGACGATGAGGTCGCGGATCCGGTGGTGGTCGGCGTAAGGGCCCCAGATCTCGAGGCCGGGAGCGCCCGCCATGCCGTGGCGCAGCGTCCGCACGTTCATCCCGGCGATCTGCATCGTCGACATGTTGAAGAAGCCGAGCTTCTCGAGCGGCCCGCCGTTGAGCTTCTCGATGACGGCCCAGGCGTTGGGGCCCTGGATCTGGAAGCGGTAATACCTGCGCGAGACGGCGTCGCCGTACGGGCGCGAGGGGGAGCGGCGGTCGACCTCGATCTCGAGGTTCTGGTATCCACCCGTCTCGCCGTGGAACATCAGCCAGTTCGACGCGGGCGCGCGGCCGACGTAGACGTACTCGTCCTCGGCCTCGCGGAACAGGATGCCGTCACCGATGACGTGCCCGGATGCCGTCGTGGGAACGTACTGCTTGGCCTTGTTGACCGCGAAGTTCGCCACCGAGTTGATCGCGGTGTCCGAGATCAGCCTGATGGCGTCGGAGCCCCGGAGGAAGACGTTGTCCATGTGGTGCGACTGGTCGTAGAGCACCGCGGTGTCGCGCCACGCCTTCTGCTCCTTGATCCAGTTCTGGAAGTCGGCGGGAACGACGGGGTAGATGTACGAGCCGATCTGCGAGTTGCGCAGAAGCTCGACGGGTGAGCCCGCCTGGTCGATGACTTCCTGCAGATTCTTGGGTGCCACGATGAACCTCTCTGTTTGGTGTGGTCAGAAGACGATGGTGTGGTTGCCGTGCCGGATGACCCGGTCCTCGGCGTGCCACTGCACGGCGCGCGAGAGCACCGCGCGCTCGACGTACGCCCCGCGGGCCTGCAGGTCGGCGGCAGACATCGAGTGGTCGACGCGGGCGACGTCCTGCTCGATGATCGGTCCCTCGTCCAGGTCCTTCGTCACGTAGTGCGAGGTCGCGCCGATGAGCTTGACCCCGCGCTCCTTCGCCTTGCGGTACGGGGCTGCCCCGATGAAGGCGGGGAGGAAGGAGTGGTGGATGTTGATGACCGGGACGCCGACCTCGTCGAGGAAGCCCTCGGAGATGATCTGCATGTAGCGGGCGAGCACGACGAAGTCGACGTTGCCCTGCACCAGCTCGAGGATCCGCGCCTCCGCCGCGCTCTTGTCGGGCCCCTGCGAGGGCACGTGGAAGAACGGCACACCGAAGGAGCGGACGTCCTCGGCGACGTTGGTGTGGTTGGAGATCACCATCGGGATCGTCACCGGCAGCTCGCCGCGGCGGTGACGCCACAGCAGCTCGAGCAGGCAGTGGTCGGACGTCGAGGCGAGGATCGCCATGCGCTTGGGCACCGACTGGTCGGTGAGCTGCCACTCCAGGCCCATCGCGCCCACGGTCTGGACCAGGTCGACCTCGATGTCGGGCATCGCGGCGGCCAGGTCGGCACGGTGGAAGACGACACGCTGGAAGAAGGCGCCGCCGTCGGCGTTGTCGGAGTACTGATCGAGCTGGACGATGTTGCCCTTGTTGCGGGTGATCAGCGCCGACACGGCCGCGACGATCCCGGGCTTGTCGGGACCGTGCACGATCAGGCAGGCGTGGTCGCGCAGGGCATCGTTGTGCAGGGTCATCGGAGGCTCCTCAGGACTGAGCGGCGGCGTACTGCCTGGCCCACTCCGAAGTGGCGAGCAGCCCGCCGAATGTATAGAAATGCAGTTTGACACTTCCTGACGACGCATCCTGCGCCAGCAGGCCGGCCAGGTCGGTGACGAACTGATCGGGTCCCGCGGTGCCCATGAGGTTGGTCAGCGAGAAGCCGTACTTCTTCACGATCATCGCGTTCGCGCCGATGCCGAAGCGGCGGGCGAAGCCCAGCAGCCGCTTGATGCCCGCGGGGCCCGGGGTTCCGATGCGGATCTGGGTGTTGATCCCGCGCGCACGGACCTGATCGATCCAGGCCATGACGGGGTCGGTGTCGAAGGCGAACTGGGTGAGGATGACAGCATCCAAACCCTGCTCTTCGAGGGCTGCCGATTTGTCTTCGAGGTGGCGCCACAGCACCTCGCTCGAGATGTCGGGGTGGCCCTCGGGGTACCCCGCGATGGAGACCTCGCGCACGCCGTACTTCTGCAGCAGACCCGAGCGGATCACCGAGAGCGAGTCGGGGTAGGGCCCCTCGGGCTCCGCGGGATCGCCGCCGACGGCGAAGACGTGCTCGGTCGCGCCGACCTCCTGCAGCCGCCCGAGGAACTCCTCGAGCTGGTCCTGCGAGGCCAGGCGGCGGGCCGAGATGTGCGGCACCGGGATGAAGCCGGCCTCGAGCACCGCTTTGGAGGCGGTGACGCGCATGTCGAGGTCTTCGTTGCCGAGGAACGTGACGTTGATCTTGGTCCCCGCGGGGATCGCGTGCGTCGCCTCGAGGAGCCCCGGCACATCCTTGCCGGTCATCTCGAGCGAGAAGTCGCTCACGAGCTGGAGGGCGGCCGCCTTGTCGACGGGCACGCGGGTGGGTTTCGACACTGATCGTGGTCCTTTCCGCTCTCAGTCGGTGCGCTTCTCTGCGCCTCCGAGAGGCACTTTACCTATCGCCATAGGGAATGTCCATAGGTAAAGCGGAAACGCGCCGAACAGGGTGATCTCCAGTCTCGCGCGCAGTTCGTGCGGGCACCGGGCCGCTTCGACTCAGCGGGAGTTCAGCGCCCGGCGGTGGGCGTGCCCGTCGTCGCCGGGGCCTCGATGACGACATCGGCCGGCGCATCGCGCACCTGCTCGATCATGCGTCGCAGCAGCGCGTTCAGCTGTTGGATGTGCTCGGGGTCGAGTCCCTCGTGGATGAGGTGCTGGCCGCTCATCGAGATCGGGAGCATGTCGTGATGCATCTGAGCGCCCGAGGGGGTGAGGAACATGGGGCGCGAGCCGCGAGGGCCCTCGACGAGACGGATCAGCCCGCGGGCCTGCAGGGTGGTGACGCTCTTGGAGACGACCGCCTTGTTCACCCCGATGAACTCCGACACCTCGGTGGCCGAGGAGCCCGGCCGCAGGGCGAGCACGGAGATCACCCGCCAGTCGTTGGTGCCGAGTCGGAATCGCCGCCTCAGCTCGTGCGACTCGCGCCACACCAGGGCGTTCGAGAGCAGGGCGAGCAGGCGCGGGGTGAAATTCTCCGGGTCGATGATCTCTCCGAGGGGCTCGGTGACGATGTCGTCGTCCTGCGAGGTGGCGCGTGTCGGTGTGCTTCCGGCCATGCTGCTCCCCTCCGTTCGATCGAGTGTGCCAGACGAACGCGGGATCCGACCGCAGCGGCGGCCGGATCCCGCGTATGGGTCCGAGTGGACGGCGCGGTCAGTGCGCCATGGCGGCCAGCGCCTCGGGGTCGATCGTGGCGATCGACCGGGTGTCCTGGAACGCGCGGATGCCCTCGATGCCCTGCTCGCGGCCGATGCCCGACTGCTTCATACCGCCGAACGGCGCGCGAAGGTCGAGACGGGTGGCGCCGTGGTCGTTGACCCAGACGTAGCCGCAGACCAGCTGCGAGCCCACGCGCTGCGCCGCCTCGGGCGATGCGGTCCACACCGAACCGCACAGTCCTCCCCAGGTGTCGTTCGCGAGCCGGACGGCTTCCTCCTCGGTGTCGAACGGGATGAGGGGGATGACGGGGCCGAACTGCTCCTGCGTGACCACGCGCAGCTGCGGGTCGGGATCGACGACGAGTGCGGGACGCAGGAAGTTGCCGCCCGCGAGGTCGCCGCCCGGAAGCTCGCCGTACTCGCGCACGTCGGCTCCGGCATCCTTCGCCTCCTGGATGATCTCCTCGACGAAGGCCTTCTGCGCCGCCTGGTGCAGGGGGCCCATCGTCGTGCCCTCGTCGAGGCCGTAGCCGATCTTCACCTTCTCGAGGCGGGCCGCAAGGCCTGCAACCAGCTCGTCGAGCCGCGAGCGATGCACGAAGACGCGCTTGGCGTTCATGCAGATCTGGCCCGTCGTGTCGTAGATCGCCGCAAACAGGCGGTCGAGGTGCGCGTCGTCGAGGATCGCGTCATCGAGGAACACCGCCGCGTCGTTGCCGCCGAGCTCAAGGGTCACGCGCGTGAGCGTCTTCGAGGCCATCTCCATGATGCGCTTGCCGCCGTTCACCGATCCCGTGAAGCACACCTTCGCGATGTCGGGGTTCTGGATGAGACCCGCCATGTTCTCGTCGCGCCCCGTGACGACGTTCAGCACGCCCGGCGGAAGCTTCGCGGCGACGCGCTGGACGACGCGCGTCGTGGCCAGGGGCGCCGAGGGCGGCGGCTTGACGATCGCGGTATTGCCCGCGAGCAGCGCGTGCGGAAGGGATGCCCCGAGGATGGCGATCGGCCAGTTGAACGGGACGATGACGGTGACCACGCCGAGGGGCTGGTAGGCCACCTCGGTCGAGACCGGGATGTGCCGGGGAACGACCGGCAGGGTCTTGGTGGCATCGACCTCGTCGGCGTGCATGAGGGCGAGATTCCAGCGGATCTCGAACACGAGGGCGTCGATGAAACCCTCGAACGCGATCTTTCCGTTCTCCTGCGACAGGATCGCGGCGTCGTCGCCGCGTTCGTCGGCGATGCCCGCGATCGCCTCGGCCATGGCGGCCGCGCGCTCCTGCGGGGTGAGGGCGCTCCACGCCGGGAACGCCGCGTTCGCGGCGGCGACGGCGTCGGCGACATCCTCGGTCGACGCGGCCGCGGCCTCGCCCACCACGACACCGGGTTTTGCGGGATCGGCGATCGACAGCACGTCGTCCGTGAACCGCTCCTCACCCCCGATGAACAAACCGGTCCGCACTCCCGCGGCCGTGACGGTCTCGCTCATTTCGACATTCCACCTCTCTGTGTGTGTCTTGATTCTCGCCGATGCCGAAGCACCTGCACCCGTGTGTCCCGGATCTCGGACACACCGGCTCGCGACGCCGTCGCAACAGGAAGAATCCCTGTGTCTCCGGTCGTCGCTGACCCCAGAAGATACCTATCTGCGTCGGTAAACAAGTTTAGAAGCATTCCTGTTTACTTGTAAATAGGACCGTGCTACGGTCGCACCACCGAGACGCCCCGCGGGGCGGACGACGACGACGTCGACCGGTGCGCACAGCGCCGGATTCGACATCCGTGTCATTCAATGAGGAGGCATGTGATGAGTACGCAGACCCTGCACGCGGGCGAGCGACACAGCGTGGCCGAGCTCGAGGAGCTGGCATTCGAGCTGCGCGCGAAGCTGCTGCACCTGTGCGGCACCTACGAGGGGGCCGTGCACATCGGCGGCGACCTGTCGTCGGCCGACATCCTGACGGCGCTGTTCCACTACGGGCTCGAGGTCGACCCGAGCGACATCGCCAACCCGGCGCGCGACCGGTTCGTGCTGAGCAAGGGCCACGCCGCGGTCTGCATGTACATCGCGATGGCGATGCGCGGATTCTTCTCCTACGACGGCATCGTCGACACCTACGGGCAGCTCGACTCCGCCTACGGCATGCACCCGTGCAAGGTGCAGCTGCCGGGTGTCGAGGCCTCGACGGGCTCGCTCGGGCACGGTCTGCCCCTCGCCGTCGGGATGGCGCTGAGCGCGCGCGGGCGCGGCGAGACCCACCGCGTGGTCACCCTCATGGGCGACGGCGAGACCGGGGAGGGATCGGTCTGGGAGGCCGCGCTCGCCGCGAGCTCGAACAGGCTGGGCAACCTCGTGGCCGTCATCGACCGCAATCGGCAGCTGATGACGAGCTTCGATGAGGAGCGCGTCACGCTCGAGCCCTACACCGACAAGTGGGCGGCCTTCGGCTGGAACGTCGTCCACATCGACGGCCACGACATGGGCGCGCTCGTCTCCGCGATCGACGGGCTGCCGGCGACCGACAGCGACAAGCCGACCGTGATCGTCGCCGAGACGATCAAGGGCAAGGGTGTCGACTTCATGGAGCACAACCTCGCCTGGCACGCCGGCTCGCTCGGCGCCGCCGATCTCGAACGAGCGATGGCGGCGTTGAACGCCACGCGAGAGAAGGAGTCCCTCTGATGCCCGTCACCTTCACCTTCGGAGACTTCCTCGGCGCGCGGTCCGTCATCGGCACCACGCTCGCCGAGCTCGGCGAAGAACACGAGAACCTCTGGGTCCTCACCCCCGACATCGGGGCGACCCTCGTCGAGTTCCGCGACACGTACCCCGAGCGCTTCCTCGACGTCGGCCTGTCCGAGCAGGCCTGCGTCGGTATCGCCGCCGGCCTCGCCTACGACGGCAACATCCCCGTCGTGTCGGGGATGCTGCCCTTCCTCTCCATGCGGGCCCTCGAGCAGGTGCGCACCGATGTCTGCTACCCCAACCTGCCCGTGAAGATCATCGGCACGCACGGCGGTCTGGTGGGCAACGGCGGGTCCACGCACTACGCGGTCGAGGATCTCGCGCTGATGTGCGCACTGACGAACATGACGGTCACCTCGATCGGCGACCCGCTCATGGTGGGGGAGATCATCCGACAGTCGATGGCGATGAGCGGGCCGATCTACATCCGCCTCGCCGTCGGCAAGAAGGACAAGGTGCTCTACGAGCCCGGTCAGCACGAGGTGCGCATCGGCAAGGGCATCGTCGCACGCGAGGGCACCGACGCGACGATCTTCACGCACGGCACGGTCGTGGCGCAGGCCCTCGATGCGGCCGACGAGCTCGCGAAGGACGGTCGCAGCATCCGCGTCGTCGACATGTTCACCCTCAAGCCGATCGACGAGGAGCTCATCGTGCGCTCGGCAGCGGAGACCGGCGGGCGGTTCGTCGTGCTGGAGGACCACCTCGCCTACGGCGGCCTCGCCTCGCGCGTCGCCGACGTCGTCGCCGACCGCGGGGTCCGGCTGGAGGCGTTCGAACGCCTCGGCATCCCTCAGGTGTACGCGGGCTTCGGCGAGGACGAGCAGCTGCGCGACAAGCACGGGTACGGGCTCGCCGCGACGGTCGCCGCCCTGCGCCGGGTCATCGCGGCCTGAGCTTCCTGCCCCGCGCTCAACGGAGAGACGAATGAGAACAGTAGCCGTCACCAAGATCGGCAGCCTGCGCGATCCCGACGAGACCCGGCGCGGCCGGATCGGCGTCGTGGACTTCCCCGACCAGCCGCTCGGGCCCGAGGACGTGCGCATCCGCGTCGCGTACTCGGCGATCTGCGGATCCGACCCGCACCTCGCGGAGGGTTTCTTCGGCACCGACGTGCCGATCGGGCTCGGACACGAGCTGTCGGGCGTCGTGGAGGCGCTCGGTGAGCGCGCGCACCGCAACGGGCTGCGGATCGGCGACCGCGTGGCCGGCAACTTCCTGCGCTTCTGCGGCACGTGCCGTCCCTGCCAGGAGGGCAGGCAGCAGTTCTGCGAGCACATCCAGGACTACAACCGGCCCGGCATGGCCGAGACCGTCACCTGGCACGAGTCCCAGGTCTACCGGCTGCCCGACGAGGTCTCGCTGCGCACCTGATGAGGATGAACGGCGCGACGAGCCTCACGATGATCGAGCCGATCGCCGCCCGTCGCGACATGGCGCGCCGGCACGGCGCCGAGCATGTCATCGACCCCGTCGGCGAGGACCAACGCGCGCGCTCCGAAGAGATCACCGGCGGGCGCGGGTACGACATCGTCATCGACGCCTCGGGGTCCACGCGCGCCGTGCGCGGGCTGCTCGACATCGCGGCCAAGGGGGCGACCGTGATCTACGGAGCGATGTATCCCCACGATTTCGAGATGCCGCTCAACCTCTCGGACCACCTGTACCTGAAAGAGCTGACTCTCACCGGCGTGTTCGTCTCGCCCTACGCCTTTCCCCGAGCGCTGCAGATCCTCCCGCACCTCGCCGTCGACGAGCTGACCGCCGCCGTGTTCGACCTCGACGACGCCACCGAGGCCTTTGCGGTGCACGTCAGCGGCGCACACCCCAAGGTCTTGATCCGCTGCAACCGGCTGGAGGACGGCATCCACGATTCGGCGTCGACGGCGGATGCTGTCGACGAGGTGTTCGCGGGGGGAGGTCTGGCATGAGCGCCGCGACCGAACCGTCGCCCGCGATCGCCCCGGCTGTGCCGGCGCTCGAGGCCCGCGACATCGTCAAGCGGTTCGACGGTGTGCACGCGCTCAGCGGCGCCGGCCTGTCGGTGCTGCCGGGTGAGATCCACGCACTGCTCGGCGAGAACGGGGCCGGCAAGTCGACGCTGATCAAGGTCGTGACGGGACTGTACGCGCCGGATGCCGGGACACTCTGGCGCGACGGCGAGAGCGTGGAGTTCGCCAACGTCCGGGTCGCCAACCGCGCGGGCATCGTCGCGCTTTACCAGGAGCTGTCGATCATCCCGTCCTTGAGCGTCGCCGAGAACATCCTCCTCGGCGAGCAGACCCCGCGCCGAGGCGGCATCGTGCAGTGGCGCGCGCTGCGTCGCCGCGCGAAGGCGCAGCTGGAGCGCATCCGGCAGCGGATCCCGCTCGGCAAGCTCGCCGGCGAACTCTCCCCCGTGCAGCAGACGATGGTGGCCTTCGCCCGCGCGCTCGCCACCGATGCCCGCGTGCTCATCCTCGACGAACCCACCGCCTCTCTCACCGATGTCGAGATCACGGAGCTCTTCGCCGTGCTGCGCCGCCTGCGGGACGAGGGGGTTGCGATCCTCTACGTCTCGCACCGGCTCGAGGAGGTCTTCGAGCTGTGCGACCGGCTCACGATCATGCGCAACGGCGAGACGATCGTGACCAAGGACGTCGCCGACTCCCACATCGACGAGGTGATCTCGCTGATGGTCGGCCGCGCCGGCGGTGAGCTGTATCCCGAGCGCACGACCGCCACGGAGGATGTCGCACTCGTCGTCGAGGGGCTGGATGGGCGCCGCGTGAGGCACGTGTCGTTCGTGGCCCACCGCGGCGAGGTGCTCGGGATCGGGGGACTCGCCGGCTCCGGCCGCAGCGAGCTTCTGCGCATCCTCGCCGGTGCGCAGAAGCACAAGGGCGGAACGGTCACCGTCGACGGCGCGACGCTGCCGCTCTCGCCCGGCGTGGGCAGAGCGCTCGAGGCGGGGATCGCGCTCGTGCCCGAGGAGCGGCGCGCTCAAGGAGTGATCCTCGGCATGTCGATCCGCGACAACATCGCCCTCGCCAACATCCCCGCCGTGAGCTCTGCGGGCGTGGTCTCGGGTGCGCGCATCTCGGACATCGTCCGCAAGGGCATGGCCGACCTCCAGATCAAGGCGCGCGGCGCCGGGCAGTATGTGGGCGAGCTGTCGGGCGGCAACCAGCAGAAGGTCGTGCTGGCCAAGATGCTCGCCCGCAACCCCGCCGTGCTCCTGCTCGACGAACCCACCCGCGGAATCGACGTCGGCACGAAAGCCGAGATCTATCGACTGATCAGGCAGCTCGTCGCCCAGGGCACGACGGTGATCGCCGTCAGCTCCGAGCTGCCCGAGCTCATGGGCATGAGCGATCGCGTGCTGATCATGCACGAGGGCCGGATCTCCGGCGAGGTCCGCGCGGAGGACGCGGACGAAGAGCTGCTGCTGTCGTACTGCTACGGAAAGGCCGACCGATGACCACCACACGCAACCCCGGACTGGAGGATGCCGCCGACGCACCAGGTGACCAACCAGCCGCCGCCGCTGGTGGACCACGACGTCTACACCGGCGACCTCGCCCTGGCCGAGACCGTCCGCCGTTCGACCTGTCGGTCGCGGCGACATCAGCGCTCGCGGGGGCGGTCGCGGCATCCCTCATGCTCGGGGGGATGCCCGTGGCGCTCGCCATCCTGATCGCCATCATCGTCGGCACGCTCATCGGTCTGGCCAACGGCCTGTTGGTGGCGTACCTGAACCTGTCGGCGTTCGTGGCGACGCTCGCGACGCTGACCTCGGTCACGGGCCTGGCATTCCTCGTCACCAACGGCACGACCCTCTTCAACCTCCCCGCCGAGTTCAACGTGCTCGGCCAGGGCCGCTTCCTCGAGATCCCGCTGCCGGTCTTCTTCGCCATCGCGATCTCGCTCGTGCTGTGGTTCGTGCTCCGCTACACGACCCTCGGCCGGCGCTGGTACGCCACGGGCGGCAACGCGGAGGTGTCGCGTCTGTCGGGTGTCAACGTGCGGGTCGCGCGGCTCACCGCCTTCACCGTCGCGGGGATGGTGTCGGCGATCGGTGGCATCCTGCTCGCCGCCCGGCTCGGCAGCGCGAGCGCGGTGCAGGGCGAGGACAACCTGCTCTTCTCCGTCGCCGCGGTCTTCCTCGGCATGACGGTCATCCGCTCGGGCGCCGCGAACATCGTCGGCACGATGGTGGGCGTCGCGATCATCGGCGTCATGAGCAACGGGCTGAACATCCTCGGCGTCAACGCGTACGTGCAGCAGGTCGTGACGGGCCTGATCATCATCGCCGCCGTGACCCTGTCGTCGTTCAAGAACCGGGAGCGGTAGCCGCCCGGCACCCCTCCCACCGGGCGCCCCCCACGTGTGCCCGGGCACCAGGAAAACACGCAACTGCAACAAAGGAGTGGACAAGTGCGTACGTCATTCAAGGCGATGGTGGCTGCGGCCGCCGTGGCGACACTGGCATTGACCGGATGCTCGACGGGATCCGGCGACGACGCCGGCGGAGGCGACGACCCCTTCAAGGTCATCGCGTTCACCTCGGGCAACCAGACTCCGATCGGGGCCTGGTGGGTCAAGGCCGTCGAGGAGCAGGCCGAGGAGCTCGGCTGGGATCTGACGATGATCCAGGGCGACTTCGACTTCCAGAAGATGAACCCCGCCGTGGAGAGCGCCATCGGCCAGGGCGCCGACGCGATCTTCAACGGGTACACGGACGTGGCCTCGATCGGCTCGATCGTCACCGCGGCCAAGGATGCCGGCATCCCGATGTTCGCGATGGATGCCGCGACCGAGCCGACCGACGCGTTCGCGGTGAACATCACGACCGACCAGCAGGGCATCGTCGATCAGACGGTCGGGGCGCTCGATGAGGCGCTGGGCGGACTCGACGGCAAGACGATCATGGTCATCGGGCACGACCCGCACCCCGGCATCCGCCTGCGCGCGGGCCTCGCGGAGGAGAGCCTGATCGAGGCCGGCGCGACGATCGCGGGCGGCTCGATCCAGAAGGTGGCCTCACCGGCGACCGGCCGCACCGAGGCGCTCGCCCTGGTGCAGGACTTCCTCACCGCGAACCCGGGCGGCCTCGACGGCGTGTGGGTCGGCTGGGACGACGCGGCGCTGGGTGCCGCGCAGGCGATCACCGAGGCCGGCGCGGACGCCAAGGTGACGGGCGTCGACGCCACCAGCGAGGCGATCGCCGGCATCGAGGCGGGCGGCGCCTTCCTCGCGACGATCGAGCAGCCCTGGCCCATGATCCTCGACTCGGTCCTCGAGCAGATCGTCGCCTTCCAGGAGAGCGGCACCATGCCCGACCCCAACTACGAGGCGGTCGACACGACGCTCGTGACCATCGACAACGCGGCGACCATCACGCCGTCCGACCAGCTGGGCTGAGCCCCGCACCGGGGAGGCGGGGCGCTCCGCCTCCCCGGTCACCACCACCCCGCGTCGGCACCGACGCGTCGAAGGAGAATCATGCGCCTCAAGGACAAGGTCGCCCTCATCACGGGCGGTGCCAGCGGCATCGGCCTCGCGACCGTCGAGAAGTTCGTGGCCGAGGGGGCCAGGGTCGTCGTCGCCGACATCAACGCCGACCGAGCCGCGGCCGTCGCCGCCCAGCTGAACGAGACCACGCCCGGCAGCGCGTCGTCGGCGGGAGTCGATGTCGCCGTCTTCGCCGAGGTCGAGGCGGCCGTGGCCCACGCGGTGGAGGCATTCGGCCGCCTCGATGTCATCTTCAACAATGCGGGGATCGCGGGCGGCAAACCGCTGCTCGAGCATGATCCCGCGGTCGACTACGCACCGATGATCCGCGTCGACCAGGACGGCGTCTACTACGGCATCCTCGCCGCCGGCCGTCAGTTCCGCGCGCAGGGCGGGGGCGGCGTCATCATCAGCACGTCCTCCATCTACGGAGAGCAGGCGGCCGAGCTCTCCTTCACCTACAGCGCCGCCAAGGCGGCCGTCATCTCGTTCACACGCTCGGCGGCGTACGAGCTCGCGCAGTACGGCACGCGCGCGGTCGCGATCACCCCGGGTCGTGTGGGCACCGCGATCATCAATCAGTTCTCGGACGATCTGAAGGCGACCTTCGCCTCGGAGCAGCTGCGCGGCACCATGACCGAGCCGTCCGAGATCGCGGATGTCGTCGCCTTCCTCGCCTCCGACGAGGCGAACGTCATCAACGGCACGGTCGTGCACGTCGACGACGGCTACTCCGTCTTCAAGAAGCGACTCGATCTGCCGGTGTTCTGAGGTGACCCGATGACGACGCTCGATTCCGACGGCGCCGACCTCGATGTCGCCTGTCACCTCAACGTGCTGCTGGCCGCAGCATCCTCGGATCTCCTTCCCGCAGCGCTGGGGGCTCTGGTCGAGGCGGGCTACCGCCGCGTGGTGCTGCCCCCGCTCGATCCGCAGGCGACGGATGCCGCGGGCCTTGCGAACCTGTTCGCCGCCCACGATGTGCACCCGATCACGATCGCCGGACAGGCCCCGGGGGCGGACGTGTCCTCGGCCGACCCCGACGAGCGCGCGGCCGGCGCGGCGATGCTGCGTGCGGCGCTCGATCTGACGGTCGCTCTGCGCGGCGACCAGATGAACGGCGTGCCGTACGGCGTGTTCGGGCACCCCGCCCGGCCCACCGACCCGGCGGCCTTCGAGCGCGCGGCGATCGAGGTGGGCCGCGTCGCCGACGAGGCCCACGAACGCGGCGTGATGATGACCTTCGAGGTGCTCAACCGCTATGAGACGTCCGTGGTGAACACGGCGGCGCAGGCGATGGAGTTCGTGGCGCTCTCGGGCTCGGAGCACCTGCGCATCCACCTCGACACCTTCCACATGGCGGTCGAGGAGGCCGACCTGGCGGCCGCGATCACGGCGGCGGCCCCTCGGCTGGGCTATCTCGAGCTGGGGCAGTCGGGGCGCGGGATGCTGTCGGGTGGGGCGGTCGACATCGAGGCGCTCGTGCGCCATGCCTTCGACACCGGCTGGACGGGGCGTCTGGGCGTCGAGGCGTTCTCGCGCGCGGTGCTCTCGCCCGGCGCGAGCGACATGCTGGCGATCTGGCGGCAGCCGTACGTCGACGGCGTGGGCGTCGCCCGCGATGCCATGCGGGTCATCCGACGCGGGTTCGCCTCCAGCGTCGAGGGCCGCCGCGCCGCTCGCCTGTCCCGCGTCGGCGGGTAGCGCGCGGTAGTGCGCGGGGGCGGGGCCGCGAAGCAGCTCCCGCGCGGGTAGCGTGGGAGGGTGAAGATCACCGCGAGTTCGGACTGGCGCGACGGCCTGGCCTACGACATCCCCGTTCTCGTCGCCGACGTCATGCCCGGTGACCCGACCCGGTGCTTCGTCTGCGGTCCCGTCTCGGAGCCGCGCGAGCGCACCGAGCTCTGGGCGGTCAAGCATCGGCATCCCAACAACCACGCGGGCGTCGTGCGCTTCTACTGCCTGGAGCACCGCCCGCAGCCGCCGCGCGTGACCGAACCCGCGGCCGGCCCATCCCGACCCGCGCGGGCGCCTCGTTCCTCGTCCGCCGCTCGACGCACGCCGCGACCGGCGTCGGCGCCGGAGCGGGTGGCGGCGGTGTGTCCGACGTGCTTCATCGAGATTCCCGCGACCGGCGTCTGCGGTATGTGCGGCGAGCGCGTGGGCTGAGAGCGCGCGGGCGTGTCTCAGCCGCTTCCGCGTGCTTCGAACACGTGGCGGTCGCGGCCCGCGAAGAGACCGACCACACCCTGGGCGATGAGCACGACGGCGAGCAGCACGAGCGACCACATCCAGGAGCCGGTCGCCGTGTGCACCCAGCCGAACATGACGGGTCCGAGCGCCGCGACCAGGTAACCGACCGATTGCGCCATGCCCGAGAGGGCGGCTGCCGAGTCGTGATCGCGGGCGCGCTCGGCCATCAGCGTCAGCGCCATGCTGAGGGACGCTCCCGAGGCCAGGCCGATCGGCAGGACCCACGCCGTCACGCCGGCGGGGACCGCGATGAGACCGATGACACCGGCGATGCCGAGCACCGGCAGGGCGGCGGGTACCCAGCGACGAGCGCGGCCCCTCAGCAGCAAGGGCACGACGAACGGCCCGGCGATCGTCAGAACCTGAAAAGTCATGACGTCGAAACCCGCGGCGATCTCGCTGCGTCCGATCGACACCGAGATGCTGGCGAGCCATGTGAGCATCATGTAGAAAGTCGCGGCTTGAAGGCCCATGTAGCAGGCGACCAGCCAGGCCACGGGTTCGGCCCATATTCCGCGCCGCGATAGTCCGTCGCCGGGAGCCGCGAGGTGGGCGGCGTGGTGACCACGGGTCGCGAGCGCCCACGCCCCGATCGCGAGCGGGAGCAGGGCGGCGCCTGTCACGAGTAGCGCGATGCGCCATCCGGAGGCTGCATCGCCGAGCCGTGACAGCGGCACCGCGACACCCGAGGCGACGGCGCCGACGCCGCCGAGCAGGGCGGTGTAGAGGCCGAGCATCAGCGGGACGCGGTGTGGGAAGTCCCGCTTGACTACGGCGGGCATCAGGACGTTGGCGATCGCCAGGGCTACTCCGATCAGCACCGTGCCGATCCAGAGTCCCGCAATCGGGGTGACGAGAGAGCGCACGAGAGTGCCGGCGAGCAGCAGGAACAGCGAGCCGAGCACGACACGCGACATCCCGAATCGGCGGCTGAGCTGCAGGGCGAACGGCGACACGAGGCCCCACGCCGTGAGCGGCACAGCGGCGAGCAGTCCGAGTGCCGCGACCGAGAGTCCCGTGTCGCCTCCGATCTGGTCGATCAGAGGCCCGACCGCTGTGATCGTCGGCCGCATGTTCGCGGCGACGAGGCACACGGCGACGAACAACAGGATGCGGGGGGCCGCAGCATCCCGTGTGATGGTCACGAGTACGGGACTATACCCGGCGAGGTGCTTGCGGGCGGCGCCGATACTCACCCACCGGGAGGGCTGCGACCGCGAGGCCGCAGTGCCCTGCACCTCGTGCGCTGAGCGGAGCCGCGCGCTGCGGCCCGACGTTGGGTACGGTCGAGGCGGAGGGTGTGGATGCAAGAGCACGACGCGGTAGGGGCCGGCGTGCTCCGGCGCGTCATGTCGATTCTCGAGTGCTTCGGCGACGACGAGCCCGCGCTGACGGCCGCGGAGCTCGCCGCGCGCACGGGGCTGGCGTCCTCGAGCCTGCACCGCCTGCTCGCGCAGCTGCTGCAGCACGGCCTTCTTGCGCGCGCTCCCGGACACCGGTACACGGTGGGCGCGCGGCTCTGGGAGCTCGGCGAACTCTCCCCGCTGGCCCTGCGCCTACGCGAGACGGCGCTGCCGCACATGTCGCGCCTGTACGAGGCGACGGGCGAGAACGTGCATCTCGCGGTGCTCGATGCGCCCAGCCCCGAGACCGCGGCCGCGCTCTTCGTGGGTCGGATCTCGGGGCAGTCCTCGTTCCCCACCCTCAGCCGGATGGGCGGCCGGCATCCACTGCACACGACCGGCGTCGGCAAAGCGCTGCTGGCGACGCGCGACGAGGAGTGGCTCGCCCGCTTCTTCGCGACGCCCCTCGAGCGCGAGACCACGCACTCCATCACCGCCGAGTCGGATCTGCGTGCCGATCTGGCGCGCGCGCGAGCCCGCGGGTACGCCACGACACGGGAGGAGATGTCGCTCGGCACCGTCTCGGTGGCGGCTCCCCTCGGTCGTGTCGACGGTCTGCCCCGCGGGGCGCTGGGTGTCGTCGCGCGGCTGGAGGGTGTGGACGAGCGACGTCTCGGCGCTCTCGTCACGCAGACCGCCGGCGACCTCACGCGCGCGCTGCGTCCCGTCTGATTCCCATTCAGCGGGACTGAAGGGGTGGCGTCGCGGGTCCCGCCGTCATCCTGGACAGACGTCCTCGTCGAAGGAGACACGATGTCCACACCCGCGAGCTCGGAGGCGGTCGACCCGGCCCTCGAGAACACGCCACCCGCGAAGCAGTTCGCGGCCCCCGAGACGCTGCTGGCCGCACCCGACCAGGCCACGCAGGCGCAGATCACCGACGAGATCCGTGGTATCCACGCCGACGCCGAGCGTCGGATCGCCGCCGGCGAGAGCGTGCCGACGACCCTGTACGACTTCGCGCCGTATCGCTCGAGCGTCCTGCGTCATCCGACGAAGAACCCGCGCCTTGTCGACCCCGAGACGATCGAGCTGCACTCCCCGGCCTTCGGGCAGCGCGACGTCGCGGCGATCGAATCCGACCTCACCCTGCAGCACCGCGGCGAGCCGCAGGGCGAACGCATCACCGTCAGCGGTCGCCTGCTCGACTCGTGGGGACGTCCGCTGGCCAATCAGCTGGTCGAGGTCTGGCAGGCCAACGCCGCCGGCCGCTATATCCACCAGCGCGACCAGCATCCCGCCCCGCTCGATCCGTACTTCACGGGCGCGGGGCGCACCGTCACGAACGACGCGGGGGAGTACTTCTTCACCACGATCAAGCCGGGGCCCTACCCCTGGAAGAACCACGTCAATGCGTGGCGACCCGCCCACATCCACTTCTCGGTGTTCGGCTCGGCCTTCACGCAGCGCATCATCACGCAGATGTACTTTCCGGGCGACCCGCTCTTCGCGCTCGACCCGATCTACAACACCATCCGCGACCAGAAGGACCGCGACCGGCTCGTCTCGGTCTACGACCACGATCTGACGGTTCCCGAGTTCTCGATGGGCTACCGCTGGGACATCGTGGTCGACGGTCCCGATGCGACCTGGTTCGAATCCGAGGGAGAGCACTGATGGCGACGACACCGGCCCGCGGACCGCGCACACTGGCCCCGACATCCGGCCAGACGATCGGCCCGTTCTTCGCCTTCGGTCTGGTGTATCCCAAGATGCACGAGGTCGCCTTTCCGCACACGCCCGGGTCGATCGTCCTCGGCGGCACGGTGTTCGACGGCCAGGGATCCGCGGTCCCCGACGCGCTCATCGAGATCTGGGGGGCCGACAGCGACGGCACCGTGCCGTCGGCGCGAGGCTCGCACCGGCGCGATGACCACACCTTCACGGGATTCGGCCGTGCCGCGACGACCGACGACGGGCACTACGAGTTCTGGACCCGCAACCCCGGCTCGGTCTCGGGTGAGGCGCCGTTCTTCGCCGTGGTCGTCTTCGCCCGCGGTCTGCCGAACAAGCTGCACACCCGCATCTATCTGCCCGACGACGAGCAGGCGCTCGCCGCCGACCCCCTGCTCTCGCAGCTCGCGCCCGACGAGCGCGCTACGCTCGTCGCAACGCGCACGCCCGAGGGTCACCTGGTGCACGACATCTGGTTGCAGGGCGAGAAGGAGACCGTCTTCCTTGACTTCTGACGCAGTCCCCGATCGGTCAGCGGCACCGGTGGATGCGGGATTGCTGTCGCCGGTCACCGCGGGTCTCGACGGCCCGGTGACGGATGCTGCCGTGGTGAGCGCGCTCGTTCGGGCCGAGATCGCGCTGGTCAGGGCATACGCGCGGCTGGGCGTCGCCCCCGGGGAGGCCGCCGATGCCGCCGATGCGCTCGCGGACATCGAGATCGACGCAGCCCGGCTCGCCGCCGACGCCGTGGCGGGGGGCAATCCGGTCATCCCGCTGGTCGGACTGCTGCGGGCGCAGTCGCCCGCGCCGGTGCGCCCGTGGGTGCACCGCGGCGCGACCAGCCAGGACATCGTCGACACCGCACTCATGTGCGTCGCGCGCGACGCCGTGCAGACGGCGCTGATCGCGCTCGCGCGCGCCTCGGCCGCCCTGCGCCTGCTCGCACGCACTGAGCGCACCACCGTGGCCGCCGCCCGCACCCTCACCCAGCATGCGGTGCCCACGACCGTCGGTGCCCGCGCGGCGACGTGGGCGCGCGGCATCGACAGAGCGGCGTCCCGGCTCGAGGCCGCCCGGCAGGCCCTGCCCGCGCAGCTCGCGGGTGCGGGCGGCACGCTCGCGGCGTTCGTCGAGATCGCCGGCGCCGAGGGTGCAGCATCCCTGCCCGCCCTCTTCGCCGCCGACCTGGGGCTCGCCGCCCCCGACGGGTCGTGGCACACCCGGCGCTGGCCGGTGACCGAGCTCGGCGATGCCCTCGTGCAGGCCGTGGACGCGGCGGGCAAGTTCGCCACCGACGTGGCGACGCTCTCGCGCACCGAGATCGGCGAGGTGTCCCAGGCCTCGGGCGGGGGATCGTCGGCGATGCCGCAGAAGCAGAATCCCGTCGAGGCCGTGCTGATCCGCTCCGCCGCCCTGCGCGCGCCCCAGCTCGGTGCGACGCTGCACCTGGCATCCGCGCTCGCCGTCGACGAGCGACCCGACGGCGCGTGGCACGCGGAGTGGCCGACGCTGCGCGAACTGCTGCGCCTCGCCCTCGGCGCGAGCGCCCACGCCGCCTCGCTCGCCGAGGGCCTGCACGTCGACCGGGATGCTGTCGCCCGCAATCTGGCGTCGACCCGGGGTCTGATCATGGCCGAGCGCCTCTCGCTGGTGCTGGCTCCCGTGATCGGCGCGGAGCGCGTCGCGGCGCTGGTCGCCGAGGCCACACGGGGAGCGGACCTCGCCGACCTGCTGCGGGCGCTCCCGGAGGCGCCCTCCATCGACATCGTCACGCTGCTCGACCCGGCGGCGTACATCGGAACGGCCGCGGCGAGCGCCGACGGCGAAGGGAGCCCCCCATGACCCGACCCGAGATCGCGATGACCGCGCCGGAGGGCGCGGCCCTCGGCCCCCTGCTCGTGCTGGGGCCCTCGCTCGGCACCTCCACCATCCTCTGGGAGGACGCGGTGCCCGCCCTGAAGGAGCGGTACCGTGTGGCCGCGTGGGATCTTCCCGGCCACGGCCGCGCGCCCTCACCGGGGGAGGGATTCTCGGTCGGGGAGGTCGCGGACGCGGTCGCCGACGCCGTTCGCGGACTCGGTGAGCAGCGCGTGCTCTACGCGGGGGTCTCGCTCGGCGGGGCGGTGGGCCTGGAACTCCTGCTCCGCCATCCAGATATCGTCACCGCCGCCGCGATCGTGTGCTCGGGAGCCAAGCTCGGCGAGGCCGCGGGATGGCATGACCGCGCGCGCCAGGTGCGCGAGCAGGGCACGGCCAGCCTCGTATCCGCATCGGCGGGACGGTGGTTCGCCCCGGAGTCGATCGCCCGGCGCCCCGAGCTCTCCGGACGACTGCTGCACGCGCTTCGCGATGCGGACGACGAGGGCTACGCCCGGTGCTGCGAGGCGCTGGCCGACTTCGACGTGCGCGACCGGCTGTCGACGATCGCGGCGCCCGTGCTCGCGGTGTGGGGGGAGTGCGACGCCGTCACCCCCGAGGCGTCGGCGGTCGAGATCGCGTCCTCGGTGCAGGAGGGTCGCGCCGTGCGGATTGCGGACGCCGCCCACCTCGCTCCTGCCGAGCAGCCCGAGGCTGTCGCGCGCGAGCTCGTCGAGTTCTTCGACGCCGCCGACGGGGCGAAGCGATGACCCGCCCCGCCGGCGAGGGTCTCAGCGACGGCGCACGCTACGACCAGGGGATGGTGGTGCGCCGCGAGGTGCTCTCGGATGCGCACGTCGACCGGGCGAACGCCGGCACGACGCCGCTGACGGGGGATTTCCAGGACTTCATCACCCGCGTCGCGTGGGGCGATGTGTGGTCGCGACCCGGCCTGGATCGCCGGTCGCGATCGGTCGCCGTCCTCACCGCGCTGATCGCGCTCGGCCACCACGATGAACTGGCGATGCACCTGCGGGCGGCGCTGCGCAACGGCCTCACCGTCGACGAGGTGAAGGAGGTCATCCTGCAGTCCGCGATCTACTGCGGGGTGCCGGCGGCCAACACGGCCTTCCGGATCGCGAACGAGATCTACGGGGTTGGCTAAGCTAGACTAAGTCGATGCCGCAGGTCAACGTGCACGAAGCCAAGTCGCAGCTCTCCGCGCTGATCGCTCGCGTTCTCGCCGGGGAGGAGATCACCATCGCGAGGGCCGGCGTTCCGGTCGTCGATATCGTGATCCACCGTGATGCCCACGTCGTGTATGGACTCGGGGCCGGTGAGCCGCCGCACGATCCCGACCTCTTCGACGGCGTCGATGACGAGGCGGCCGCGCTCTTCTACGCGACGCGCTCATGATCCTGCTCGACACGAATGCGGCGCTGTGGCTGTACCACGACAGCCGTGATCTCGGCGCGCTCAGCAGGAGGCGCATCGGCAGGGCGACCCGCGTGTTCTATTCCGCGGCGACGGTACTCGAGATCACCATCAAGCACATGCTCGGCCGCCTCCCGCTGCCCGGCGGCCAGGACTTCCCATCCGTCTTCGAAAGCTCAGGTCTCGTCGAGTTGCCCCTGACGGCGCGGCATGCGGTGATGCTCGCAGCATTTCCGGCGCTGGCACGACACGACCCTTTCGACCGTATGCTGCTCGCGCAGGCGCGCGCAGAGGGATTGGATCTGATCACCTCCGACGCGACGATGCTGTCGCTCGACGAACCGTGGATCATCGACGCCCGCAGGTGACCACGTCTCGCACCGATTCGAGGGGATGCTGTCGCTAGGCTGACGCCGTGACCTCGACGCCGATCACGCCGCCGCCCGTGGATGCCGCGCCGGATTCCGGCCCTCCGCGTTCCGCCGGACGCGACGACCGCATCACGCTGCGGTTCCTCGCCACGCCCGCCGACACCGCCGCCGGAGGCCGATCCGTCGCCGCGGGCAGCGTGATGGAGTGGATCGACAAAGCCGGCTACGCCTGTGCCGTGGGCTGGGCCGGGGCCTACTGCGTCACCGCGTACGTGGGCAACGTGCGCCATCGTCGGCCGATCCCGCCGGGCAGTCTCGTCGAGGCCGAGGCCCGCATCATCCACACGGGCCGCACGAGCATGCACGTGCTGGTCACGGTGTCCTCGAGCGAGGTGAACGAGCACCGGTACCGGCCCGCAACGACGTGCATCCTGGTCTTCGTCGCCAAGGGGGCCGACGGTCGCCCCGCCGAGGTGCCCGCGTGGCAGCCGCGCTCCCGCGCCGACCACAAGCTCGCCATCGCAGCGATCGAGCGGATCCCCGCCCGCGCCGAGATCCGGCGGCTCATGCTCGAACAGGCCTATACCGACGACACGACCGCCCCGCGCGCCACCCTGCGATTCCTCGTGCCCACCGGCGTCGTCAACTTCGGGGGCAAGGCGCACGGCGGCACGGTCATGCGCTGGATCGACGAGGCCGCCTACGCGTGTGCGGCATCGTGGAGCCGTGACGGCGACACGGCCAGCGAAGCGGTCGCGGTCTATTCGGGCGGCATCCACTTCTTCGCGCCGGTGCGCATCGGAGACCTCGTCGAGGTCGATGCGCGCCTCGTGCACACCGGCGCGCACAGCATGCACCTCAGCATCCGGGTCTCCTGCGCCGATCCGCGTTCGCCGGGAGAGTGGGTGCTGACGACGCAGTGCATGAGCGTGTTCGTCGTGCCGGGGCCCGCCGGGGTCGCTCTGCCGGTGCCCGCGTGGACGCCGCAGACACCGGAGGACGTGCGCCTGGATGCGCACGCGCGCGAGCTCATCGCGCTGCGCGAGCACATCGTGCCGATCCCCGCATCGCTCTCGCTCGAGCCCTGACCCGCGGTCGGCGCTGCGTCGTGTTGGCGCGCCTCCGGACGCCGGGGTGGTGGCCGGCGTCCGGGCGCGCTACGATGGCCGCATGGCGTACGTGTGTGCGCAGAGCGAACAACGCGAGGAGGCGGCGTGATCGACAAATCCGTGCCCGACGTCGAGGCGGCGGTCCGCGACATTCCCGACGGAGCGACCGTGATGATCGGCGGGTTCGGCCGGGCGGGGCAGCCCGTCGAGCTGATCGACGCGCTCATCGCCCACGGTGCGCGAGACCTCACGATCGTCAACAACAACGCCGGCAACGGCGACACCGGGCTTGCGGCGCTTCTTGCGAACCGGCAGGTGCGCAAGATCCTGTGCTCCTTTCCGCGGCAGCACGACTCGTGGGTGTTCGACGGCCTGTATCGCGCCGGCGAGATCGAGCTCGAACTCGTCCCGCAGGGCAACCTCGCCGAGCGCATCCGGGCGGCGGGTGCCGGTGTGGGCGCGTTCTTCTCGCCCACGGGCGTCGGCACGCAGCTTGCCGAGGGCAAGGAGGAACGCGAGATCGACGGGCGCCGATATGTGCTCGAATACCCGATCAAGGCGGACTTCGCGCTGATCGGCGCGCTGCGGGCGGATCGCTGGGGCAACCTGGTCTACCGCAAGACGGCGCGCAACTTCGGTCCCATCATGGCCGCCGCGGCGGCGACCACGATCGTGCAGGTCGATGAGATCGTCCCCCTCGGCGAGCTCGACCCCGAGGTCGTCGTGACTCCCGGCATCTTCGTCGACCGCGTCGTCGCGGTGGGTGAGCGGGCCTGGCTGAGCGAGCGCGCGTTCGTCGGAGGCGTCGACATCGAGGGGCGCCCGGCCGAGGCCGCGCCCGTCACCGCAACGGAGGCAGATCAGTGACAACTCGCATCACCCGCGACGAGCTCGCGCGCCGCATCGCGGCCGACATCCCCGAGGGGGCGTACGTCAACCTCGGTATCGGAGCGCCCACGCTCGTGGCCAACTTCCTGCCCGAGGGCCTCGAGATCATCCTGCACACCGAGAACGGGCTGCTCGGAATGGGGCCGGCGCCCGAGCCCGGCCGGATCGACCCCGACCTCATCAATGCTGGCAAGCAGCCCGTCACCGAGCTGGCCGGCGCCGCCTACTTCCACCACGCGGACTCCTTCGGCATGATGCGCGGCGGTCACCTCGACGTGTGCGTGCTCGGCGCCTTCCAGGTGTCGCAGAACGGCGACCTCGCCAACTGGTCGACCGGCGCGTCGGGCGCGATTCCCGCAGTGGGAGGCGCGATGGACCTCGCCATCGGGGCGAAGGACGTCTACGTCATGACGGACCTGCTGACCAAGCAGGGCGAGTCCAAGCTCGTGACCGCATGCACCTACCCCTTGACCGGCGTGGGCTGTGTCAGCCGCGTCTACACCGACCACGGCGTCTTCGACGTCACGCCCGACGGGTTTGCGCTCCGCGAAGCCTTCGGAGACAACACACTCGACTCGCTCGCCGAGCTGACGGGGCTGACCCTCGTCCGCTCGACAGACTGATCGGCAGAAAGGCACTTCCATGACCGCCAGCTTCATCTTCGATGCCGTCCGCACGCCGTTCGGTCGTGCCGGCGGCGCCCTCTCGGGCGTCCGGCCCGACGACCTCGCCGCCGTCGTCATGCGCGCCGCAGTCGAGCGCACCGGTGTCGATCCGGCTCGGATCGAGGACGTCATCTTCGGCGACGCCAATCAGGCCGGCGAGGACAACCGCAACGTCGGCCGCTTCGGTGCGCTGCTCGCGGGGTTCCCCACCAGCGTCACCGGGGTCACGGTCAATCGACTCTGCGCATCGTCGGTCGAGGCGGTCATCCAGGGCTCGCGCGCCGTCGAGGCGGGCGACGCCGACATCATCCTCGCGGGTGGCGTGGAGTCGATGAGCCGTGCCCCGTTCGTGGTCGAGAAGTCGCCGAAGCCGTGGCCGAGTGTCGGCAATCAGACCCTGTGGAACACCTCGATCGGATGGCGCATGGTCAACAAGGCGCTCCCGAAGCACTGGACGATCAGCAACGGAGAGTCCGCCGAGAAGATCGCGGGCGAATGGGGCATCTCGCGCGAGGCTCAGGACGAGTTCGCGGTGCGCTCGCACCGCCTGGCCGCGGAGGCCTGGGCCGCCGGCGTCTACGACGGCGAGATCGTCCAGGTGCCCGGGGCCGAGCTGGCGCGTGACGAGGGTATCCGCGACGAGACGTCGGTCGAGAAGCTCGCCGGTCTGCGTGCGCTGTTCGCCGCCGACGGCACGGTCACGGCGGGCAACTCGTCCTCCATCAACGACGGCGCCTCCGCCGTGCTCATCGGCCGCGAGGGGGCGCTCGAGGCGGAGCCGCTCGCGCGGATCGTCGGGCGGGCCTCGCACGGGGTCGACCCCGACCAGTTCCCGATCGCGCCGATCGAGGCGGCCAACAAGGCGCTGGCCCGTGCGGGCAAGACCTGGGCCGATGTCGATCTCGTCGAGCTGAACGAGGCCTTCGCCTCGCAGAGCCTCGCGTGCCTCGCGGGATGGCCCGACCTGGATCCCGACAAGCTCAACATCCACGGCGGGGCTCTGGCGATCGGGCACCCGCTCGGCGCCTCGGGCGGCCGCATCATCGGGCACGCCGCACACGAGCTCAAGCGCCGGGGCGGCGGAGTCGCCGTCGCGGCGATCTGCATCGGCGTGGGCCAGGGGCTCGCGGTCGTCCTCGAGCGCTGAGAGCACGCACGCCGTCGGGAAGCGCCACGCGCTCTGATCCCGGGCGCGCCCTGATCCCGGACGCGCCCTGACCCCGTCGAAGGGCGCGTCCCGCGAATGAGAGGATGACGCGGTGACCGATCCCGGACCCGTGGAGGATGCTGCCGCGTCGGGCGACTTCGTCCAGTCCCTCGCCCGCGGGCTCGCGGTGATCCGGGCGTTCGACGCCCAGCATCCCGAGCTGAGCCTGAGCGATGTCGCCCGTCGCACGGGGCTGACCAGGGCAGCATCCCGCCGTTTTCTGCTGACGCTCGCATCCCTCGGCTACGTGCGCAGTGACGGCCGCGACTTCGCGCTGACTCCGCGCGTGCTCGAGCTGGGTTTCAGCTATCTCTCCTCGCTGTCGCTTCCCGAGGTCGTGCAGCCGCACCTCGAGCGTCTCTCGCGCGAGGTCGACGAGAGCGTGTCGGCGGCGGTGCTCGACGGCGCCGACATCGTTTACGTCGCCCGCGTGCCCACTCGTCGCATCATGAGCGTGCGCATCACGATCGGCACCCGTTTTCCGGCATACGCCACGAGCCTGGGCCGGGTGCTCCTGGCGGGCCTCCCGGACGCCGAGGCGGATGCCGTGTTGCGCGCGGCGCCGCTGGACGCGCTGACCTCACGCACGGTTGCCGATCCGACCGCCCTCGAGAGCGAGCTCGACCGGGTGCGCGCCCAGGGGTGGTCGCTCGTCGACGGCGAGCTCGAGCAGGGCCTGCGCTCCGTCGCGGCGCCGGTGCACGACCGGGCGGGACGGGTGATCGCGGCCATCAACGTGTCATCGAGTGCGACCCGCGACACGGTGGAGCACCTGATCGAGCGGTACGTCCCCGCCGTGCTCTCGACCGCCGCCGCGATCGATTCGGAGCTGCGCCTGGTCTGATCGGGCGAGCGGCTCGCGGGCCCGCCCGTCCGCCGCCCGTCCTCGAACCCACACTTTTGCAGCGAGCCGACGATCGTCGCGTGGTGGTTCGCTGCAAAAGTGTGGGTTCGGGTCGCGACCGCGGCCGGTAGCGCGGCAGCGAACACGGGCCCTGATCACCCTGCGGACCCCGGGCATGGAAAGCTCGTTGTCATGACACAGCATCCCGTCACTCTGTTCACCGGCCAGTGGGCCGATCTTCCGTTCGAGGAGGTCGCGCGGCTGGCGGCGTCGTGGGGGTACGACGGGCTCGAGGTGGCGGCATCCGGTGATCACCTCGATCTGCGGCGTGCTGATGAGGACGACGCGTACCTGCGGTCGCGGCTCGAGATCCTGGATCGGCACGGGCTGGGGATCTTCGCGATCTCGAACCATCTCGCCGGGCAGGCGGTGTGCGATGCGCCGATCGATTCTCGTCACGAGGCGATCCTGCGTCCGTACGTGTGGGGCGACGGGGATGCCGAGGGTGTCCGGCGGCGGGCCGCCGACGACATGGCCCGCGCCGCGCGCGTGGCCCGCAAGCTCGGCGTCGACACGGTCGTCGGTTTCACGGGCTCCTCGATCTGGCCGTACGTGGCGATGTTCCCGCCCGTGCCCGAGGCGGTGATCGACGCCGGCTACGAGGACTTCGCGGCACGCTGGAACCCCATCCTGGATGTCTTCGACGGTGAGGGCGTGCGATTCGCGCACGAGGTGCACCCGGGCGAGATCGCGTACGACTACTGGACCAGCGTGCGCGCGCTCGAGGCGATCGAGCATCGCGAGGCATTCGGATTCAACTGGGACCCCAGCCACATGATGTGGCAGAACATCGACCCCGTCGGATTCATCTGGGACTTCAAGGACCGCATCTACCACGTCGACTGCAAGGACACCCGCCTGCGCCCGCACAACGGCCGCGCCGGCGTCCTGGGCTCCCACCTGCCCTGGGGCGACCCGCGCCGCGGATGGGACTTCGTCTCCACCGGACACGGCGACGTGCCGTGGGAGGACTCCTTCCGCGCCCTCGACGCGATCGGCTACACCGGCCCCATCTCCATCGAATGGGAAGACGCGGGCATGGACCGCCTGCACGGCGCAGCCCAGGCCCTGCAGTACGTGCGCACCCTGCTCTGGGACCCACCCGCAGCATCCTTCGACGCCGCCTTCAGCACGCAGTAGCCCGGCGGCCCGGGCCTACTCCGGGATCGAGGGATGCCGCATCGGCGACGCGTGCTTGGGGATGAACAGCGTGAGCACGAGCGCGACCACCGCGGCGCCCCCGGCCAGCCAGAAGCTGAGCTGGAACGCCTGCGGGGTGGGCACGGGCACGCCCTCGAAGGGAGCGGACATCGAGGCCAGGACCGCGCCGAGCACGGCCGCGGCGCTGCTCGTTCCGACGGAGCGGAAGAGCGCGTTGAGGCCGTTGGAGGCGCCGGTCTCCTCGGCGGGGACGGCGCGCATGATGAGCATCGGCATGGCCGCGAAGCTGAGACCGATCCCGACGCCGACGAGCGCGTTGGAGACGACGATGTGCCAGACCTCGCTCGAGAGCAGGAGCACGAAGGCATAGGCGCACACGACCGCGACGGTTCCGAGGGTGAACAGCAGCCGCGGGCCGAAGACGCGGGAGAGCCATCCGGCGGCGGGGGAGAGCAGCATCATGATCAGGCCCGCCGGCATCACGACGAACGCGGCCGCGATGAGGGAGAGCCCGAAGCCGGAGCCCGACTCGACCGGCAGCTCGAGCATCTGCGGGAACACGATGTTCGAGCCGAAGAGGGCGAATCCCATGCCGATCGAGGCGAGATTGGTCAGCAGGACGGGGCGACGTCCGGCGACCCGCAGATCGAGGAGGGGTTCGGCCGTGCGCAGCTGGTAGCGACCCCACACGAGCAGCACGACGACCCCGCCGAGGCCGCTGGCGAGCGTGGCGGGCGAGGCCCAGCCCCACTCATTGCCGCGGGAGATGGCCAGGAGCACCCCGATCAGGCCCGCCGCGAGGCCCGCCGCGCCGAGGTGGTCGAAGCGCCCGGCGACCCGCAGCACGCTGACCGGGACGATCCACAGCACGAGCACGAAGACGACCACGCCGAGGCCTGCGGCGAGCCAGAACAGCACGTGCCAGTCGGCGCGCTCGGTCACGATCGCGCTCACGGGCAGGCCGATCGCGCCACCCACGCCCATGGTCGCGCTGATGAGCGCCACGGCGGTGCCGAGGTGGTCGTGGTGCAGCACGTCGCGCAGGATCGAGATGCCGAGGGGCACGACACCCGTCACCGCCCCCTGCAGCGCCCGGCCCACGATGACGCCGCCGATGGAGGTCGACAGTGCCGCGATCAGCGATCCGAGCACGAGCAGCGCCAGCAGCACGAGCACGATGCGCCGCTTGCCGTACATGTCGCCGAGGCGCCCGGAGATCGGTGTCGCGACCGCCGCGGTCAGCAGGGTGACGGTGACGACCCAGGCGGTGTCTTCGCGGGGCGCGTCGAGCAGTTCGGGCAGCTTCGCCTGGATGGGCACGACGAGCGTGTACATGAACGATGCGCAGAGTCCGCCGAGGGCGAGCACCGCGACGATCGCCCACTGCGGGGTCCGGCGGGTGAGGCGACGTCTGTCATCCTCATCCGAACCCATCCGCTCAGGCTATCGGGGGCCGTCGGGTACGCGGGCCGCGTCTGCCGGAGGCCGGGACGAGACGCCCGCGGCGCTCCGGGATGCCGGCGCCCGGCACCTCAGCTCGACAGCAGGCCGCGCAGCCCGTGCTCGACCCCGTCCAGCCACGTCCCGACGCTCGCGCGCGCCTCGGGGGTGTCGGGGTAGCGGCAGCGCAGGTGCAGCCCCTCGTCGTTGACGATGAACCAGATCATCACGCCGTCGGTGTCGATCACCGCCGAGACGTACTGGATCGACATCCCGGGGCGAACGGCGGGGAGTCGCCGCGTGTCGAGCCACGAGATGGCGAACATGCCCGGCGCCTGCGGCATGCCGCCGTAGGGGGCGAGCAGGGGTGCCAGGGGGTGCGAGCCGAGGGCGAGCGCCTCTTTCACGGCTGCGGCCCCGGCGTGCGGGGTGGGGTCTTCGATCTCGATGACGGAGTTGGTGATGAACCAGCCGACCGAGTCGTGCCAGCGCGGCTCGTGCCGGCTGTGCACCGGAAAAACCGCGCGCAGCGGGGCATCGGCCAGACGCCGGGTGACATCCGCGATCACCGCCAGGGCGCACGCCGTCATGCGCACCCCGTGCGCCCTGGCGTGCTCCTCCAACAGCGCCGTCTCGTCGGCGTCGAGCACGTCGCGCACCTCGACGATCTCGCGCCGCGGCACCGAGAGGTCGCCGAGGGGCAGGGGGAAGCGGGGCATCAGCCCGTCACCCGCCTGCAGGATCTCGGCCCAGCGCGAGCGCACGTCCTCCGGCGCGGCGGGCATCGCCTCGAGCAGCTGCGAGTGCTCGGCGAACGACGCGGCCCGCTCGGCGGCGCCGCCGTCGTCCTCGAGCATCGCGACGACGTCGCGGGCGAGCACGAGCAGCGACCACATGTCCACGTGCGCGTGGTCAGCGCCCAGCACGACGACCGGGCGCTCGTCCGCCGCGTCGATGTCCCCGTCCTCGTCCCCCGGTCGGTGACCCGGCTCGGGCAGCACGACGCACAGCCGATGCGAGGGCTCCGCGAACGGCGCGCACGCGCCATCCAGCACCGCGCGCAGCGCATCTCTCGTCGACGCTCCCGACGGCACGGGATGCTGCCGCCACTCCCCGCCGACGATCTCGGTCTCGTGCAGGGTCAGGCCCCCCGCGTCGTCGCGTGCGAAGACGGTGCCGAGCGTGCCGTGCCGTGAGATCACCGCGTGCCACGCGACCGCGAGGGCGTCGGGATCGGTTCCGATCGGCGCCCGGAACGCGATCGCCATCCACGATCCGGGCCGATCACCCTCGCCCACGTGTCGGCGCTGATCGAACGAGAGCGGCAGGGCGCGGCCGCGCACACCGGACGTGCGCACGGCGTAGCTGTGCAGCGTGCCCTGCGGCAGGGCCATCTGGGCGACATTCGTCAGGCGCATGGCGCCGTAGTCTAGGGGTCTTACATCTCGCGCTCATGACGCAAACGGAGGTCCCGTGCCCCAGCTCGCCGTCGGGGATGCCATGCTCGATTTCGATGTGACGGGCGATTCCGGCCCCCTTGTGGTGCAGCTGCACGGACTCACCTCCTCGCGCGCCCGTGACGCGCAGCTCGGCCTCGATCTCGGTCGCGCGCTGCGCGGGCATCGTGTGCTGCGCTACGACGCGCGGGGTCACGGCGGATCGACCGGCAGCGGCGAGGCCGACGACTACCGCTGGCATCGTCTCGCCGACGATCTGCTCGCCCTCGTCGACCATGTCGCACCGGGCGAGCGCGTGCACGGCGTCGGTCCGTCGATGGGCACCGGCACGCTGCTGCACGCGGCGCTGCGCGATCCCGAGCGCTTCGCGAGCCTCACCCTCGTCGTGCCCCCCACCGCCTGGGCCTCGCGTCGCGCACAGGCGGCGACCTACCTCGAGAACGCCCGGCTGGTCGAGCAGGAGGGGCTCGGCGCGTTCGTCGAGCAGGGCAGCACCGCCCCCGTGCCGCCGGCTCTTGCCGATGCGCCGCTCACGCGCCCGGCCGTGCCCGAGCACCTGCTGCCGACGGTGCTGCGCGGCGCCGCCGCGACCGACTTCCCGACGAAGGCCGCCGTGGCGGGCATCGTCGTGCCGACGCTCATCCTCGCGTGGATCGGCGATCGCACCCACCCGGTGAAGACGGCCAACAAGCTGCACGAGCTCATCCCGCGCAGCCGCATCGCGATCGCCCGCACGCCCTACGGCGTGATGGCCTGGCCGGGGCTTTTCGCCGAACACGTCGCGACGGCCGGCTGAGCACATCCCGCTCGGGTCGGAGGTGCGCCCGCGGGCGCGGCGCGACAGACTGGCATCATGCGATCGGTCCGGGAACTGACGACGATGGACGAGATGATCGAGGCCTCGATCATGCTCGAGCGGGTGTGGGGCGGAGGCCGCGATGTGATGCCGGCATCGGTGCTGCGCGCCCTGCAGCACTCCGGCAACTACGTCGTGGGCGTCTTCGACGACGACGACATGGTGGGCGCCTCGGTCGGCTTCTTCGGTGCTCCGGCGCTGCGCGCGATGCACTCCCACATCACCGGCGTCGTACCCGACCATCAGGGTCAGGGCTGGGGGCGTCTGCTCAAGGGTCATCAGCGCGAATGGGCGTTCGCACGCGATGTCGGCCACATCACGTGGACCTTCGACCCGCTCGTGGCCCGCAACGCCCACTTCAATCTGCGTGTGCTCGGAACCCGCGCGGTGGAGTACCTGGTCAACCACTACGGCGCGATGGACGACGGCCTCAACCGCGGCGACGAGACTGATCGGCTGATGGTCACCTGGGCGCTCGCGGCGCCCCCCGCACCGACTCCCGCGGACGATGAGATCGTGGCGACCGTGCCGATCCCGCCCGACATCGAGGCGGTGCGGCGCGGCAGCGAGGCGGCGGCCGCCGATTGGCGGGTCCGGGTGCGCGAGGCCATCCTCGGACATCTCGGCGACGGGCTCGTCATCGGCGGGTTCGACAGCGCCCGAGGTTACCTCTTCACCCGCCCCGCGCGCTGACGCCATGACCGATCCCGCGGCCCTGCCACCCGTCGCCCTCGATGCGATCGAGTTGCGGGTGCTGCACCTGCCCCTGGTCTCGCCGTTCACGACGTCGTTCGGCACCGAGGCCGTGCGCGAGGTCATCGTCGTGCGCGCTGTGAGCCCCGACGGCGAGGGCTGGGGCGAGATCGTCACGCAGGCCGCTCCGCTGTACTCGAGCGAGTACACGCAAGGGGCATGGGATGTCTGCATACGTCACCTCATCCCGGCACTGTTGAGCGAGACCGCGGTCCCGCCACACGATGTCGGCCGCGTGCTCGAGCCCTTCGTGGGACACCGCATGGCCAAGGCGGGTCTCGAGCTCGCCGTGCTCGACGCGTCGCTGCACGCCGAGGGCGCAGCGCTCGGCGCGTATCTCGGTGCCGTCGTCGATCGGGTGCCCTCCGGGGTCTCGGTGGGGCTGCAGCGCGATCCCGCCGCCCTCGTCGACGCCGTTGCGGGCTACCTCGACGAGGGCTACCGGCGCATCAAGATCAAGATCAAGCCCGGTCGCGACATCGGCGACACGGCCGCCGTCCGGGCGGCCTTCGGCGACATCCCTCTGCAGGTGGATGCCAACTCGGCCTATACGCTCGGCGACACCGCCACGCTGGCCGAGCTCGACGCGTTCGGGCTGCTTCTCATCGAGCAGCCGCTGCAGGAGGACGACCTCGTCGACCACGCCACGCTCTCCCGGACGCTGCGCACCCCCGTGTGCCTCGACGAATCGATCACCTCGCGCAAGGCCGCCGTGGACGCGCTCGCGTTGGGCGCGGCATCCATCGTCAACATCAAGGCGGGGCGGGTGGGGGGATATCTGGAGGCGGTGCGCATCCACGACCTGTGCCAGGCCGCAGGGGTGCCGGTGTGGTGCGGCGGCATGCTCGAGACGGGTATCGGACGGGCGGCCAACGCGGCGCTGGCGGCCCTGCCCGGCTTCACCCTGCCGGGCGATGTGTCGGCCTCGTCGCGCTTCTACCTGCGCGACATCGTCACCGAGCCCGCGGTGCTGGAAGACGGCCACGTGCGGGTGCCGTCCGGGCCGGGGATCGGCGTCGAGATCGACGCTGTCGCCCTCGACGAGGTCACGGTCGCGCGCGAGATCGTGCGCCGCGGCTGAGCGGGCCCGCCGGCACGGGGTCGGTCAGGACGAGAGCGCCGTCTCTCGTCCGAGCTCCTCGAGCAGGCGCAGCCAGACCTCGCTGAGGGTGGGGTACGCGGGCACGGCGTGCCAGAGCCGATGGATCGGCACTTCGCCGACCACGGCGATCGTCGCCGACGACAGCAGCTCGGCGACATCCGCCCCGGCGAAGGTCGCACCGACCACGACCCCGCGCTCGGTGTCGATCACGAGCTTCGCGCACCCGACGTAGCCCTCGGCGTGCACCGTCGCGCCTGCGAGCCACGACATGTCGTACTCGACGGCACGCGTCGGGATGCCGGCATCCCGTGCCTGCTGCTCGGTCAGGCCGACTGCGGCCACCTCGGGATCGGTGAACACGACCTGGGGGACGGCCGCGTGATCGGCCGTCGCGACGTGGCGGCCCCAGGGGGCGTCGTCGACGTCGCCTCCCGTGGCCCGCGCGGCGATGACGTCACCCGCCGCCCGCGCCTGGTACTTGCCCTGGTGGGTCAGCAGCGCCCGCCCGGCGGCATCGCCCGCCGCATAGAGCCAGTCGATGGGCTCACCGTCGGGGCCGAGCACGCGCAGGGTGTCGTCGGTGGAGAGCGCGGCGCCGGGCTCCAGCCCGATCGTCTCGAGCCCCAGCGACTCGGTGCGCGGGCGGCGCCCCGTGGCGACGAGCACCTCGTCGGCGACGATCTCCTCGCCGTCGGTCAGGGTGAGGTGCACGCCGTCGTCCGCGCGGCGGACGGACGTCGCCTCGGTGTGGGTGCGGATGCCCACGCCGGCCTCGCGCAGGGCCTGGGCGACCAGCTCGCCGGCGAAGGGCTCGTTGCCGGTCAGGAGCGTCCCACCGCGCACGAGCATCGTCACGGCGGAGCCCAGGGAGGAGAACGCCGTCGCGAACTCGGTGGCCACGACCCCCGCCCCGATCACGACCAGGCGATTCGGCACCCGCTGCGCGGCAGCGGCCTCGCGGTTCGTCCACGGTGCCGCCTCCGACAGGCCCGGGATGCCGGGGATCATCGCCGCGCTGCCGGTGCACAGGGCGACGGCCGAGCGGGCGACGAGGGTCGAGGTCTCGCCCGCCGCGGTCGTGACCTGAACCCGGCGCTCGCCGTCGAGCGTCGCGTGCCCGCGGACGAGCTCGATGCCCGCACCCTCGAGCCACGACACCTGTCCGGCGTCGCTCCACGAGGACGTCGCACCGTCGCGGAAGCGCAGCGCCTGCGTCGCATCCGGCAGACCGTCGAAAGCCTCGCGCGCCCCGGGCACACGCCGCGCCGCACGCAGGGCCGAGCCCGGGCGCAGCAGCGCCTTCGTCGGCATGCACGCCCAGTACGAGCACTCGCCGCCGACCAGCTCGGCTTCCACGATGGCGACCGACAGGCCCCCCTGCACGGCCCGATCGGCGAGATTCTCCCCCACCGCTCCGGCACCGACGACGATCAGATCGAACTCGCGCTCCGTCATGCTCTCGATGCTAGGGGCGACGCGGGCGCTGAGGGGCCGACGGGTAGGATCGAACGGTATGTCGCGGCGCTCGCCGCGCCCGCGAATCCGCGAACCCCAGCATCCCGACCATTGGAGCCACCGTGGCCGAGCAGTCCCGCCTCGACAAAGTGATCGCCCTCGCCCGCCACCGCGGGTTCGTCTTCCAGGCGGGCGAGATCTACGGCGGATCGCGGTCGGCGTGGGACTACGGGCCTTTGGGCACCGAGCTCAAGGAGAACATCCGCCGCCAGTGGTGGCAGACGTTCGTGCGCGGCCGTGGGGACATGGTGGGGCTGGATTCCTCGATCATCCTGCCCAAGCGCGTGTGGGAGGCGTCGGGTCACGTCGCGACGTTCACCGACCCGCTCGTGGAGTGCCTGCAGTGCCACAAGCGGTTCCGCGCCGACAACCTCGTCGAGGACTTCGAGGCGCGCAAGGGTCGCGCGCCCGACGGGGGACTCGCCGGGGTGCCCTGCCCGAACTGCGGCACGAAGGGGCAGTACACCGAGCCCAAGGCGTTCTCGGGCCTCATGAAGACCTACCTGGGCGTCGTCGACGACGAGTCCGGACTGAACTACCTGCGCCCCGAGACCGCGCAGGGCATCTTCGTCAACTTCGGCAATGTCGTCACCGCGTCGCGCAAGAAGCCGCCCTTCGGCGTCGGCCAGGTCGGCAAGGCCTTCCGTAACGAGATCACTCCCGGAAACTTCATCTTCCGCACCCGCGAGTTCGAGCAGATGGAGATCGAGTACTTCGTGCCCCCGGCCGAGGCGCAGGAGTGGTTCGAGCACTGGGTCGAGGCCTGCTGGAACTGGTTCATCGACCTCGGTGTCGACCCGGCCCACATGCGCCGGTACGACGTGCCGGAGGGGGACCGCGCCCACTACTCCGCGGGCACGATCGACGTCGAGTACGCCTTCGGGTTCCCCGGCAAGCAGTGGGGCGAGCTGATGGGCATCGCCAACCGCACCGACTACGACCTCTCGAGCCACGCCGAGGCGTCCGGACAGAACCTGTCGTACTTCGACCAGACGACCGGCGAGAGATACGTCCCGTACGTCATCGAGCCCTCGTTCGGCCTCACCCGCGCCATGATGGCGTTCCTCGTCGATTCGTACCGTGAGGAGGAGGTGCCCAACGCAAAGGGCGGCACCGACACGCGCACGGTGCTGGGCCTTGACCCGCGCCTCGCGCCCGTCAAGGTCGCGGTGCTTCCGCTCTCGCGCAACGAGCGGCTCTCGCCCCTCGCGCGCGAGGTCGCCGACGACCTGAGGGGCGACTGGAACATCGACTTCGACGACGCCGGAGCGATCGGCCGCCGCTACCGTCGGCAGGACGAGATCGGCACGCCGTTCTGCGTCACGATCGACTTCGACTCTCTCGAGGACCGCGCGGTCACCGTGCGTGATCGCGACACGATGAACCAGGAGCGCGTGCCCCTCGAGGCACTGCACGGCTATCTCGCCGAGCGCCTGCGCGGCGCCTGAGCTGCAGCATCCATCGCCCGCTCGCCGGGCTCGCGGTGCGTCGGCCGCCCCTGTCTCTTGCGTTGGGGCGTTGAAATCACCGTGGGGCGTGCTGCTGCGCGCCCCGCGGTTGCGCTGACGCCCCACCGCGGGGTTGGGCGCGTGCTGACGTCCCTCGCCGCCCCGGTCTTCGCGGGTTGGGGCGTTGAAATCACGTTGGGGCGTGCTGCTGCGCGCCCCACGGTTGCGCTGACGCCCCACGGCGGGCACGTCGCGCGCGCCGACGCCCCAAAAGTGGGTGGGCACGTCGGGGCGCGCCGGCCCGTCAGGCTGTGACGGTGAGCTGCGCGTAGTCCCCGCCGCCGCCGGTGACGAAGGCGTGCGACGCCGCGACGATCTCGCGCAGCACCGTCGGGTCGACGGCGGCGACGTCGGACAGGTACAGGCATCCGACCCCGGTCGAGTGCGGACCCAGCTCGGCCAGCCGCTCGCCGTGCGCCTGGATGCCGTCGAGCAGGTACAGCGTCGAGGCCTGCTTGCGCGGGGCAAACGCGATGATGGGCGAGTCCCCTTCGGTGCCTGTCGGGTAGCGGTAGTGACAGCTGCCGAAGCCGATGATCGTGCCCCACAGCTCGGGCTCACGCCCGCTGACCTCGCGCATCAGGGCGAGCAGCGCCTCGGCGTCGCGGCGGCGCGCCGCGGGGGTTACCTTTGCGACGAACGCGTCGACGTCGCCTCCGGTGATCTTCATGCAGTCAGTCCTTCTGCTTCGCGGCGGCTTTCATCGCCTTCTTGAATTCGCGCACCTTGGCCAGCGATTCGGCGCTTGTGATGTCCGCGACGCTGCGATGCGAGTCCTCGTCGCCGTAGGGGGCGGATGCTGCGCGCCAGCCTCCGCCCGCATACCCGTACTGCTTGCCGAGCAGCGCCAGAAAGATCTTGGCCTTCTGGTCGCCGAAGCCCGGCAGGGCCTTGAGGCGGCGCAGCACCTCGGGGCCGTCGGGTTCGCCGCGGGTCCAGATCGCGGCGGCGTCGCCGTCCCACTCATCGGTGATCGCCGTGCACAGCGACTGCACGCGCGCCGCCATCGAACCCGGAAAACGATGCACCGACGGCGTCTGGCGGAAGACCTCGACGAACGCCTCCGGGTCGTAGGACGCGATCGCGGGTGCCTCGAGGGCGCCGACCCTGTCGCGGATCTCGGCGGGTCCGGCGAACGCCGCCTCCATCGTGATCTGCTGATCGAGCAGCATCCCGATGATCAGGGCGAGGGGGTCGGTGCTCAGCAGCTCGTCGGCTGCCGGGTCTCCGGTGATGTGCAGCGGCATGGGTCAAGTCTGGCACCGCCCGCGGCGGCACAGAACTCCGGAGGATCGCGATGATCCGCGCGCTGTGGCTGCGGGAACGGCGTCGAACCGCCCGACCTTCCGGAGTGTTGTGCAGAATCGGCCGGTGGGAGCCGATCGGTGCCGGGCCGCCGAGCGGGGCAGGCGCCGAGCGGGGCAGGCGCCGAGCGGGGCAGCCGCCGACCGGATCAGGCACCGACCGGAGCAGCCGCCGAGCGGAGCAGGCACCGACCGGGATCAGCACCAGCCCTGCCGGCTCAGGCCGTTGCGGCGTCCACGGCCACGGCGGGCTCTGCGGGCGCAGCCGGCGCGACGTCGATGCCGAAGAGCGTGCCGAGCGCCGCGACGTAGTCGGCGGCGCGGCCCTGCGCCGCGAGATCGTGCGCACGCGAGGTGGGGGTGTGCAGCAGACGGCCGACGAGGTGACGCATTGCCTGCTCGGTGCGGCCGTCATCACCACGGGCCCGCACGCGCGAGATCTCGTCCTCGAGTACGCCGAAGACGTGCTCGCGCAGGGCGACGACCGCGGGCGCGAGGCTCTGGCGCTCTCCGTGCGCCACGAAGCGCCGGGCCGCGTCGCGCACGATCTCGCGGGCGGCATCGGTCGCCTGCAGCTCTTCGAGGGGCGCGTGCAGACGGATGGTCTCGAGATCGAGCAGGTCGATGCCCGACACCGTGGCCACATCGGGGTCGACGTTGCGGGGCAGCCCGAGGTCGACGACGAGGCGGCGAGGCCCCTGACGCGCGATCGGGCAGCCTCCGGCGGCGGCGAGGGAGATCGGGGCCTCGGCGGCGGAGTCGGCGCGACCCCGGCGCAGCACGCCCGCATCGAGCACGTGGTGCTCGGCCGTGGTGCACGTGATGATGAGGTCGGCGTCCGCCGCGGCGCGCGGATAGGCGTCGCCGTCGACCCAGGCGAGACCGTGCTTGGTCGCGAACTTGTGGCCCCGACCCGAGGGGGAGAAGACGGTGATGCGCTCGGCGCCGCGGTCGCGCAGCGCGGCGAGGGTCGCGGCCGCGTAGGCGCCGGTGCCGACCAGCAGCACGTCGAGGGCGGCCCAGTCGGTGACGCGGCTGTCTGCGAGGTCGAGCGCGAGCCGCACGAGCGAGCGGCCGGCGCGACCGAGGGCGGTGGCGTTCTTGACTCCGCGCTGGGCCTCGCTCGCGCGCTGGAAGAGGCGCTCGAGCTCGCCCGAGGACGTACCGTGCTTGCGTGCCTCGCCGAGGGCGCGCCGCACCTGCCCGGCGATCTCGCCCTCGCCGACGACGACGGACTCCAGGCCGGACGCGACCGCGAACAGATGCTCGGCGACACTCTCGCCGACGACCACGCGATAGGAGCCGTCGAACTCATCGGCCGCCACTCCGGTCGCGGCTTCGACGGCGGTCAGTGCGGCTTCGACGCCGACGGCGCCTGCCGCCGTGACCGGCTCGTCCATGTCGATGTAGGCCTCGAAGCGGTTGCAGGTCGCGAGCACGACGGCACCGCGTACGCACGAGTCATGCTCCGCGATCAGGGGAGCGATGTCGGTCGTGTGTACGCTCAACCGTTCGAGGAGATCGAAGCCGGCGGTCTTGTGACTCGCCGTGACGCACAGCAACACACACCCAGTTTACCCCCTGGTCCCGAATGTCCGCCGGGGATCGTTCGTGATCGAGCTACCGCGACGGGTGCGCGCGCCGGTGCGGATGGGAGGATGGAGGGCATGCCCCACACCGATGCGCCCTTGTTGCGCGCCCTGCGCGGCGAACGACCCGAGCGCACCCCCGTCTGGTTCATGCGTCAGGCCGGACGTTCACTGCCCGAGTACCGTGACCTGCGCGTCGGCACGCGGATGCTGGATGCCTGTCTCGATCCCGACCTCGCATCCGAGATCACGCTCCAGCCGGTGCGCCGGCACGGCGTCGACGCGGCGATCTTCTTCAGCGACATCGTCGTCCCGCTGCGCCTCGCAGGGGTGCAGGTCGAGATCGTGCCCGGCCGCGGTCCCGTGTTCGATGACCCGGTCCGCACGGCCGCCGACGTCGACGCGCTCACGGCGAGAGATCCGGCTGAGGTGTCGGCTGCGGCGTCGCCCGTCGCCGAGGCGATCGCGCGCATCACCGCCGAACTCCGAGACACTCCCCTCATCGGCTTCGCGGGCGCGCCGTTCACGCTCGCGGCCTACCTCGTGGAGGGTGGGCCCTCGAAGGAGCACCTACGGGCCCGCGCGATGATGCACGCCGACCCCGTCAGCTGGCATCGGTTGGCCGACTGGCTGGCCCGTGTCGCGGCGGCCTTCCTCGATGTGCAGGTGCGCGCGGGCGCCCGTGCGGCGCAGCTGTTCGACTCCTGGGCGGGTTCGCTCTCCCCCGAGGACTACCGCGCGTTCGCGGCGCCGCACTCGCGCACGGCCCTGGGCGGCGTGCACGGTCGGGTGCCGCTGATCCACTTCGGCGTCGGCACGGGACCGATCCTGCCCGACATGCGCCTGCACGGGCTCGCCGACGCCGTCGGCGCCGACTGGCGGGTGCCGCTGGATCAGGCGGCCGGGATGCTGGGACCCGACACGACGGTGCAGGGCAACATCGACCCGGCCCTGCTGCAGGCCCCGTGGCCGGTCCTCGAGGCGCACGTGCGGGATGTGCTGCACCGCGGACGCGCGGCGCGCGCGCACATCGTGAACCTCGGCCACGGCGTGCCCCCCGATACCGACCCGGACGTGCTGACGCGCATCGTCGAGCTCGTGCACGCCGAGGCGTCGTGACCGAAGCGCAAGACTCCGTCCCCGACGCCGCGGCGCTGCGCGCCCGTGCCGCCGAGACCCACGTCGTCGTCGTCGGCGGGGGCGTCTCGGGCATGGTCGCCGCCCTCGAGTGCGCGAAGGTCGGCATGCGGGTCACGCTGCTCGAGGCCGCTGAGCGGCTGGGCGGCGCGATCCGGACTGCGGATGTCGGGGGTCTGACCCTGGACGTCGGCGCCGAGAGTTACGCGACCCGCGGCGGCTCCGTGAGCGCCCTCATCGCCGAGCTCGGGCTCGCCGACCGGGTCGTCGTGCCCGCGGGCGGGCGGGCGTGGTTGGCCGGAATCCCCGGGGTGGGGGCGGCTCCGATGCCCGCGGGCGGCGTGCTCGGCATCCCGGAGAACCCCTTCGCGCCCGAGGTTCGTCGCGTCATCGGCTGGTCGGGCAGCTGGCGCGCGTATCTCGATCGGCTGCGTCCGGTGCTCACCATCGGACACGAGCACAGCCTGGGTGCGCTCGTGCGCTCGCGGATGGGGCGGGCGGTGCTCGAGCGACTCGTCGCCCCGGTCGTGCAGGGCGTGTACTCCGCCGAGCCCGACACGATCGACGTCGACGCGGCCGCCCCGGGACTGAACGCCGCGCTGACCCGGGTGGGCTCGTTGAGCGGCGCGGTCGCCGTGCTCCGGGGCGAGCGCGATCCGGCCCTCGCGCCCGGGTCGGCCGTCGAGGGTCTCGTCGGCGGGATGCGGTCGCTCGTCGACGCGCTGCACGCGCGACTCGTCGGACTCGGTGTCGACATCCGCACCGGCGCGCGCGTCGACGGCCTGAGCGCAGCATCCGGCGCAAATGACCGTCCCGGGTGGAGCGTGACCGTGCTCGAGGATGCGCCGGAGAACCGCGACGCCGCTGCCCCGGCGATCGCCGCCGACGCCGTCATCGTCGCGACCGAGGAGATCGTCGCGCGAGCCCTCCTCGCACCCGCGGTGCCGGGCCTTGCCCCGCAACCCGACCATGAGCCGCCGGTCGTCGATGTCGTCACCCTCGTGCTCGACACCCCCGCCCTCGACGCCGCGCCGCGGGGATCCGGGGTGCTCACCGTCCCGGGTTCGCACCGCGCCAAGGCCTTGACGCACGCGAGCGCCAAGTGGGCCTGGGTCGGCGAGTCCGCGCGCGCGGCGAGGCCGCATCGGCACGTCGTGCGCGTCTCGTTCGGCAGCCAGGGTGAACCTCCGGCGACGGCGGACCTCGACGGGGCCGCAGCGATCGAGCTGGCCCGCGAGCAGGCCGCACAGCTGCTCGGCGTCGATCTTTCCGCGCGGGACGTCGTCGCAGGCCACATCGAGCGGTACGCCCAGAGCCAGCCGGCATCGGTCATCGGTCGCGCCGCCCGCGTGGCCGCGGCGCGCACGCAGGTGCACGCCGTGCCGGGGCTCGCGGTCGTGGGCGCCTGGATCGCGGGCACGGGGCTCGCCCAGGTCGTCCCCGACGCCCGCGATGAGGCTGAACGCACGCGCGCACAGCTGCTCTGGGGATGAACCCGCCCCCCACGAAGCGCCCGCTGTCAAGGGTGGATGCCGAAATCGGCATACGGGGCTACGCTGGAACGACCGAACGACATTTCCGGCGAAGAAGAGCGTGAGGAGGCCCTCGATGAAGGGCAAAGCAGGACTCGTGATCGGCCTGGCTGCGGGCTACGTGCTGGGGGCCCGTGCGGGCCGCGAGCGGTACGAGCAGATCAAGGGCCAGGCCCAGAAGGTGTGGAACCTCGCGCCGGTGCAGAACCAGGTCGACCGCGCGAAGGACTTCGCGAAGTCCGCCGTCGCCGCCGTTCCGGTGGCCGTCTGGGACGGCGCAGTCAAGGTGACCAAGGCCGCGGCGCAGAAGGGTTCCCCGTCCGAGCGCGTCGACGCGGCGAAGACGGCCGGCAAGAAGAGCGCCGCGGATGTGAAGAAGGCGGCGCAGAAGACGGCCGACGACCTGGCCGACAAGGCCGCCGAGGCGCTCGACGAGGCCGAGGGCGTCGCCCGCGGCGGTGCCTGAGGTGGCGGGCCGCGGCGGCCTGCGCGATCGCGCGGACGACAGTCTGTTCACCCTGCTCGGCGACGTGCCCGAGCTGGTGCGCAATCTGGTCGTCGCCGAGGTCGACCAGGCGAAGTCCTGGGTCGCGAAGACGGCGAAGGACTACGGCATCGGCTCCGGCTGGTTCGTCGGAGCCCTGTTCGTGCTGTTCTGGTCGGTCCCGGTCTTCGGGACGGCGGCGATCGCGGGTCTTGCCACGGTGTGGCCGGTCTGGCTGTCGGCACTGGTCATCGGCGCAGGAATGCTGCTGATCATCGCCGTTCTCGTGCTGCTCGGCCTCGCCCGCTTCCGCAAGGCCTCACGCCGAGAGAGTCCGCTGCACGCGGCCAAAGAAGACGTGAGCATCGTCCGGGAGGTTCGCGATGAGTTCTGACAAGCCCCGCCCCGACTCCCTGCTGGTGTCGCTGCCGCGCACGCTCGTGCCGCAGTTCGACAACCCGGTCGAGCAGGCGCGCGCCGAGCTGAAGGCCGCGCTCGCGGCGATCGAGGAGAAGGCGAACGTCCCCCGTCGGCTGCAGCGGGCCTCGGACCGCGCCGTGACCAAAGCGCGAGCGTTCACTCAGCGCAACCCGTCGGCGGCGACCGTCGTCGTGGTGGGTGTCGCCGTCGTGGTGGGCGTCGCGGTCTGGGGCGCCGTGCGGGCCTACACCGCGCCGCGGCACTGAATCCTGCGCGCCGCGCGGCGCAGCCGTTTGGCGCAGACGGTCGTGTGCGTGAGACTGGACTGATGACGGAGAGCTCTGCGCCCGAACCGACCTCCCTCCCGACTCCCGCCGATGATCCCGTCGAAGGACCGTCGGGTTACGCCCTGTGGGCGGTCTGGCGACGCAACCCCGACCGACCGGTCGCCGAGGTCGACGCCACCGAGCTCGAAGACATCGTCCGTCTCATCGAAGAGGGCGGCGTCACGGTCCGCGGGTTCTACGACGTCAGCGGCCTGCGCGCCGACGCCGACCTGCTGGTGTGGCTGCACGGCGACACGGCAGAGGCGCTGCAGCGGGATCTGCGCCGCCTCCGTCGCACCGAGCTGCTGAAGAACCTGCTGCCCACGTGGAACGCGATGGGCGTGCACCGCGACGCGGAGTTCAACCGCCAGCACGTCCCCGGGTTCCTGCGCGGAATCGATCCCAAGGGGTGGCTCTGCCTCTACCCGTTCGTGCGCAGCTACGAGTGGTACCTGCTTCCCGAAGAGGAGCGGCGTCGCATGCTCGCCGAGCACGGACGCAAGGGCGCCGCCTTCCGCGGGGTCCTCGCCAACACCGTCGCGTCCTTCGCACTCGGCGACTACGAGTGGATGCTGCCGCTCGAGGCCGACGATCCGATCGAGCTGGTCGACCTCATGCGCGACCTGCGGGCCACCGAGGCGCGTCGCCATGTCCGCGAGGAGGTGCCGTTCTTCACCGGACGCCGGCTTCGCCTCGACGAGGTGCCCGAGGTGCTCCAGTGATCCGCGGACGGTCGAGCCGGTGACCCTACGGCTCGGCACCCGGCGCAGCGCGCTCGCGCTCGCCCAATCCGGGCATGTCGCCCAGGCGATCACCGCGGCCACCGGCATCGCGGTCGAACTCGTGCCCATCGTGTCCGAGGGTGACGTCAACCGCGCCTCCCTCGCGCAGCTGGGCGGCACCGGGGTCTTCGCGACCCGTCTGCGCGAGGCGCTGAGCGCGGGGGAGTGCGATCTGCTCGTGCATTCGCTCAAGGACCTGCCGACAGCATCCGCCCCCGGCCTGCGCATCGGCGCGACCCCGGTGCGCGAAGACCCGCGCGATGTGGTCGTCACCCGCGGGCCCTCGCTCGGGGAACTTCCCGTCGGCGCGACGGTGGGCACGGGATCGCCGCGACGGGTCGCGCAGCTGCACCGTCGCGCCCCGCGGGTCGACATCCGCGATCTGCGCGGAAACGTCGATTCGCGGCTCGGTCGAGTGCGCGAGGGCGATCTCGACGCCGTGGTGCTCGCCGCCGCGGGACTCGCGCGGCTCGGGCTCTTCGTCGACGCGGGGGCGGGCGGGCCGGTGCCGGGCGCCGGATCCGCCGCCGATCTGCACTTCGAGCCTCTGGGACTGGCGGAGTGGCCGACGGCCGCGGGACAGGGCGCGTTGGCCGTGGAGATCCGCGACGACGCACCCGCCGCCGTCCGCGATGCGGTCGCCGCCCTCGAGCACGCCGACACCCGCACCGCCGTCACGATCGAGCGCGCCGCGCTCGCGGGCATCGAGGCGGGGTGTCACGCCCCCGTCGGCATCCACGCCGCCGTCGACGGCGACGAGGCGCGGGTGCGCGCCGTCGTCTACGCCCCGGGGGGAACCGCACGCATCGGCCTCGACCGAACGGAGTCCCTGACGAAGGGGTATATTCGAGAATCGAGCGACGGCAATGGCGCGAACGTCGCCGACAGCGCGGACCCGACCGCGCATGCTGCGCTGATCGGGTCGGCGATCGCACGCCGACTCCTCGAACGCGGGGCCGGCGACTTCGTGTCACGAGAGTCATCGCTATGAACGCACAGGTCGACCACAAGGCGGGAAAGCCCCTGAGCGGATGGCGCGTGCTCGTTCCCCGTGGCGGTCCGTGGGGAGACGGTGTCGCAGCCTCGTTGCGGGCGCAGGGGGCGACGCCCGTCGTGGCGCCGCTGATCAACTTCGCGCCCACGAGCGACCAGGCCACTCTCGACACGGCTCTCGAAGACCTGCGCGCCGGGCACTTCGACTGGCTCACCGTGACGAGCGCGACGACCGTCGACGTGCTCTACGCCCACCGGGTCCAGATCCCGGTCGACACGCGCATCGCGGCGGTCGGCGAGACCACCGCCGCAGCGCTGCAGGCGGTCGGATACCGCGTCGACCTCGTGCCCGAGCGCGACAACTCGGCGGCCGGCATGGCCGAACAGATGATCGCGCTCGAGCCGGAGGCCCGCCGCATCCTCACGCTGCGCAGCGAGATCGCCAAGCCCGTGCTCACCCGCATGCTCGTCGAGGCCGGGCACGATGTGCGGTCGGTCGTCGCCTACCGCACGGTCGGGGTTCCGGTCACCGATCGCATCGCGAGGGACGTCGCGAGCGGTCGCATCAACGCGATCCTCGTCACGAGCGGATCGGTCGCCGAGCAGGTGCACCTGCAGTTCGCCGACATCCCCGCGCAGACGGTGATCGCCGCGATCGGTCCCCGCACCGCGAAGGACGCCCGACGGGCCGGGCTCGACGTCGACGTGATCGCCGAGAGGCAGACGGTCGGCGCGCTCATCGAGGCCGTGTCCCGGCTCGCCCTGCCCCACGCCGCCGACGAGGTGCAGCTGTGACGTTCCCGACGCATCGTCCTCGGCGTCTGCGCCAGTCGCCCGCGGTGCGCCGGCTCGTTCGCGAGACGCACGTGCTGCCCTCCCAGCTGATCCTGCCGATGTTCGTGCGCGAGGGCATCGACGACCCGCAGCCCGTCTCGTCCATGCCCGGAGTCGTGCAGCACACCCTCGACTCCCTGCGCGGGGCGGTCGCGGATGCCGCAGCCGCCGGCATCGGTGGAGTCATGCTGTTCGGGGTGCCGGCCAAGCGCGACGCCGTGGGCTCATGTGCGGACGACGAGCGCGGCATCCTGAACGTCGCCACCCGTGCCGTCGTCGCGGAGGTCGGCGACGCGCTGGTCGTGCAGACCGATCTCTGCCTCGACGAGTTCACCGATCACGGGCACTGCGGGGTGCTGGATGCCGCAGGCCGTGTCGACAACGATGCGACCCTCGAGCGCTACGCGTCGATGGCGCTGTCGCAGGCCCGCGCCGGCTCGGCCATGCTCGGCCTGTCGGGCATGATGGACGGTCAGACGGCGGTCGTGCGCCAGGCGCTCGATGGCGCGGGCTTCGCCGACACGCTGATCCTGGCGTACTCGGCCAAGTACGCGGGTGCGTTCTACGGCCCCTTCCGCGAGGCCGTCGACTCGCAGCTCACCGGTGACAGGCGCACCTACCAGCTCGACCCGCCGAATGCGCGGGAGGGTGTGCGCGAAGCGCTCGACGACGTCGAGCAAGGTGCCGACATCGTGATGGTCAAACCCGCCCTGCCCTACCTCGACGTGCTCGCCGACGTGCGTGCTGCCGTCGACGTGCCGGTGTGGGCGTACCAGGTGTCGGGAGAGTACGCGATGATCGCCGCCGCGGCCGCCAACGGGTGGATCGACGGGCGCGGTGTGATGCTCGAGTCGCTGCTGGCGATCCGGCGCGCGGGTGCTGACGCCATCCTCACCTACGCCGCCGTCGAGGCCGCGGGCTGGCTGCGCGAGTCGCTCTAGCGGGTGTGTGCGCCGGCGCCGCCGGACCCGGCCGCGTCCGATTGTCTGCGTCCGTGTCGTTGGGGCGTCAGAACTGCGTTGGGGCGTGCTGCTCCGCGCCCCAACGTCGCCCCGACGCCCCAACGTCGCCCCGACGCCCCAACGGCGCCCCAACGTCGCCCCGACGCCCCAACGTCGTCGCCGACGGGCATTCGAGCGCGTGCGGCGGGGGAGAATGGAACCCATGACCGACCGCAATGACGAGTTGTTCGCGCGCGCCCGCACCGTGATCCCCGGCGGGGTCAACTCCCCCGTCCGGGCGTACGGATCGGTGGGTGGGGCGCCGCGGTTCCTCGCGTCGGCGCGCGGTGCGTATGTGACGGATGCCGGGGGCCGCGAGTTCGTCGATCTCGTCGCATCGTGGGGCCCGGCGCTGCTCGGTCACGCGCATCCCGCCGTCGTCGAGGCGGTTCGTGAGGCCGCGACCCGTGGGCTGTCGTTCGGCGCCCCGACCGAGGGAGAGGTGGAACTGGCCGACCTGATCGCCCACCGCGTCTCGGTGGGCGAGGATCGCCCCGTCGAGAAGGTGCGCCTGGTCTCCACAGGCACGGAGGCCACGATGACGGCCATTCGCCTGGCCCGCGGCTACACGGGCCGCGACCTCCTCATCAAGTTCTCCGGCCACTATCACGGCCACTCGGACGGGCTGCTCGCCGCCGCGGGATCGGGCCTTGCCACCCTCGGCCTTCCCGGCTCCGCGGGAGTGCCCGCCCCGGTCGCGGCGCAGACCCTCGTGGTGCCCTACAACGACCTCGGCGCCGTGCGCGAGGTGTTCGCGGTGCACGGCGACCGGATCGCCGCGATCATCGTCGAGGCCGCCGCCGCCAATATGGGCGTCGTCGCCCCGTTGCCGGGCTACAACGCCGCCCTCGCCGACATCGCCCACGAGCACGGGGCCCTGCTCATCATCGATGAGGTGCTGACCGGCTTCCGGGTGCACCCCGCCGGCTACTGGGGCCTCCAGGCCGAAGCCGGTGAGCGGTACACCCCCGATCTGTTCACCTTCGGCAAGGTCGTCGGAGGGGGCATGCCGCTCGCGGCGCTCGGTGGGCGGGCCGATGTGATGGACCGCCTCGCCCCGCTCGGACCCGTCTACCAGGCGGGCACCCTCTCGGGCAATCCACTCTCCGTCGCGGCGGGTCTTGCGACACTTCGTCACGCCGACACCGGGGTGTACGCGCGGGTCGACGCGGCAGCATCCACCGTGGCCACTGCTCTCGGCGAGGCCCTCTCGGCCGCCGGCGTCGAGCACGTCGTGCCGCGGGCCGGCAGCCTCTTCGGTGTCGCCTTCGCCGCGGTCGCGCCGCTCGACAACGACGGCGTGCAGGCGCAGCAGGCATGGCGCTATCCGGCGTTCTTCCACGCGATGCTCGATGCCGGCGTCTCGCTGCCGCCGAGCGTCTTCGAGGCGTGGTTCCTCACCGCGGCGCACGATGACGAGGCCCTGGAGCGCGTGCTCGGCGCCCTGCCCGCCGCCGCGCACGCGTCCGCCGCCGCAACCCCGCCCGCAGCATGAGCCGTCGGATCGTGGTGCTCGCCGGCGGCGTCGGTGGGGCGAAGTTCTCTGTCGGGCTGCGGGGCCTGCTGCGCGCCGCCGAACCCGATGCGCGCATCACGATCATCGCCAACACGGGCGATGACATCTGGATGACCGGGGTGCGGCTGCAGCCCGACATCGACTCGCTGCTCTACGCCCTCGCCGGTGTCAACGACGCCCAGCGCGGGTGGGGTCGGGCGGGCGAGAGCGAGCGGGTCGCCGAGGAACTGCACGCGTGGGGGGCCGGGTGGCCGTGGTTCACGCTCGGCGACCTCGACCTGGGAACCCATCTCGCGCGCACCGGCTGGCTGCGCGAGGGCATCGGCGCCGCCGAGGTCGCCCGCAGGCTGAGCGCGCGCTGGCCGCTCGGCGCGGAGATCCTGCCGATGACCGAGGCGGAGGTCGACACGATCGTCACGGTGCGCGAGGGTGCACAGGTGCGCGAGATGCACTTCCAGGAGTGGTGGACGCGCCATCGCGCGGCGCTCGAGCCCGTCCGCTTCGACAACCCCGGGATCGCGGCCGCGCCGCCCGCACCGGGTGTCGCCGAGGCGATCGCGCAGGCCGATGTCGTGCTCGTCGCCCCCTCGAACCCCGTGGTCTCGATCGGTCCGATCCTGGCCGTGCCCGGCATCCACGAGGCCCTGCGCGCCACCTCGGCCGCGGTCGTCGGGGTGTCGCCGATCATCGGGGGCTCGGCTGTGCGCGGTATGGCCGAGGTCTGCCTGCGGGCGGTCGGCGTGGAGTGTTCGGCGTCGGGCGTCGCCGGCATGCACGGGGCCCGCTCGGTCGGCGGGGTGCTGGATGGGTGGCTCATCGCCGAGGAGGACGCGGAGCTCGCACCCGCGGTCGAGGCCCTCGGCATCCGTTCGCGTGTCGTGCCGCTGTGGATGTCGGATGCCGACACCTCCGCGCGGCTCGCGGCCGACGCCCTCGCGCTCGCCGCGGATCTCGCGCGCTGACGCCCGCCGCGCCGCGCTGCACTCGCTGACGCCGCGCCGCGCTGCCCGCCCATCCCCCGCGGCACACGTCCCGGGTCTGTCGCGGCCGCTGCGGGGCCGAACCCACATTTTTGCAGCGAGCCACCACGGGACGAATGGTGGCTCGCTGCAAAAATGTGGGTTCGCATGCGGACCGCTGGCGCGGGCCGCGGGCGGCCGTCAGGCCGCGGCAGCCCGGGCGAGCAGCCCCGCGGTGTGCTCGCCCAGCCCGAACTCCGCCGCTCGGGCGAGGTGTGCGGCGGTGTCCACGTCGCGGCGCAGCGTCGACTGATGATCGATCGGCAGCGCGGCGCATCCGAGCGCGAGGTGCCGGGCGTACGAGTCCGCACCGAATGCCGTCGCCAGATCGACGCCGACCGATGCGGTGACGAGGGTCGATCCTGTGCCCTCGGCATCCGCCACCACACCCCGCGAGCGCGCGGCGGCGAGGGTCAGCGCCTCGTCGAGATCGGAGGGTCGCAGCGCCGGGAGATCGCCCAGCAGCACGGCACGCGGCCGCGCCGGATCGATGGATGCCGCACCGCGTTCGATCGCGCCGGCAAGGCCCCGCGCACCTTCTTCGGCGACGACCCGCACTCGCGGCAGCGCCTCGACACCGCGGGTGAGCGGCGCGTCGTCGGTCACGACGACGACGTCGGCGACCCGCGTCGCTGCAGCCGCCGCGCGCACCGTGTCGATCGCGATCGCGCGCACCAGCTCGACGCGGTCGATCGAGCCGGCACCCAGCAGCGACACATCGAGCCGCGATTTGCCCAGCAGCGCGGGCTTGACCGGAACGACGATCGACCAGGCCGCGCGGCGCGCGGTCGTCATGCGCCGATCCGGGCCCGCAGCCGGGGCAGCACCTCCGCGCCGTAGCGGCGCAGGAAGCCCTCCTGGTCGTGGCCGGGGTCGTGGAACACCAAGTGCCGGAAGCCCAGGTCGAGGTAGCGCTCGATCGCGGCGACGTGCTCCTCGACGTCGTCCGAGACGATGAAGCGGGATGCTGCTCGCTCGATCGGCAGCTCGCCCGCGAGCCGCTGCATCTCGATCGGATCATCGACCCCCATCTTCTCCTCCGGCGACAGCGCGAGCGGGGCCCAGAAGCGGGTGTTCTCGAGGGCCTGCGCGCGGTCCGGGTGCAACGAGACCTTGACCTCGATGAGCGTGTCGATGTCGTCGCGCGTGCGTCCGGCTTTGCCCAGACCCTCATCGAGCGCGGGCAGCAGGGTCTCGGTGTACAGCTCGGGCTTCTTGCCGCTGGTCGTGATGTAGCCGTCCGCGATGCGGCCGGCGAGGCGCGTGGCGGCGGGCCCGGAGGCGCCGATGTAGATCGGCACGGGGTTCTGGGGCCGGTCGTAGATCGTCGCGTTCGCGGTGGAGTAGTAGGTGCCGTCGAACGTCACGCGATCCTCCGTCCACAGCTTCTGCATGAGGGTGATCGCCTCCTTCATGCGCTGGAACCGCTCCGGCGGGTCGGGCCAGTCGAGCCCGAGCGTCACCTCGTTGAGGGCCTCGCCGGTGCCGACGCCCAGGATGACGCGGTCGGGGTAGAGCGAGCCGAGGGTCGCGAACGCCTGCGCGACCACTCCCGGGTGATAGCGGAAGGTCGGAGTGAGCACCGACGTGCCCATCAGGATGCGCGAGGTGCGCGAGCCGAGGGCGCCGAGCCACGGGATCGCCGCCGGGGCATGGCCGCCGTCGTGCATCCACGGCTGCATGTGGTCGGAGACGAAGACGGAGTCGAAGCCCATCTCCTCGGCGAGCACCGAGAACTCGAGCAGGTCCCGCGGGGTGAACTGCTCGGCCGAGGCCTTGTATCCGAAGCGGATGGGAACGCTCATGATGCTCCTTCCAGAAGCCCCGACGGGGCGGGTTCGAAGTCGTCGGCGCCGATGCGCGCCAGACGGTCGCGGAACGCCTGCACGGTGCCGGGCCACAGCAGTGTGAGCCGGCCGCTGCGTTCGTCGACGTACCAGTTGCTGCAGCCGTCGGCGACCCAGGGGGTGCCGGCGCTGCGGCTCTCGATCTCGCGCGTGTAGGCGCGCTCTGCCTCGGGGCGCACCCGCACGGGGGCATCGCCGCGGGCCGCGAGGCGGCGCACGACGAATCCCGCCTGCTCCTCGGCCATCAGGACCGCGGAGTTGTGTCCGAGCGAGGCGTTGGGGCCGTTCAGCACGTAGAGATCGGGAAAGCCGGTGACAAGCGTCGAGCCGAGAGAGGTCATCCCGCCCGACCAGTGCTCGGCGAGGGTCAGGCCGCGCTCGCCCTCGACGAGGTCGGCGTAGGGCTGCCGGGTGGTCTCGAATCCCGTCGCGAGCACGAGCGCGTCGGCCTCGTAGGCCGCACCGCCGGCGGCGATGAGCGTGTGCCCCTCGACGCCGACGAGGGCCGAGGCCTCGAGTGCGACCGCGCCCGACGCGAGCGCGGGGTAGAAGTCGTCGGAGAGCAGCACGCGCTTGCAGCCGAACGGATAGCGCGGGGTGAGCGCATCCCGCAGCGCGCGGTCGGGCACCTGCGCGGCCAGGTGTGCGAGGGCCGCGGCGCGGGCGCGCGAGGCGGCCTCGGCATCGCCCGAACGAGAGGCGAAGCGGGCCTCTCCCTCGATCAGCAGGTCTTCGCGGAGGCGAGCGAGGGCGTCGGGATCGCCGGCGAGCGCCCGCTGCTCTGCGGGGCCGTAGGCGGCTCCGCCGCGGGGGAGGATCCAGGCCGGCGTGCGCTGGAACAGTGTCACGCGCGCGCCCCGGCGCACGAGTTCGGGCACGAGCTGCACGGCGCTGGCGCCGGTGCCGACGACGGCGATGCGCCGCCCGGCCAGCGGCATGTCGTGATCCCAGCGTGCCGTGTGCACGACGGGGCCGGGGAACGAGGCGAGGCCCGGCAGGTCGGGCAGGCGCGGCTGGGTGAGACGACCACACGCGAGCACGAGCGATTGCGCCTCGAGCGTGCGGGGTCGGCGCGCGCGCGTTCCGTCGCCGCCGATCTCGATGCGCCAGGCGTCGCCGGTCCAGCGGGCGCAGCGCAGCGGGGAGCGGAACCGGATGCGCTCGTGCAGTCCGCTCTCGTGCGCGACCGCGCGCAGGTACTCCTGGATCTCGCCGCCCGGGGCGAAAGTGTGCGACCAGTGCGCGCGCGGATGCTCGGCGAAGCGATAGAGATGCGCGGGCACGTCGCACGCGATGCCGGGGTAGGTGTTGTCGCGCCACGTGCCGCCGACCTCCTCGGCGCGCTCGAGCACGGTGTAGGACCCGTGGCCCGCCCGCTGCAGGGCGAGGGCCATACCGAGGCCGGCGAAGCCCGCCCCGACGATCGCGACGTCGACGTCGGTCATGACGACCCGCCCGCCCGCACGGGCTCGCGGTAGTCGGTCGTCCGCACCCGCAGCGGACGGAAGAGACCGCCGCTGATCCGCGCCGCCCGCTCCAGGGTCATCTCGCGCCCGTACTCGACACCGACCCGCGGCAGCACTCGGCCATCGCGTAGCGTGCCGCCGAGATCGTCTGCGCCCGAGCGCAGCAGGGTCTGCACGGTGTCGTCATCGAGGCGCGGCCACGGCACCTGCACGTGCGGGATCGTCCCCGACAGCATCAGCCGCGCGACCGCGAACATCGCGCGATGCTCGTCGATCGCCGGGCGTCCGGGAACGAGGGCGACACCGTGCCCCGGCAGGGGGATCGGCACGATCTCGGTGAAACCGCCGGTTTCGGTCTGGATCGCCATCAGCCGACGCAGGTGCGCGACTCGTTCGGCAGCCGTCTCGACGTGGCCGTAGAACAGCACGGATGTCGAGCGGAATCCTGCGCGGTGCGCGGCCGTTATCACCTCGACCCAGCGCGGGGTGGCCAGGTCGTCGGGCGCGACGAGGGGGCGCACCCGCTCGCTGAGGATCTTCACGCCCGTGCCCGGCACGGTGTGCACTCCCGCCTCCCGCATCGCCGCCAGGGCGTCATCGAGACCCATCCCGGTGCGCCGGGCGAGATCGTCGATGTCGGCGGGGCGGAACGCGTGCAGATGGATGCCGGGCCCGGCGTCGCGGATCGTCCGGGCGATCTCGAGCGCGGCATCCGGGGCCTCGCGCGGGTCGACCAGGCCCTGGACGCAGAGCTCGCTCACGCCGAGGTCGCGTGCGTCGCGGACGATCCCGGTGAGATCGCGCAGGTCGAAGGTGTCGGGCTCGCCGGCGGGCCTCGCGCGATAGGCGCTCGAGGACACGTTGCGGTTGTCGACGATGCTCACCGCCTCTCCCGCCGTGAACCGCCGGAGTTGGTCGGCCGTCTCGGCCAGCGCGTCGAGCGCCGTGCCCGTCGCCTCGAGCAGCGCCACCCATTCGGCGTCGTCGAGGGCCGCGGGATCGTCGGCGGCGCGCGAGACCAGGTCGGCCGTTCGGCTCGCGGGGTCACCGCGGCCCGCGCGAGGGGCGCGGCGTGTGGCTGTCGAGGCGGGCGCGTCCTCGGCCGCGAGCCCCGAATCGGGATCGGCGAGAGCGAGGGTCGCGGGGATGATCTCGGGATCGAGCCAGAGGGCGGCATCCCGGATGTACTCGGGGTGGGCGGTCAGGCGTTCGCGCAGGACGAACCCCAGGTCGGCCGTGCGTGCGGTGAGGTCGTCGAGGTGCGGCCAGGGGCGCTCGGGATTGACGTGGTCGGCGGTGAGGGGGGAGACGCCACCCCAGTCGTCGGCTCCCGCGCGGACGAGGAGCTCGAACTCCGCCGGGTCGGAGAGATTGGGCGGCACCTGGATGCGCATGTCGGGCCCGAGCACCAGTCGTGCGACGGCGATCGCCGCGGCGTATTCGCGCAGATCGGCGTCGGGTGCGCCCTGCATGGCGGTGCGGGGCTTGGCGCGGAAGTTCTGCACGATGACCTCTTGCACGTGCCCGTGCCGCTCGTGTGCGTCGCGGATGGCGATGAGCGACTCGGCACGATCCCGCAGGGTCTCGCCGATGCCGACGAGGATGCCGGTGGTGAAGGGCACGCGGGCGGTGCCGGCGTCGTCGATCACCCGCAGTCTCACGTCGGGATCCTTGTCTGGGGAGCCGAAGTGCACCTGCCCCGGCTCCTCGCAGGCCGGTCTCGCGACGCACGAGCCGGGCCATCGCGGCGACGTAGTCCAGCGTCGAGGCGTAGCCGTGGGCATCGAGCCAGGTGCGGGCCTCGGGCCACCGCTGCTCGGGGCGGTCGCCGAGCGTGAACAGCGCCTCCTTGCAGCCGAGGGCGGCGCCCCGCCGCGCCACGGTCAGCACCTGCTCCGCGCTCATGTAGAGCGGCTTGTGGGCCCGCAGCAGCTGCCCGGGGGTGTCGACGAAGACGCAGTAGTGGCAGCGGTCCCGGCAGAGCGTCGTGACCGGGAGGAACACCTTCCGCGAATAGGTCAGCACCCCGGGGCGCCCGGCCCGGCGCAGTCCCTCGTCGCGGACGGCTGCCGCCGCGTCGAGCAGTGCATCGAACTCGTCGCCCGCGGCGGTCAGCAGTGCCTCCGCGTCGGCCGCGTCGAGGCGGCGCGTTGCGAGGGATTCCATCGCTCCATCCTCTCACCGCACGGTCATGTCTGACGCGTATGTGACGACCGTCAGATATGCGTCACAGAAATGTCATGGCGGGGAAACGCCCCCGACACCTCGTCCGCTCGCTCCGTCGGCATCGAGCGCATCGCCGCGGCGTAGCCCTCGGCATACGCCTCGGCGGCGCCCTGGCGGAACATGTCCTTCTCCGGAGGGCGGACGATCGAGCGCGCGCCCGGCAGATCCAGATCGCCCACAAGGTCCGCGCGTCCCCGCACCACCGCGACGGGCCGCCCCGAGGTCTTGCCCTTGACCAGATCGGTCGCGGCGGCGAGTTCGTCGGCGACGCACGGCTGGGTGACCACGAGGGCCCGCCCCTGTGCGTCGACGCCGCCGCGCAGGTCTTCGAACACGTGCACCCCCGCCGCCCCGATCGCGCTGTCGGTCTGCCCCTCGCGCCACGCGCGGCCGAGGGTGTCCGAGATCAGCACGCCCACGGTGACGCCGCGAGCGGAGCGCAGCCCCTCCGCCAGGCGGCGGGCGGACGCATCCGGGTCTTCGGGAAGCAGGAGGACGGTGCCCTCGGGTGTGTTGCTGGCATCGACGCCCGCCGCGGCGGACACGATCCCCAGGTGATTCTCGACGATGCGGGTGGTGTGCTCGCCGTGCGTGCGTGCGGCGACAAGGCGCACCGTCTCGGCGGTGATCGCGTGCTCGCGGTCGGTCGCCTCGACGAAGCGTCCCTCCGCCTTCGACACGATCTTGGACGTGACCACGAGGATGTCGCCATCGCGCAGATCGGGCCCGGCGGCGTCCGCGATGAGGGCGACGAGATCGGCACCCGCCGCGATCTCGGGGATGCCCTCGAGGGCCCAGACCTGCAGCACGTGTCGACTCTACGGGGCGGTGGGGGATCGTTGCCGCACTGTGAGGAAATCGAACAGTGCGCCAGGGCGGGCGCTGGCAGACTGGAGTCATGGTGACCCTGCTGCTCGATTCGGAACGGCTCGAGGTCGCCCTCTCACCGGCCGAGCGGGCGCTTTCGAGGCATCGCGGCAACGTCTACGTCGACCGCGCCCACATCGCGAAGGTCATGCTGACCGACGACGCGTGGATCTGGCTGCGGGGGGTGCCGAGCCCCGGAACCGCCGTACCGAGCGTGCTGGCGATGGGCACCTGGACCTCCGGCACGGGTCAGGATTTTGCCGTCATCCGCGGTCGGCGGCCGAGCGTCGTGATCGACCTCGAGGGTCACGAGAGCTTCGAGCGCATCGTGCTCACGACGCGACACGGAATGCAGCTGATCCAGGCGCTGCGGCTGGACGGCGCCGAGGTGGCCGAGGACGTCGCCGACATCGCGAAGCCGAAGCCGAAGCCGGCCAAGGCCAAGACCCGACCCACGTCGCGACCCGCGGC
>NZ_QFPF01000085.1 GCF_003248605.1 Microbacterium sp.
CTCGTCGACGTCGACGGCACCGCGATCCAGCTCGATGCGTCCAAGCGCTACGTGATGCTGAACAAGCCGACCGGTGTCGTCAGCTCGATGAGCGACGACCGGGGCCGGCCCGACCTGCGTCGCTTCACGACGGACTGGCCCGAGCGCCTCTACAACGTGGGGCGCCTCGACGCGGAGACGAGCGGGCTGCTGATCCTCACCAACGACGGCGGGCTCGCCCACGTGCTCGCCCACCCGAGCTTCGGTGTGACCAAGGTCTACATCGCCAAGGTCGCGGGGCGCGTGCTGCCGCAGACGATCGCCCGCCTGACCCGCGGGGTCGAGCTCGAGGACGGTCCCATCGCCGCGGACAAGGCTCGGCTGCTGGACGCCTCGGGGTCCTCGAGCCTCGTCGAGCTGACGCTGCACTCGGGACGCAACCGGATCGTCCGACGCATGATGGCCGAGGTCGGCCACCCAGTGCGCGAGCTCGTGCGGCGTCAGTTCGGTCCACTGCACCTGGGAACCCTCCCAGCGGGCAGGACGCGGGAGTTGACTAAGGTAGAGCGCGGTGCGCTTCTGACTCTCGCGCGCCGCGATCCTGCCCCCGGCGCCGATCTCGCCGCCGAAGAGCCGCCGTCGAGCGGCGCGGGCGGAACCCTCCAGGAGATCTGAGTGACCGACATCCATGCCCCGCGGATCGCCGCGCGCACGACGGGACCCGTCCGCATCGTGGGCGCCGGCCTGCTCGGCGCGAGCGTGGGCCATGCGCTCGCCGCCCGCGGCATCGACGTCGCGCTCGCCGACACCTCGCCCGCGCAGCTGCGCCTCGCGATCGACTACGGCGCGGGCCGCGCTGCGCGCGAAGACGATGCCCCCGCGCTGGTCGTGGTGGCGGTGCCGCCCGATGTCACCGCCGATGTCATCGCCGCCGAGCTCGCCCGTCACCCCGGTGCGGTCGTCACCGATGTCGCGAGCGTCAAGCTCGAGCCCTACCTCGAGCTGCGGCGCCGCGGCGTCGACCTGACCCGCTACATCGGCTCGCATCCGCTCGCGGGGCGCGAGCGCGGCGGCGCGATCTCGGCCCGCTCCGACCTGTTCGTCGGCCGGCCGTGGGTCGTGTGCCGCGACGAGGAGACCTCCCGCGAAGACCTCGCGCTCGTCGAGGGACTCGCCCTCGACCTCGGCGCGACGCCGATCGAGATGACCCCCGAGGAGCACGACCGCTCCGTCGCGCTCGTCTCGCACGTGCCCCAGATCGTCGCAAGCCTGCTCGCCGCCCGTCTGCGCGAGGCCCCCGACTCGGCGCTCTCGCTCGCCGGTCAGGGCGTGCGCGACACGACCCGCATCGCGGCGTCGGCGCCCGAGCTGTGGGTGCAGATCCTCGGCGCGAACGCGGCGCCCGTCGTCGACATCCTGGATCTTCTGAGCATCGACCTCGCCCACGTCGCCGACGCCCTGCGAGCACCGGATGCCGCCGGCTCGCGCCGGGCCGTGGCCGACACCATCCGGCGGGGAAACGAAGGCGTCGAGCGTCTGCCCGGCAAACACGGCCAGAACCGCCGGTTCGAGCAGATCGTCGTCATGGTCGACGACACTCCGGGCCAGCTCGGCCGCCTGTTCGGCGAGCTGGGCGAGCTCGAGGTCAACGTCGAGGATCTGCGCCTGGAGCACTCGCCCGGCGCGCAGTTCGGTCTCGCCGAGATCAGCGTCGCCCCGGCGGCGGTGGCGCGCGCGGTGACGGGACTGGAAGAGCGGGGATGGCGGATTGCGAGCACCGGACATGACTGAGATCGATTCGTACACCACCGCGGGCGACGCACCGATCGTCATAGCGATCGACGGCCCCGCCGGCAGCGGCAAGTCGAGCGTAGCCAAGCAGGCCGCGCGGCGGCTCGGTTTCGGCTACCTCGACACCGGCGCCGCTTATCGCGCTCTCGCCTGGCACATCCTGGCGCGCGGTGCGGACACCTCCGACTCATCGGATGTGCTCGACGCGTCCGGAGACTTCGACTTCGCGATCTCGACCGACCCGGGCGACTACTGGGTGCGAGTGGGCGATGTCGATGTGACCGAGGCGATCCGCGAACCGCGGGTGACGGATGCTGTCAGCGGTGTCGCCCGCGTGCCCGCGATCCGGCAGGCCGTCAACGGCCTGTTCCGGCAGATCATCGCGAACGCGCCGCGGGGGATCGTCGTCGAGGGTCGCGACATCACGACCGTCGTCGCCCCGGACGCGCCCGTGCGGCTGCTGCTCACGGCGGCGCCGGAGGTGCGCGCGGCGCGACGCAGCGCCGAGCTGACCGGGCACGACGTGGCCTCGGTGGCCGCGGCGCTCACCCGACGCGATGCCTCCGACTCTGCGGTGGTGGATTTTCTCACCGCCGCCCCCGGGGTCGACGTCGTCGACTCCACCGACCTGGATTTCGAACAGACCGTCGACGCCGTCCTGGCGGTCGTCGACACGAAAGTGGGAGTGCGCGATGGGCGCTGACGACTACGAGGGCGCACCCGACAACCTCGCCGAGAAGCTCGCCGAGCTCGATCCCGAGTTGGTCGAGCAGCGCGCCGCGACGCTGCGGGCATCGCTGTCGGACTACGACCTCGACGAGGACGATGCCGCTCTGCTCGCGGGACTTGAGAGCGGCATCGACGGCATCGAGTTTCTGCCGGCGCTGCCCGTGGTGGCGATCGTGGGTAGACCCAACGTGGGCAAGTCCGCGCTCGTGAACCGCATCCTCGGACGCCGCGAGGCCGTCGTCGAGGACACGCCGGGCGTCACGCGCGACCGCGTGACCTACAAGGCCGAGTGGATGGACCGACGCTTCTCGCTCGTCGACACCGGCGGCTGGGAGCCCGACGCCCGCGGAATCGACGCCTCCGTCGCCGCTCAGGCCGAGGTGGCGATCGACCTGTGCGATGTCGTCATGTTCGTCGTCGACGCGATGGTGGGTGCGACATCCACCGACGAGAGCGTCGTGAAGCTGCTGCGCCGCAGCGGCAAGCCCGTCTTCCTCGTGGCGAACAAGATCGATGACGCCCGGCAGGAGCCCGAGGCCGCCGCGCTGTGGAACCTGGGCCTGGGCGAACCCCACCCCGTCTCGGCGATCCACGGCCGCGGAGTGGCGGACCTGCTCGACGAGGTCATGAAGGTGCTGCCCGAGGTCTCGGCGGTCGCCAAGAACGAGATCGGCGGCCCGCGCCGTGTGGCGATCCTCGGTCGCCCCAACGTCGGCAAGTCGTCGCTGCTGAACAAAGCCGCGGGTGAGGAGCGGGTCGTCGTCAACGAGCTCGCCGGCACCACGCGCGACCCCGTCGACGAGGTCGTGGAGCTCGGCGGCAAGCTGTGGCGGCTGGTCGACACCGCCGGCATCCGACGCCGTGTGCATCTGCAGCAGGGCGCCGACTTCTATGCGTCGCTGCGCACGTCGACCGCGCTCGAGAAGGCAGAGGTCGCCGTCGTCGTGCTCGATGTCTCGCAGCCGATCAGCGAGCAGGACGTCCGCATCATCGACATGGTGCTCGAGTCGGGGCGCGCGCTCGTGCTCGCCTTCAACAAGTGGGATCGCCTCAGCGACGACGACATGGAGAACGCCGACCGCCGGCGCTACCTCGAGCGAGAGATCGAGCAGGACCTCGCGCACGTGGCGTGGGCGCCGCGCGTCAACATCTCGGCGCGCACCGGACGGCACCTCGAGAAGCTCGTTCCGGCCCTCGAGACGGCCCTGGACTCGTGGGATCAGCGCATCCCGACCGGCAAGTTCAACGCGTTCCTCTCCGAGCTCGTCGCCGAGCACCCGCACCCGCTGCGCGGCGGTAAGCAGCCGCGGATCCTCTTCGGCACGCAGGCCACGACCCGGCCGCCGACGTTCGTGCTGTTCACCACCGGATTCCTCGACCCGGGGTACCGCCGGTTCATCCAGCGGCGCCTGCGCGAGCTGTTCGGCTTCGAAGGGTCGCCCATCGTGATCAACATGCGCGTGCGGGAGCGTCGCCAGCGCTGACCCCTGCGCGGGGGCACGGCTCTCGGGCTCGGATGCACGAGAGGCGGTGCCCGTGGTGTCTCGTGATGCTCCGGAGGCTACATGCGCACCTTCGATCGTGCAGATGGCCGCACGCCGGGCCCGTCGAGGGTGTGCGAGGCTGTGGTGATGACGATTCAGCCGCCCCTCCCGGGTGAGCCGCGTCGCCCGCACGGGCCGCGCGACCCCGGCGACGCCTGGGTGATCGCGGATTCGGGCGAGCGGTACTGGGGCCGTTTCGGCGCGGCGGGGCTGTTGGCGGTGGATGCCGAGCGCGGCATCCTGCTTCAGCATCGGGTGTCGTGGAGCCACTTCGGCGGCACGTGGGGCCTTCCCGGTGGCGCGCGCCACGAGGGCGAGTCGGCGTTCGACGGCGCGCTGCGCGAGGCGGGCGAAGAGGCGGGCGTGCCCGCGGACGCCGTCGCGTCGCGGTTCGCGCACGTACTCGATCTCGGCATCTGGACGTACACGACCCTCGTCGCCGATGCCGTGATCGGCTTCGAGCCGGTCATCAGCGACCCCGAGAGCTATGCGCTGGAGTGGGTGGCCCTCGACGAGGTCGGCGAGCGCCCTCTGCATCCGGGTTTCGCCGCGGCATGGCCCGAGCTGCGGGCCGCGCTCGCGCACCGACCGGCCCTGGTGGTCGATGCGGCGAACGTCGTGGGTTCGGTGCCCGATGGCTGGTGGCGCGATCGCGCGGGTGCCGCGGGTCGGCTGCGCGATCGCCTCGAGGTGCTCGCGGCGACGGGTGTGCCCGGTGCGCACCTCGAACTGCCGCACGAGAGGTGGTTCCCCGGGGTGACGCTCGTCGTCGAGGGGCGTGCGCGTGACCTGGCCGACACCGTCGGCCTCGTGCGCACGGTGCGCGCGCGCGGCGAGGGCGATGACACCATCGCCAGCGAGGCGGCTCTGCTGGTCGACTCGGGATTCGACGTGACGGTCGTCACGAGCGACCGCGGCCTCGCCGATCGGGCACGGGATGCCGGGGCGTCGGTGCGCGGCGCGGGCTGGCTTCTCGGCCTGCTCGATTCCTGACGCGACCCGCTAGTCCTGCTCGCGGCCGCGCAGCTTCTCGATGTCACGCCGCTCGCGCTTGGTCGGGCGTCCCGCGCCGCGATCGCGCATCGGCACGCTCGGGATCATCTCGCGCGGGGGCGGCGGGGGAGTGCGATCCTCGTAGGCCGTGGCGGCGACCGCTGCGCTCACCCGCTTGGTGATCGGGGCGCGGACGACCAGGATGCGGTCGAACCCGTGGATGCGCACGCGCAGTTCGTCGCCCGGGCGCACAGCCTGCGCGGCCTTCGCCTTTTCGCCGCCCACGCGCACGTGCCCGGCCCGACACGCGGATGTCGCCGCCGACCGCGTCTTGTAGATGCGGATCGCCCACAGCCAGCTGTCCACGCGCACCGACGCCGCAGCATCCGTCATCTGAGTGCCTCGACGCGGGCGGCCGCCGCGGGCCCGACGACATCACCGCGTGGGCCGGTGTGCGAGCGGGAGATCGGGATCGTGGGCATGCACCGAGAGTAGGACGACATGCCGCGATCCGTCGATCCGGCCGCCCATGGCGCGCGCGATAGCGTGGTGATGTGAGGATCGAACGCGTGCCGTGCCGGAGCTGACCGGGCTCGCGTGGGTGATGCTCGTCGCCGGTGCACTGATCATCGGACTGTCGAAGGCGGCTCTGCCCGGCGCGACGACCATCGCCGTCGCACTCTTCGCGGCCGTTCTGCCGGCCAAACAGTCGACCGGGACGATTCTCGTGCTGTTGATCGTCGGCGATCTCTTCGCGCTGTGGGCCTATCGGCGCCACGCCGACATCCCCGCTCTTCTGAAATTGGCGCCGGCGGTCGTGGCGGGGCTGCTTCTGGGCGCGCTGTTTCTCGCGCTCGCGTCGGATGCGGGCGTACGCAAGACGATCGCCGTGATTCTGCTCGTGCTCGTCGCGATCACGCTCTGGCGGCGGTTCGTTGCCGCGCGGGCCGTGGCGGGAGCGGATGCCGTGGTCCCTGCGGTTGCTCCGACGGCGGGTGCACCGCGACGCGTGACCGCGGCCGTCTACGGTGCGCTCGGCGGCTTCACGACGATGGTCGCGAATGCGGGCGGGCCGGTCATGTCGATGTACTTCCTCGCGGCGCGGTTTCCGGTCAAGGCCTTCCTGGGCACCGCGGCATGGTTCTTCGCGACGGTGAACATCATCAAGCTCCCCTTCTCGATCGGTCTGGGGCTGCTCACGCTGCCCGGCCTCCTCATCGACCTCGTACTCATCCCGGGCGTGATCATCGGCGCGTTCGCGGGGCGCTGGATCGCCGGGCGCATCAGCCAGCGCGTGTTCGAGTGGATCGTCATCGCGCTGACGATCGTCGGCGCGCTCTACCTGCTCGTCCTCTGAGTGGCGACGAGGGGTCTTCGGCGCGTGCGCCCGCCGTGGTTCGCGGGTGGGGGCGGGAGCGGGTAACATGGGGGAGTTGTCTTCGCGCAAGCGAAGGCTTCGGGATGTGGCGCAGCTTGGTAGCGCACTTGACTGGGGGTCAAGGGGTCGCAGGTTCAAATCCTGTCATCCCGACCGGAAATGAAAAGGGTCGGCCGAAAGGCCGGCCCTTTTCGTTTCCCGCGAGCGATCACGGGCGGGCCCACGCCGCCGGAGGCTCCGCGTGCCGCGCAGCGGCGCGTGGAGGGGCGGTGGGGCGCATCCCGACCGGAAATGAAAAGGGTCGGCCGAAAGGCCGGCCCTTTTCATTTTCCGCGAGTGCTAGCGGGCGCCGATCAGTGCAGCGGCACCTCGGCGCGAGCCACTTTCGTCGGCTTGATGAAGAGGGTGAGTACCACCGCGATGAGTGAGACCACGCCGCCGACCATGAAGGCGGCCTGCATTCCGGCGGATTCTGCCGCGACAGCATCCACCCCGGTCGCGCCTGCGGCGACGGTCGACATCACGGTGATGAAAACGGCCGTTCCAGCCGCGCCGGCGAGTTGCTGCACCGTGTTCACGATGGCGCTGCCGTGCGAGTAGAGCTCGTTGGGCAGGACGCCGAGCGCCGTCGTGAGCAGCGGGGTCAGCGTCAGTGCGAGGCCGATGCTGAAGAGCACGTGCATCGCGACGATGAGGGCGACGGCCGAGTCGGGCCCGAGCGTGGCGAACATCCACAGCGCAGCACTGATCATGATCGCCCCCGGAATCAGGAGCGGACGAGGGCCCACGGCGTCGTACCAGCGGCCCACGAGCGGGGCCGCGAGACCCATGAGCACACCGCCGGGCAGGAGCACCAGTCCGGACGCGAGGGTGTCGAGGCCGACGACGTTCTGGAGGTACAGCGGGAGCAGGATCAGGGTGCCGAACATCGCGATCATGCTGACGAAGACGAGGATCGTGGACAGGGAGAACAGGGGAGTGCCGAAGGGGCGCAGGTCGAGCAGTGCCGCGTCGCGACGCTGCAGGCTGCGTTGACGCAGCACGAACGCGACGAGCGTGATGGCGCCGACGACGAGCGCCACGACCGGGCCGACCGCGCTGTGCGATCCACCGCCCTCGCCGAAGGAGCCGAGGCCGTAGATGATCCCGCCGAAGGCGACCGCCGAGAGGACGATGGAGAGGACGTCGAACCGCACGCGGGAGGTCTCGGACACGCTCTTGATCGTGAGAGCTCCCACAGTGAGGGCGATCAGCGCGATCGGCAGCACCAGCCAGAACAGCCAGCGCCAGTCGAGCACGCTCAGCACCAGACCCGAGGCGGTCGGACCGATGGCCGGTGCGACCGAGATGACGATCGAGATGAGCCCCATCATCGCGCCGCGCCGGTGCGGGGCGACGAACCCGAGCGCGGTCGTCATGAGCAGCGGCAGCACGATCGCCGTCCCGCTGGCCTGGATGATGCGGCCCGTCAGCAGCAGACCGAATCCGGGGGCGAGGGCGGCCAGAAGCGTACCTGCGGAGAACAGCGACATCGCGGCGACGAACATCGTGACGGCAAGGGCAACGCGATGGCCTGCGGCTTCCGCGCCGCGACGGGAGACATCATCGTCATGCTCGACGCGGATGGATCGGCGGACCCGGCGGAGATCCCGGCGTTCGTGTCCGCCCTGATCGCGGGAGCGGACTTCGCCAAGGGGAGCCGCTTCGTCTTCGATCCCCGCGCCGGCAGCGACGACATCACCGCGCTGCGTCGAGCCGGCAACGCGGGTCTCAATCTCGTCGCCAACGTCCTCTTCCGTTCGCGCTTCACCGACCTCTGCTACGGCTACAACGCCTTCTGGCGGCGAGTCGTGCCGGTGCTCGATCTTCCGCTGCCGAGCGTCGAACGCACCGAGAACATGCAGTGGGGCGACGGATTCGAGATCGAGACGCTCATCAACTGCCGCATCGCCGCCGCGGGGCTGACCATCACAGAGGTCCCGAGCACCGAGCTGCGTCGTATCCACGGCGAGACGAATCTGCGCACCTTCGCCGACGGCACGCGCGTGCTGCGAACCCTCGTCGCCGAATGGATCCGCGCTCGCCGCCGAGGTGCCGCCCCCGATGTCGCTGTCGGTGCCCTGACGGCGCGGGGCTGACCGTCATGGAGCAGCGTGACGTCACCGGCTGGGCGCCCTCGGGGGGGGATGCTGGCGGTCGAGCTTTCCGGGCCGATCCCCTCCATCGCGGCATCGCGTGTTGAAGAAGCCGCGGGCAGCCACTTCAGCATCCTGGTGACTCTCCACGGCTGTCCGCTCGCGATGACCCAGGTGGCAGCGCCGCCGACGGGCGTCTCCGCCGAACAGCTGGCGACGATCCTCTGGCGGCTCCCCGAGATCGCCGACCACCTGCGCGGCGACGGGCTCGTCGTTCCGGACCGCCTGCCGGTCGGTGGCCTCGATGCGGTGCCGTCGCCGCCCTGTCTGGCACGCCGGCGTCGGGCGATGGCTGATGCCCCCTCGTTCACCGTGCTCGTCGCGACCCGCGACCGCACCGAGAGCCTCCTGCGCTGCCTGACCTCCGTCGCCGCGCTCGACTACCCCGACTTCGACGTCGTCGTCGTCGACAGTGCGCCGTCGACCGACACGACCCGCCGTGCTCTCGAGCAGATGGCAGGGCGGGTGGGACGAGCGCGGCTCTCATATGTGCACGAGTCGCTGCCCGGTCTGGCGCGCGCGCACGCGGCGGGCTTGGCTGCGGTCACCGGAGCGTGGGTCGCCATCACCGATGACGACGTCGTCGTCGACCCTCACTGGCTGGCAAGCCTCGCCGAGGCCATCACCTGGGATCACGACATCGCCTGTGTGACCGGGCTGATCCTCCCGGCTGAGCTGCTCACCCCCGCCCAATCGCTGCTCGAACAGTACGGAGGCTTCGCCCGCGGCTTTGTCCCTCGCCTCTTCGACGAGCAGGGCAATCGGCCGATCGATCCGCTCTTCCCGCTCACGGCCGGTCGTTTCGGATCGGGTGCGAACATGGCTTATCGCGTCGATGCGCTGCGCGCGGCGGGCGGATTCGATCCGGCGCTGGGTGCGGGCACGCCGGCGCGAGGCGGTGACGATCTCGCCGGGTTCCTGCGCGTGATCCGCCGCGGCCACACGCTGGCGTATCAGCCGTCGGCGATCATCTGGCATCACCATCGCAGGGAGTACGACGGCCTGCGCAGACAGGCGCGGCACTACGGGGTGGGCCTGGGTGCGTACCTCACCGACGCGATCGTGCGCGAACCTCGTCTGGGCGTGCTCCTGGGCCGAAGATCGATCGCCGCGGTGGCGCATCAGTTCGGCAGCGCATCGCCGAAGCACAGCAGCAAACGGGCGGGGTTTCCGAAGGAGCTCGAGCGCGCGGAGCGACTGGGCATTCTGCTGGGTCCTTTCGCGTACGTCCGCAGCCGGCTCGCGCTGCGGGGCGCACGGTGACCGTCGCGGTCGTCATCTGCTGCTACACGCGGGCTCGTCTGTCCGACACCGTTGCGGCGATCGAATCGTCGCGGGCGCAGGAGCCCGCGCCCCGCGTCATCGTCGTCGTCGATCACAACCCCGACCTTCTCGATCTGCTCGCCGGACGCTATCCGGACCTCACCGTCACCCCGAACCGGTTCGCCCGCGGACTGTCGGGCGCCCGCAACACGGGCATCGCGGAGAGCGTCGAGGACGTCGTGGCGTTCCTCGACGACGACGCCGTCGCCCAGGCCGGGTGGTTGGCCGCGATCGGTGCAGAATTCGAGGATGAGGCCGTCGTCGCCGTCGGCGGCCACATCGCGCCGGCCTGGGACGTGGTGCGACCGCCGTGGTTTCCCGCCGAGTTCGACTGGGTGATCGGATGCAGCTACGTGGGGATGCCGTCGACTCGGACGATCGTGCGCAACGTGATCGGCGCGAACATGGCCTTTCGTCGTCCGACGCTGGCGGCGGTCGGCGGCTTCGGAGCCGAACTGGGCAGGGTGGGCGCGAACGCGGCGGGGTGTGAAGAGACCGAACTCTGCATCCGAGCCGCCCGCCGGACGGGCGGTACGGTCATCTATCAGCCGGCCGCCCGTGTGCGGCATCGTGTCACCCCGGATCGTGCGCGGCTCGCCTACTTCGTCCGACGCTGCGTGGCCGAGGGGCGGTCCAAGGCGATCGTCATGCGTATGCACCCCGGCGGCGCGAGGCTCGGTGTGGAGGGGTCGTACGCGGTGCGGACTCTGGGGCGCGGGGTCGGTCGGGGGGTAAGGGACGCCGTCCGCCATCGTCGCGGTGCACCGCTGCTGCGGTCAGCGGCGATGGTCCTCGGGCTGGTGTGCACCGGAGCCGGGTTCGTCGCCGAGGGAGTCCGAGGGGCGATCTGCGGGCTGGTCGGTCACGCCCCGCGACCACCGCGCAGCCAGGACTTGAGCGCGCCCATATCGAGCACCGGCCGATACCGGGGGCAATCACCTGGGCAGAGCGCGCAGTCGGTGCCCCGTCTGTAGTGCTCGTGTGCGGCGCGCTCGTGCCCGCACCGGCAGTGGATGATCTGCTTCATCAGGCTCCGTACGACGGCCGCGTGCGGTCATCACCCGTGCGGACCCGGCAATCATAGTCGCTGCGGGGCGTGGCGCCTCGTCGGGCGGTGCGCACAGCTGCGGACCGGCCGCGGCGACACGCCGGTACCGAGGCGGGTCGCGCGGCGTGTCGGGCGTCGAGGTCCGCAGCTGTGCATGGGCCGACGGTGAGGTCG
>NZ_QFPF01000086.1 GCF_003248605.1 Microbacterium sp.
ACGCGAGGGCACCCTTCGCGCCGGCGTTGCAACCGGGGCTCCAGCAGTAGACCACGATGGGCACGTCGGGATCGAACTCGGCCACACGCGCGGGGATGTCACGATAGGGCACGTGCACGGCGCCGCTGATGCGGCCCTGGCGCCACGCCTCGTCGCTGCGCACATCCACCAGCACGAAGGCGTCTCCGGCCTTCTGTGCGGCGTATACGTCGGAGGCGTCGGTCTCGTGCTGGAGTTTTGCGGCGAAGTAGGACACGGCGTCGATCATGATCCGAGCCTAGAAGCGCGCGGAACGACGGCCGAGACCAAAGACCGCCACCTTTCGGCGTGTTCCTGCCGAATGGCCAGCTGGTCAAGGCTGCGGCGGCCCGGTAGGGCGGGGGTGCGCGCGTCGCCCATGACAAAGGCCCCGCGCGAACCGGAGTTCGCACGGGGCCCTGTGAAGCGGCGCTCAGTCGTTGTCGGACGGACGCTTCTTCGGAGTCTTCTTCTCTTCGACCTCCGGCGCGACGACCGTGGTGGGTCGCACGGCGGTCTCGTGCAGGCGCTGGGTCTGGTCGGCCACGAGCGGAGCGTCGGGAGCCCCGGCGCGGTCGTGCGCGCCCTGGATCTCGGCGGTCTCTTCTTCGGCGATGTGGTCGAGGGCGTGGTGCTGGTGCGCCAGCGCCGCATCGACCTCGGACTGCGTGACGGGCGTCAGGCGGTCCTCGAACAACCAGCGGGAGAGCGACGCGCGCACGTTCTGGTGCCAGGGGATCCGTCCCTGCGCGTTCGGACGAACGACCAACGGTTCGTTCGTCTCGTAGGAGACGAGCTTCCAGCGCTCGTACTCGTCGACGGGCTGGTATGCGCTTGGTGATGACGTACGCCAGGATCGGCCCGACGATGAGCGAGGCCTGCAGCGTGTGGATCACTCCCTCCATCGTCAGCCAGAAGTGCGTGGCGATGATGTCGGACGAGGCGGCGGCCCACAGTACCGCGTAGAAGGTGACACCGGCGGCGCCGATGGCGGTGCGGGTGGCGGCGTTGCGGGGGCGCTGCGCGATGTGGTGCTCGCGCTTGTCGCCCGTGATCCACGCCTCGATGAAGGGGTAGATCGCGACGAGCACGATGAACAGACCCAGCACCGCGAGCGGGATGATGATGTTCCACGACCAGGTGCGGTCGAGGAAGACCGTCTCGAGGTGCGGGGGCACGAGTCGCAGCGCGCCATCGGCGAAGCCGATGTACCAGTCGGGCTGGGTGCCGGCGGAGACGGGGGAGGGGTCGTAGGGGCCGTAGTTCCAGATCGGGTTGATCTGGAACAGCGATGCGACCAGGACGATGACGCCGAAGGTGATGAAGAAGAAGCCACCCATCTTGGACATGTAGACCGGCATCATCGGGTAGCCGACCACGTTGTCGTTCGTGCGGCCGGGGCCCGCGAACTGGGTGTGCTTGTTGACGATCATCAGGAGCAGGTGGACGGCGATCAGCGCGACGACGAGGGCCGGGAGGATCAGGATGTGCAGCACGTACAGGCGGCCGACGATCTCCGTGCCGGGGAACTCTCCACCGAACAGCAGGAACGAGGTCCACGTGCCGATCAGGGGGATCCCCTTGATCATGCCGTCGATGATGCGCAGGCCGTTGCCCGAGAGCAGGTCGTCGGGAAGCGAGTAACCGGTGAAGCCCTCGGCCATCGCCAGGACGAATAGGACGAAGCCGATCACCCAGTTCAGCTCGCGGGGCTTGCGGAAGGCTCCCGTGAAGAAGACGCGCAGCATATGCACGCCGATGCCGGCCACGAAGATCAGTGCGGCCCAGTGGTGGATCTGACGGACGAGAAGCCCGCCGCGCAGATCGAACGAGATGTGGAGCGTTGACTCCATGGCCGCCGACATCGGGATGCCGCGCATCGGCGCCCAGGAGCCGTTGTAGTGGGTCTCGACCATCGACGCCTGGAAGAAGAACGTGAGGAACGTTCCGGAGATCAGGACGACGACGAAGCTCCACAGGGCGATCTCGCCGAGCATGAACGACCAGTGGTCGGGGAAGATCTTGCGACCGAGCTCTTTGACCAGCCCGGAGATGCTGGTGCGCTCATCGATGTAGTTCGCTGTGGCGCCGACGAAGCGACCGCCCAGGGGCGGCTGCTTCGGTTCGCTCTTCGCGGTTGCGGTGCTCAATGACGCTCCCAGAAACTCGGACCGACGGGTTCGGTGAAGTCGCTCTGCGCGATGAGGTATCCCTCGTCGTCGACGGCGATGGGCAGCTGCGGCAGCGCACGGGCGGCGGGGCCGAAGATGACCGCAGCGCCACGCGACACGTCGAACTGCGACTGATGGCAGGGGCAGAGCAGGTGATGGGTCTGCTGCTCGTAGAGCGCGACGGGGCATCCGACGTGCGTGCACACCTTGGAGTACGCGACGATGCCGTCATACGACCAGGACGCGCGCTCCTCGGTCTCGACGAGCTGCTCGGGCAGCAGACGCATGAGCAGGACGATCGCCTTCGCCTTCTCCTCGAGGTACCCCTCGTCGTGCCCGAGCTCCGCGAGGGGTTCGGGGATGACGTGGAATGCCGAGCCCAGCGTGACATCGGCCGCGCGGATCGGGGTTCCCGTGGGATCGAGGGCGAGGCGCATGCCCGGCTCCCACATCGTGTGGCTGAGCAGCTCGACGGGGTTCTCGCCCTGCGGCGCGAGTCCGCGGAAGAGGACGATGCCGGGGGCGACGGAGGCGACCAGCGCGGCGATGAGCGAGTTGCGGATCATCGCTCGGCGTCCGAACCCGGACTCGTCATTGGCGGCCGAGAAGGCGGCGACGGCGCCCGCACGCGTCGACTCGCGCCCACGCGTGGGGTGCCGCGCCTCGATGTGCTCGGTGTCGGCCATGACTGCTTTGGACCAGTGGATGGCGCCGACACCGATGGCCAGCAGCGCCAGGGCGATGCCCAGGCCGATGAAGAGGTTGTTGTCGCGGATCGATGCGACCTCGCCGTCCTCGATCGGGAACAGGAAGTACGCGGCGATCGCCCAGATGCTGCCTGCCACCGAGAGATAGAACAGGCCGTACACGGTGCGCACGGCGAGGCGCATCTTGTTCGGGTCCTGATCGGTGACGCGCGTCCGGTGGGGCGGCAGGCCCGGGTTGCGCACGGGATCGCTCACGGCAACGGCGAGGCCCGATGAGGGAGCGGGTCCCCGATCGTGCTCCGGTGCCTCGATCTCGTTAGCCATGGTGCTCCTCGTACTCAGAAGTTCTCGATGCGACGGGGTCAGTTGGACTTGGCCGTGATCCACACGGTGAACGCGACCAGCGCGCCGATTCCGAAGATCCAGATGAACAGGCCCTCGGACACGGGACCGAGCGAGCCGAGCGTGAAGCCGCCCGCGCCGGAGTTGCGTTCCATCCACAGCAGCGACGAGATGATGTCGCGCTTGTCTTCGGGGGAGAGGTTCAGGTCGTTGAAGACCGGCATGTTCTGCGGACCGGTGACCATCGCCGCGTAGATGTGGCGGGGGTCGACACCCACGAGCGAGGGGGCGTACTTGCCCTCGGTGAGGGCGCCGCCGGCTGCGGCGACGTTGTGGCACATCGCGCAGTTGATGCGGAAGAGCTCGGCTCCGTGGGCGACGTCGCCTTCGCCGTCGAGAACCTCGCCGCTGGCGATCTCGGGGCCCGGGGCGATGGACTGCACGTAGGCCGCCATCGCCGCGATCTGCTCGTCGGTGAACTGCACCGGCTTCTGCGGCGCCTGCGGTCCCTGCATCTGCAGGGGCATACGGCCAGTGGCGACCTGGAAGTCGACGGCCATGGCGCCGACACCGTACAGGCTGGGTCCGTTCTCGGTGCCCTGCAGGTCGAGACCGTGACAGGTGGCACAGTTGGCCTGGAAGAGCTTCTCGCCGTCGTCGACGGTGAGCGTCTGCGTGGCGACCTCGGGCGTCGAGGCCATCGCGGCGGACGCCCCGGCGTAGAGGCCACCCGTCAGCAGCAGACCGATTCCGATCAGGCCGGCGGCGGCGAGGGGGCTGCGCCGACCGCTGCGGCGTTTCTTCTCACGAGGCATGGCGAGGGGGTTCCGCTTTCTATTTCAGGAAGTAGATGACGGCGAACAGGGCGATCCAGACCACGTCGACGAAGTGCCAGTAGTACGACACGACGATGGCGCTGGTGGCCTCCTTGTGGCCGAAGTTGCGCACGGCGTAGGCGCGACCGATGACGAGCAGGAACGCGACGAGTCCGCCGGTGACGTGCAGGGCGTGGAAGCCCGTCGTCAGGTAGAACGCCGACGCGTAAGAGTCCGCCTCGATGGGCATGCCCTCCGTGATGAGCGTGGCGTACTCCCACACCTGACCGGAGACGAAGATCGCGCCCAGGATGAAGGTGAGGAAGAACCACTCGACCATTCCCCAGCCGAACAGCCCGCGCTTCTTCGCGGAGTACGGCTGGAAGCGCTCCGCGGCGAAGACGCCCATCTGGCATGTCACCGACGACAGCACCAGGATGATCGTGTTCACGAGCGCGAACGGAACGTTCAGCAGCTCGGTGCGCTCGGCCCACAGATCGGGGGAGGTGTTGCGCAGAGTGAAGTAGATGGCGAAGAGCCCGGCGAAGAACATGACTTCGCTGCCGAGCCACACGATGGTGCCGACGGCCACCGGATCAGGCCGTTTGATGGTCCTCGCCGCCGGGGCATAGGTCGCTGAGGTGGTCGTCACGTTCACCATTATGGCCGATGCTCGGGCTGCGAGATCGCATGGGCGGGTATCGATTTGGCCGCGTTGAAACTTAGGATCACCTAAGAACGCGCGTGGAATCACCCCCGCATTCCCCCTGCGTACGCCTCGTTAGGATCGCCTGTATGAGTGACGCCCCGACCTGGCCGGACCTGATAGCGAACCTTCTCGAGGGGCGCGATCTCCCCGTGTCGGAGGCGACGTGGGCCATGGCGCAGGTGATGACGGGCGAGACGACGCCGTCGCAGCTGGCGGGGTTCCTCATTGCCCTGCGCGCCAAGGGTGAGACCGTGGACGAGATCGTCGGATTCCGTGACGCCATCCTGGATGCCGCGCTGCCGCTCGATGTCTCCGCCGACGCCCTCGACATCGTGGGCACCGGCGGGGACCGCTTCGGGACGGTGAACGTCTCGACGATGGCATCTGTCGTGGCGGCAGCATCCGGGGTCCCCGTCATCAAGCACGGCAACAGGGCCGCCAGCAGCGCCTCGGGCTCGTCCGACGTGCTGGGAGCGCTCGGTGTGCCGATCTCGCTCACGCCGCAGGCGGTGGCCGAGACGCTCCGCCGCACGGGGATCACCTTCGTGTTCGCGGGCGGTTTCCATCCCGGGTTCGCGCACGCCGCGGCGACGCGCCGCGAGCTGGGCGTGCCCACCGTCTTCAACTTCCTGGGTCCCCTGTGCAACCCCGCGCGGGCGGAGGCGAACGCCGTGGGCGTCGCCCACCTCGACCGCGTACCCCTCATCACCGGCGTGTTCCGCACGCGGGGCGCGACGGCGCTGGTCTTCCGAGGGGACGACGGATTGGATGAGTTGACCACGACGGGGCACTCCCACATCTGGGAGGTCTCCCGCGGTGACATCCACGAGCACGACCTGGATCCGCGCGACCTGGGAATCCCCCGCGCGCGCATGGATCAGCTGCGCGGGGGCGACCCCGCGCACAACGCCGAGGTGGTGAGACGGGTGCTCGGGGGCGAGACCGGCGCTGTGCGCGACATCGTGCTGCTGAACGCCGCGGCGGGTCTCGTGGCCTACCGGCTCTCGCACGACGCCGCCCAGGCTCAGCGCCCCATCGTCGAGCGCCTCGCCGAGGAGCGCGACCGCGCCGCGGCCGCGATCGATTCGGGTGCGGCCGCCGCCAAACTCACCCAGTGGATCGAGGTCTCGCGAGAGCTCGGCTGACGCCCGCGCCCGCCCTGCGCGGGGTGCTGCGCCCGGCGTAGGGTGGCCGCGTGGATCCCGCAGACGCCCTCGCCGAGATCGCGACGCTGCTCGAGCGGGAGCGTGCTTCGCGATACCGATCCAAGGCCTTCCGTGCGGCTGCGGCGGCCATCGCCGGCCTCGACGCGGCGGTCCTGCACGATCCCGCGCGACTGCGGCGCGTGGCGGGCGTCGGCGATTCCTCGTTCGCGGTCATCACCCAGGCGCTGGCGGGTCGCGTGCCGGACTACCTGCTCGAGCTGCGGGAGCGCTACGACGTCCCTGCGGCCGGGTCGGCCCTGCGCGTGCTGCTGCGCGGCGATCTGCACACGCACAGCGAGTGGTCCGACGGGCTCGCACCGATCGAGCTGATGGTGGGCGAGGCTCGACGGCTCGGTCACGAGTACACGGCACTCACCGACCACTCGCCGCGACTGCGCGTGGCGAACGGTCTGAGCGCCGAGCGCCTGCGCGCGCAGCTCGAGATCCTGCCTCGGTTCTCGGACGACGGCTTCACGCTGCTGTCGGGGATCGAGGTCGACATCCTCGACGACGGGACGCTCGACCAGACCGAGGAGCTGCTCGGCGAGCTCGACGTCGTCGTCGCCTCGGTGCATTCGAAGCTGCGCATGGATGCCGACGCCATGACGCGCCGCATGGTCGCGGCGGTTCGGAACCCGCGTGTGAACGTGCTGGGGCACGTGACCGGTCGCCTCGTCGAGGGTGCACGCGGAACGCGTCCGCCGTCGGAGTTCGACGCGCGCGCCGTGTTCGAGGCGTGCGCGGCCCACGACACGGCGGTCGAGATCAACTCGCGTCCCGAGCGCCAGGATCCACCCGATGACCTGCTCGCGCTGGCGGTGGAGGTGGGCTGCCTGTTCGCGATCGACTCGGATGCGCACGCACCGGGTCAGCTCTCCCTGCTCGACTACGGCGCTGCGCGCGCGGAGGCCGCCGGTGTGCCCGCCGATCGGATCGTGACGACATGGCCGCGGGCACGCCTACAGGCATGGGCGCGGCCCGGCGGCTGACCCGCGTTTCGCCGGGCTCAGTGCGGGCTCGACGGGCTCAGCGCGGGCTCGACGGGCTCAGCGGGCGTTGCGCGTCGGCGCGCTCCGTAGACTGAGTCGGTGACGACCGCCCCCGCCTTCGCCGCGGGGCGAGCGGTTCCGTGGCTCGTCGTCGCGGGTGTGCTGGTCGCGGCCCTCAGCCTGCGCGGGCCGATCGTCGCGCCGACCCCGGTGCTCATCGACATCCAGGAGGATCTGGGCATCGGCACGGCGTCGGCCGGACTCCTGACCTCGGTGCCCGTCCTGATGTTCGCGGCGCTCACGCCCGTCGCGGCGCTCGTGATCCGGCGCGCGGGTCCGGAGGTCGCGCTGCTGCTGACGCTGCTCGGGGTGCTCGCGGGGACGTTCGTGCGCGCGCTGCCCGGGTTCGGCTGGATGCTGGCGGGTTCGCTCGTGATCGGAGCCGCCATCACGATCGGCAACGTCGTGATCCCCGTGGTGATCCGGCGAGATGTGCCGCCGGCGCGGGTGTCGACCGTCACGGCCGGCTACGCGGCAACGCTCAACGCCGGCTCCCTCATCACGTCCCTCGGCACGGCGCCTCTGGCCGCGGTCATCGGCTGGACGTGGGCGCTCGTCGCGTGGGCGTCCATCACGCTCGCCGGAGTGATTCTCTGGATGCTGCACATGCGGCGCTCGCGCGCGGCGGCCGACCGGTTCTCGGGCCTCGGCCCCCGCGGCGACGCCGGCGCACCGGGCGCACCCGACACGGGGAACGCGGACGGGCACGGACCGCCGGCATCCACGGGGCAGATCCCGCTGCGGCGCGATCCGTCGCGCGACGCGGAGTCGCTCACCGGCCCGTTGCCCGTCGTGCCCGCCCGCGGCGTCGAGCGCACCATGCTGAGACGACCCATCACCTGGCTGCTCATGCTGACCTTCTCGGGGCAGACGACGGCGTACTACGCCCTCACGACGTGGCTGCCCACGATCCTCGGCGACCAGCTGCAGGTCGACCGCACGAGCGCCGGCGCCCTCGCCTCGATCTTCCAGGGCGTGGGCATCCTCGGGGCGTTCCTCGTGCCCGTGCTCACACGCTATTTTCCGACGATCGTGCCGGCGGTCGTGATCTGCGTGTGCTGGCTCGTGCTCACAGGCGGGATGCTGGTGGCCCCCGCGGGTTTCGTCGTGTGGGCGAGCTTCGGGGCGATCGCACACGCGGGCGGTTTCGTCGTCATCTTCACGGCCCTCGTGGCGGTCGCGCGCTCCGACTCCGAAGCCGCCGGGATGTCGGCGTTCGTACAGGGCGGCGGGTACGCGATCGGGGCGCTCGGTGCCCCCGTGATGGGGTATCTGCACGAGGCGACGGGCGACTGGTCGGTGCCGCTCGCGCTCGTGCTCGGCATCTCGATCGTGTACTGCGTGCTGTTGCTGAGCTCCGTCGCCGGCGTCCGCCGCGCCCGCGCCTGACGGCGCGTCGCCGTCGTCGTCGACGACGACCGGGCAGTCAGGAGGTCGTCAGCGCGGCGAGCGCGCGCTGCATCGATGCGCCGAGCGCCCAGCGCTCCGCGACGGCGGCGGCGAGGCCGGCGTCGGGCGCCCGCGGTGCCGGTGCATCCGCGAGGTCCAGGTCACGGACGACGCTCACCACGCGCGGAGCGACCTCGAGGTAGGGGAGGGCGGCGAGCACCTTCGCCTGCAGGCCCGCCGACATGCCCTCGCCGGCGGTGGCCGCGGCGATGATCCCGGCGAGGTCTCCGTGCGCGGCGAGCAGCGTGGCCGCGGTCTTCTCGCCGATCCCGGGCACGCCGGGCAGGCCGTCGGAGGCATCGCCGCGCAGCGTCGCGAAATCGGCGTACTGCCCGGGCAGGATCCGGTACTTGGCGACGACCGTCGCATCGGTCATGACCTCGAGGTTGCTCATGCCCCGCGCGGTGTAGATCACTCGCGCGCCGCGGGTGTCGTCGACGAGCTGGAAGAGGTCGCGGTCGCCCGTCACGATGTCGACGGGGCCGTTCGCCTGCGCGGCGAAGGATCCGATGACGTCGTCGGCCTCATGGTGCGCGCGTCCCACAATCGGGATGCCGAGGGCTTCGAGCTCCTCGCGGATGACCGGAAGCTGCGCCTCGAGCGGATCAGGGACCTCCTCGACGTCGGGACCTGACGATGCGACCTCGGCGACGCGGTGCGCCTTGTAGCTCGGAATGAGATCGACGCGCCACTGCGGGCGCCAATCGTCGTCCCAGCACGCCACGATGCCCGAGGGGGAGTAGGTGGTCGCGAGCTTCGCGATCATGTCGAGCAGTCCGCGCGCGGCGTTGACCGGGGTGCCATCGGGAGCGCGCACGGTGTCGGGCATCCCATAGTAGGCGCGGAAGTACAGCGAGGCTGTGTCGAGCAACATGACCCGTTCTTGCACGGCGTTCTCCTTCGTGGGGTGCCCGCGGCAACGCGAACTGAGTGAGGTCAGAGTGGAGTCAGGCCTGAGCCCAAGGGGTCGAGCTCGACGCGGAAGGTGTTGCCCACCTCGTCTTGCAGTGCGGCCTGCAGTCGTCGACCTTCCGCGAGGTGATCGGCCCGAGCCTTCTCCGACCGCCACCCGGTCTCATCGTCGAACTCACGATTGAAGTCCTTCGCCCACTCCATGATCTGTTCGATCAGTCCCGGCTCAAGGAAGGTGAGACCGAATTCGTAGTCTCCATCGGAACGGACGGGCCAACCCGCGTACGGGATGCCGAGCTCGACTAAACGGGTGGTCATGTTGTCGATTCTGTCCTGCGGCTCGAGCCTCGTGTCGGTCAATTCAGTGTGAACTGCGGACGACGTGTGTTGAGAACAGGTCTTCGGTCGAGTACAGCGACGCGGTATCGAGGAGCATGAGGCGGTCGGTCACGGGCCCATCCTCGCATCCGCTCCGGCTCAGGTGTCGTGCTCGAGGGGTGCGGCATCCTCGCGGTGATCGTCCAGGCCGCCGGGCGGGAACGACGTGCGCTCGGCATGCGATCGGAGGAACAGTGTGCTCGCCACCAGGCCGCCCCACACCAGCAGGATCGACAGGAGGAGGAAGACGATCGCGAGGGCGGTCATGATCGGGTCTCCTCACCTGTCGTGGCGGCGGCATCCACCTGTCTCTGTGGCGGGTAGGGCGGCCACGCCGTGAAGTCGTCCGGCGGACTCTTCCATCGGATGCCCGTGAGCACGGCGGCCGAAACGACGAGGAACAGGATCGTGCCCCACCCGACGATCCCGAGGTACCACGGCGGCATGCCGCCGTACCCCTCCACCAGGAGCGTGATGACGCGTGCAATGAGCATGTAGCCGAGCACGAGCGGCGCGAGGATGCCGACCAGGGCGATCCAGATGCGGCCGAGGGGGAAGGTCGAGACCGCATTGAGGTGGTAGCGCAGCTCGGGGCCCAGTCGCAGAACCCAGATCACGAGGATCGTGGACGCGACGGCAGAGGCGACGATGCCGATGTTGTTGGCCCACTGGTCGGCGACGTCCAGCGCGAGCAGACCGGTCGTGGTCGAGAAGAGCAGGATCGACAGCACCGCTGACACGGTGCCCAGGCGCAGCGCCGCCTGACGCGGGGTCAGCGCGAACTTCTCCTGCAGCGCGGCCGAGACCACCTGCAGCACGGAGATGAGCGACGTGAAACCGGCGAGGGCGAGCGAGCCGAAGAACAGCGCGCCGAAGATCGGCCCACCGGGCATCTGCGACACGATGGCGGGGAAGGTGATGAACGAGAGCCCCACGCCCGTGAGTCCCTCGAGCTCGGCGACCTCGACGCCCTGCTGGAAGGCCAGGAAACCGAGGGTGGCGAACACGCCGATGCCCGCGAGGATCTCGAACGAAGAGTTCGCGAAGGCCACGACCAGGCCGGGTGCGGTGAGGTTGGCGCGCCGCTTGCGGTAGGAGGCGTAGGTGATCATGATGCCGAACGCGATCGAGAGTGAGAAGAAGATCTGGCTGTACGCGGCGATCCACACGTCGGGGTCGGCGAGGGCCGCCCAGTTCGGAGTGAAGAGGGCGTTCAGGCCGTCGGCGGCGCCGTCGAGGAAGAGTGCCCGGACGACGAGCACCGAGAACGCGACGATCAGCACGGGCAGGAAGATGACGTTGACGCGCTGGAGGCCCTTCGCGACCCCGAGGGTGAGGACGACGATCGCGGCGATCCAGATCAGCGCCAGGGGGATGAGCACGCCGGGCACGAACTCGAGGCTGAAGCCGGGGTCGCCGGTGCGCAGGTACTCGCCCGTGAGGAATCCCGCGGGGTCATCGCCCCAGCGCAGGTCGAAGGAGAACACGAAGTACGACACCGCCCAGGCGATGACGGCGGTGTAGTAGAGACCGATGACGAACGCGATCGAGACCTGGAACCATCCGACGGACTCGAGCAGCCCCTTCGCTCGCCCTGCGGCGCGACGGAAGGCGGTCGGGGCGGCGCCGCGGAAACGGTGACCGAGCGCGTAGTCGAGGAAGAGGATCGGGATGCCGGCCGTGACGAGGGCGATCAGATAGGGGATGAGGAAGGCCCCGCCACCGTTCTCGTACGCGACGCCGGGAAAGCGCCAGATGTTGCCCAGTCCGACGGCCGATCCGATCGCGGAGAGGATGAACCCGAGCTGGCCGCTCCACTGCTCCCGCGGCTTCGCGTCGCCGTCCGGGGTGGGGCCTGTCTGCACATTCGTCACGCGTGCTCCCTGCTGCTGGCTGCGGCATGGGTCGCGTCGTCGTCGGCACGACCTGCCCGCACGCTACCAGCGCCGGTCATCGGAGCGACAGCATCCGCCCGTCGTGTCGTCGGCCCGCGCTCTCGCCCGCGCGACCGCGCCCCTCGGCGAACCCACATTTTTGCAGCGAGACACCACACGACACGTGGTGGCTCGCTGCAAAAATGTGGGTTCGCGGGTTCGCGGGTTCGCGGGTTCGCGGGTTCGCGGGTTCGCGGGTTCGCGGGTTCGCGGGTTCGCGGGTTCGCGGGTTCGCGGAGGGCGGGAGGGGCGGCAGCGCCCGGCCATCAGCCGCCCGAGGTCACGATGCCGACGATGCCCGAGATGAGGAAGTAGAGGCCGACGGCGCCGACGACAACCCAGATCGTGATGCGGGTCGTGCTCGGGCCCGTGGGCTTGTCATCGCCGAAGTTGGTCACCCCTGAAGGGTAGTTCCCGGCCGCGGAGATCGCCCGGTGCCTCGCGGACGGGCTTAGCGTTGGTGCCATGAGACGCCCCGCGCCCGATCCCGTCGCCCCCGGCCAGGAGTCCGTGTGGGATTACCCGCGCCCGCCGCGTGTCGAGCGCGTCGACCGGCGCGTCAGTATCGACCTCGGCGGCGAGCGCATCGTCGACACCGATGATGTCGTCCGGGTTCTCGAGACCAGCCACCCGCCCGTCTACTACCTGCCGATCGACGCTTTCGCCCCGGGGGCGCTGGTCCCCGCCGCCGGGTCGTCCTTCTGCGAGTTCAAGGGCGCCGCACGGTACTTCGACGTGCACGGCGGCGGCCGCACCGCGCCCCGCGCCGCGTGGACGTATCCCGCCCCCGCACCGGGGTTCGAGGCACTGGCCGGGCGCGTGGCCGTCTACCCCGCGCCGATGGACACCTGCACCGTCGGGGGCGAGGTGGTCACGCCGCAGCCCGGCGGGTTCTATGGCGGATGGGTCACCGCGGACCTCGCCGGGCCCTTCAAGGGCGGGCCGGGGTCGCAGGGGTGGTGACAAGACCGTGCCCGTGCGGCACGGGCCTCGCGTACGACGGATGCTGCGGTCCGCTGCACGCGGGCGCGCCCGCGTCCACGGCGCTCGCTCTCATGCGCTCGCGATACAGCGCATTCGCCCGCGCCGATGCCGCGTACCTCGCGGCGACGTGGCACCCCGGGACGGTGCCCGATGCCGTCGACGTGGACGCCGGAGTGCGATGGACCGGCCTCGAGATCTTCGACGTCGTCGCCGGCGGACCGGGCGAGCGCCGGGGCACGGTCGAGTTCGTCGCCCGCTACCGCGAGGACGGCGTCGCACACGAGCTGCACGAGCGCAGCCGCTTCGTGCGGCAGAGCGATCGCTGGTGGTACCTGGACGGGCGGGGCTGACACTCGGCATCCCGAGGCGCCGTCGTGTCTCAGGCCAGCAGGCGCCCGCTCGCGCCGAGCGCGACCCGCCGGGGCACGATTCCGGCGAGTGTCGCGGCGACCGCGTTGGCCGCGCCGGAGACGACACTCGGGGGAGTGCGGCGGCGGTCGAGAGCCCGGAGCGCGGTCTCGACGACCTGCGCGGGCGACTGCATGCCGCGTCCGGCGATCTCTTCTGCGCCGGCGATCTCGAAGAACTCGGTCGCGGTCGAGCCGGGGCTCAGCGCAAGGACGCGCAGGCCCGTGTCGCGCGTCTCGTACGCGATCGCCTCGGTGAAGCTCAGGACGAACGCCTTCGTCGCCCCGTAGACGGCCATGTGCGGGGTGGGCTGGTAGGCCACGACGCTGGCGATGTTGACCAGCGCCCCGCGTCCCGAGGCGACGAGGTCGGGGAGGAACTCGCGCGTGATCGCGGTCAGCGCCGCGACGTTGAGCTGGATCATCGCGTCGAGCCGTGCGGGGTCGGCCTCGGCGAACGCCCCGCGCGCGCCGAATCCCGCGTTGCCGATGAGGGTGTCGACGCGGATGTCCCGCGCATCGAGCTCCGCGCGCAGTGTTGCGGCGGCCCCGGGGGCGGCGAGGTCGTGCGCCAGCGGCGTCGCGGTGACCCCGTACCGCGACTCGAGCTCGGTGGCGAGGGCGCGCAGCCGATCCTCGCGCCGCGCGACGAGGACGACATCGGCGCCGCGCTCGGCGAACCGGGCCGCGAACTCCTCGCCGATGCCCGAGCTCGCGCCCGTGATCAGCGCGGTCGTGCCGCGATAGGTCATGCCGCCGGCGTCGCTCGTGTCCACCCGTCCAGGCTATGCGCGCTCGAGGCGGGTACGGGCCGCGGCCCCGGCGACGGGTGAGCGGGGTTAGCGTGGAGGGATGTCGCGCATCCTCGTCTTCGGCGGCCACGGCAAGGTGGCCCTTCTGCTCGCTCCTGTGCTGGTCGAGCGCGGTCATCTCGTCACCGCCGTCATCCGCAACCCCGCACACACCGCCGAGGTCGCGGCGACGGGCGCGACCGCCCGTGTCGCCGACGTCGAGCGTCTCGACACCGCGCAGCTCGCCGAGCTCATCGCCGGTCACGACGCGGTCGTCTGGTCGGCCGGCGCCGGGGGAGGCGACCCCGAGCGCACCCGCGCGGTCGACCGCGACGCGGCGGTGCGGTCGATGGATGCCGCGGCCGCTGCCGGGGTCACCCGCTACGTCATGGTGTCGTACTTCGGCGCGGGTCCCGACCACGGTGTTCCCGAGGGCGACTCCTTCTATGCATATGCCGAGGCCAAGTCCGCCGCCGACGAGCACTTGCGTGCCTCCGCACTGGAGTACACGATCCTCGCCCCCGGCGCCCTCACCCTCGACGAGGCCACCGGGCGCATCGATGTCGCGGCGACCGAGTCTGCCTCCGTCGCGCGTGCGGATGTGGCGGCCGTGATCGCCGCGGCCCTGGCAGAACCGGCGACGATCGGGCGCAGCATCCGCTTCAACACCGGCACCGTGCCGATCCCCGAGGCGCTGCGCGGCTGACGCCGCACCCATCGTTCACCCGGGCTTCGCGCGCGCGACACCGAAAGGCCCCGAACCGGTTCACCCTCGCCTCGCACGGTGGAGGGACGGCGGAGTCACCGCCGTCTGAGGGTGAACCGGGGGTGACGTGGCTCACGACGTCGTCGCATGGGTGGAATCGCCGCTGCAGCTGATCGGGGCCGCCGAGTGGGCCCACGCTCATCGCACGAGCGCAGCGATCGCCGGGCGCCTGACCGCGCAGATGCCCGAGACCGCCGATGAGCTGTTGGCCCGAGGCGCGACGTTCGGCGCGATGGCTCCCTACCTCGGCATCCCCTGGGGTGTGCTGGCACGCCACCGGCACTGGCTCGTCGGCGACGGGTACTCCGGCCAGTTCCGGCTCGCGGCGTCGGTGCTGCGGCCCCGGCGCATCACCTTCCTCGACGACGGAGCCAACGCGGTCGCCTTCGCCGACACGCTGACCGGTCGACGGGGTTACAGCCGGCCGGGCGTCGCCGAGCGGGGCCTGACCACCCGCATCGCGCCCGTCGCCCTCGACCTGCTCCACACCCGTGCCCTCGCGGGTCGCGTCGACGTCTTCACGGCCTTCGCGCTCGGCGACGAGAGGGTGCGCGCCCTCGCCGAGCTCGGCATCCCGGTGCGCTCCCACCGCTTCGAGTGGACGCGGGCGAGCGCGCCCCGTGCCACGGCCGATGCCCGACCGACCACACGGCGCGTGCTCCTGGGCAGCGCCCGTCCGGTGGACGGACACCTGGATGCCGATCTCTACCTCGACTGGATCGCCGCCGAAGCAGCGTCCTCCCCGCTCACCTATCTTCCGCATCGGCGCGAGACGCCGGCACAGCTGGCTGCGGTCGCCGCGATCCCCGGGGTGCGGATCGCGCAGGGCCATCTGCCGGCCGAGCTCGTCCTGGCCGGAGCCGAGGGTCTCGACGTCCTGACCCTGGCCTCGAGCACGACCACGACCCTTCCGCTCGTGCTGGATGGCACCGGCAGCCGCATCCGCGAGCGCGTGCCCGGCCAGCGTCACCGACGCAGGGCGCTGCGATGACGGCCTCGGCGCGCGCCACGGGCGAGGTCGTCGCCGTCATTCCCGCGCGAGGCGGCTCCAAGGGCGTGCCGCGCAAGAACCTGCGTCGGGTCGCGGGGGTTCCCCTCGTCGGACGCGCCGTCGCCGCCGCGCTCGCCGCGTCCCGTATCGACCGTGTGATCGTCTCGACCGACGACGACGAGATCGCGTCGGTCGCGCGCGAGTGGGGCGCCCAGATCCTGCGTCGTCCGGCGGAGATCTCCGGCGACACCGCGAGCTCCGAGAGCGCGCTGCGGCACGCCCTCGACGCGCTCGCCGAGGGTGGAGTGGATGTCGGGGTCCTCGCCTTCCTCCAGGCGACGTCGCCGTTCATCGATCCCCACGCGCTCGACGACGCGATCGCGCTCGTGCGCCGCGGATCGTTCGGGAGCGTGTTCTCGGCGGTCGAGACCTACGGATTCCTCTGGGAACGGAGCGCGGAGGGCGCGCGCGGCGTCAACCACGACGCCGCCGTTCGTCCCCGCCGACAGGACCGCGAGCCGCACTGGCTCGAGAGCGGCGCGTTCTACGTCATGGACGCGCCGGGCTTCCGCGCGGCGGGGCACCGATTCTTCGGCCGTACCGGAATCGTCGCGGTCCCTGAGCGCACCGCGATCGAGATCGACTCCGAGGAGCAGCTGCAGCTCGCGCGCGCCATCGCACCCCTCATCCGTTCGCGGCTCGCCGGTGCCGAGGCGATCGACGTCGACGCCGTCGTGACGGACTTCGACGGCGTGCACACCGACGACACCGTGCTCGTCGGATCCGACGGCGCAGAGCTCGTTCAGGTCTCCCGCTCGGACGGAATGGGCGTGTCGCGGCTGCGGGCCGCCGGCATCCCGATGCTCATCCTCTCGACCGAGACGAACCCGGTCGTGGGCGCCCGGGCGCGCAAGCTGCGCGTCGACGTGCGGCAGGCCGTCGACGACAAGGCGGCGGCGCTGCGGGCGTGGGCCGCCGAGCGCGACCTCCCGCTTCATCGCATCGCCTACCTCGGCAACGACGTCAACGACCTCGGCTGCCTCGAGATCGTCGGCTGGCCGGTCGCGGTGCCCGACGCGCACCCCCTCGTGCTGGCGGCGGCGCGCGTCGTGCTCGCCCGCGATGGGGGAGCGGGCGCCGTGCGCGACCTCGTCGAGCGGGTGCTGCGGGCCCGCGACACGGCAGCCGACGGCCCGTCGGCGCCCGTCACGACCCCTCCGCACGCGGAGACCTCCAGAAAGGCTCAGCCATGACCGTCACCATCGGATCCCGCGTCGTGGGGGGTGGGCGCCCCGCGTACGTCATCGCGGAGATCGGCCTGAACCACAACGGCGAGGTCGACCTCGCCAAGCGCCTCATCGACGTCGCCGCGGATGCGGGCGCCGATGCGGTGAAGTTCCAGAAGCGCACGCCCGAGCTGGCGACGCCGGAGCACATGCGCGATGTTCCGCGGGAGACGCCGTGGGGCACGATGAGCTATCTCGACTACCGCCGCCGTGTGGAGTTCGGGCGCGAGGAGTACGTCGAGATCGGCGATCACGCGCTGCTGCGCGGGCTCGATTGGTTCGCATCGCCGTGGGACGTGCCGAGTGTGGCCTTTCTCGAAGACCTCGGCGTCGTCGCGCACAAGGTGGCATCCGCCTCCGTCACCGACCTCGAGCTGCTGAGTGCCCTGCGCGAGACGGGCAAGCCCGTCATCCTCTCCACGGGCATGTCGACGATCGGCCAGATCGACGCCGCCATCGAGGTGCTCGGCACCGATCGGCTCGTGCTCATGCACGCGACCTCCACCTACCCGATGGAGCCCGACGAGGCGAACCTGCGCGTCATCCCGGTGCTGCGCGACCGGTACCCCGGCGTTCCCGTGGGGTACTCCGGCCACGAGCGGGGGCTGCAGATCTCCCTCGCCGCCATGGCGCTCGGCGCGGTGGCGATCGAGCGGCACATCACTCTCGATCGCACGATGTGGGGCTCCGACCACGCCGCCTCGCTCGAGCCGACCGGTTTCGCCCACCTCGTGCGCGACATCCGCATCATCGAGTCGGCGCTCGGCGACGGCGTCAAACGGGTGTTCCCCGGGGAGCTGGCGCCGATGGCGAAGCTGCGCCGCGTGCCCGCGTGAGACCCGGCGCGAATCCTGCCCGGCTGCGGGTGGTCGCGCTCGCCGACACGGATTCGTACGTCAAATGGGCGGCGGCGTTGCTCGGGTCGCGGGCGGATGCCGTCACCCCGTCACTCCTCGTCGTGCAGACACCGCTCGTGGTCAGCGACGCGCAACTGTCTGCCGCGCTCGCCGGAAGCGGCCTCGAAGACCATGCCGTGCGCCGCATGGACTACGCCGGGCTTCTCACGGCACTGCGAGCGGCTCAGCCCGACGCCGTGCTGATCGCGGCACGGGGACCGCTCGTGCGGGTGCTCGCGCGACTGGTGGCCACGCTCGAGCCGCGTCCCGTGATCGTGACGGGCCTGCCGGGCATCTCGATCCCCGCCACGCGCAAGGCCGTGTTCTACCGCACGCAGTGCGACCTCTTCGTGCTGCACTCCCTGCGCGAGGTGCGCGATTTCACGGCGCTCGCCGCCCGCCTGGGCGTGAGTGCGCGGTTCGCGCTGTCGCGTCTGCCCTTCGCACAGGTCGGGGCGGCGGCTCGCGTGCAGCATCCCGTGCCCGGTGGCACGGACCTGGTCTTCGCCGCCCAGGCGATCGTCCCGCGCGAGCGTCGTGAACGCGAACGTGTCGTGCGGATGCTGCGGGACGCCGCCCGCGCGGACCCCACGCGTCGTGTCGTGGTCAAGGTGCGGGCGATGGCGGGCGAGCGCCAGACGCACCACGAGCGCGACGACTACGCCGGTCTCATCGCCGCGCTCGGAGAGACGCCACCCAACCTCGTGCTCTCGAGCGCGCCGATGGCGCGCGCGCTGGAGCGCGCCGAGGGCCTCGTGACGGTGAGCTCGACGGCCGCGATCGAAGCGGTCGCGCGGGGGATCCCCGTGATCGCCCTCGACACGTTCGGCGTCGACGAAGCCCTCATCAACACGGTGTTCGAGGGGAGCGGTCTGTTCGGCGGTGAGGACCGGGCGATCGCGCGGGACTTCCGGCACCCCCGGCCGGAGTGGCTGTGCGAGAACTACTTCCACGCGGCGTCGGAGGACGACTGGGTGGAGCGGCTGGGAGCGCTCACCGCCCTACGCCGCCGCGGCCATCTTCCCGGCCGCGAGCCCCTCGCGCGGCGCGGCGGAGCGCTGCGCGACGCCTTCGAGCGCAAGCAGGTCCTGGGCCGCGAAGATCGCACGCTGTCGGGCGCGCTCGCCTTCGCGGTCGGAGCGCCGGCGCGGGCGGTGCTCCTGGTGCTGCGGGGCATGCGCAGGCCGGTCCACGCCGCGCACCCGTAGTCTGGCGCGCATGGACGTCGACCCGACCGAAGGGATCGAGCCGGACTTCGCGGGCTTCATCGCGGACCGACGAGCCGCCCTCCACGAGCGGATCGGGATGCTCGAGCGTCAGCTGGAGGGCATCCGGCGGGCCCGTGAGGAGTGGACGGACGACGAGCACGACCCCGAGGGCTCGACGCTGATCACCGAGTGGTCGCGCGCCGAGGGGCTGCGCGCGGAGCACCTCGCCGAGCTCGCCGAGCTCGATCGGGCGCAGGAGCGGTTGGACGCCGGCAGGTACGGCGTGTGTGAGCGGTGCGGCACGCCGCTGCTGCCGGGACGGCTGCGCCTGCGTCCCGCGGCGACCCTGTGCGTGCCGTGTGTGGACGCGACCCGTGGCGGGCGCTGATCCCACGGGCGCCGCCGATCGGCGCGTCGCGCCGCGGATTCGACGGGCGCGGCATCCCCTCCTGCCATACTGTCCGGCGTGAACAGCACCCGGATCTTCGGCGCCTCCGTCGCCATCGCCGCCGCCCTCGCCCTGTCCGCCTGCGCCGGAGAGTCGACCCCGTCGACCTCGCCCTCCGCCTCGACCTCAGAGAGCCCCGCCACTCCCGTGATCGCTCCCGTCACCATGGATTCGAACGACCTTCAGGCCGCCACCGTCGAGCTCGTCGTCGGACAGGTCCTCAACATCAACACCGGGGACCTCGCCGTCGACAGCTACTCGGCCGAGGTCTCCGACGACGCCGTCGCCGAGTTCGTCCAGGGCCGCGAGGAGGGCGGAGCCGTCTTCAACCCCGGCTTCGAGGCGATCGCCGAGGGGTCCACCGAGGTGACGATGACGAATGCGGACGGCGGCATCCAGCCCCTCGAGTTCACCATCGAGGTCACCGCGCGCTGACCCTCCCGCTCGATCCGCCGGTCGGCCGGCTCGACGCGGCGACCGCCGGTGCGCCCGACACGCGATGCGAAGCCCCGGGTCGCTCTGTTACCCTGGAGCGTCACTCGTGTGGCTCTTCAGCCGTGCGTGCGCGACAATCGAACGACAATCCGCTTCGCCTGATCCGGTTTCGCCTGTCCTCCCGACGGATGCCGCCGCCAGGCCCTGAACAACAACCCCAACAAGGACAACCCACTACATGACTACCGCAACGACCGCCACGGCCACCAAGCAGGTCGCGATCAACGACATCGGATCTGCCGAGGACTTCCTGGCCGCGGTCGAGAAGACCCTCAAGTTCTTCAACGACGGAGACCTCATCGAGGGCACCGTGGTGAAGATCGACCGCGACGAGGTCCTCC
>NZ_QFPF01000087.1 GCF_003248605.1 Microbacterium sp.
CCTTTCGTCGCCATGGTCGCCAGCGTGGGGAGCAGGTCCGGGCGTGTACCGGTCCTGGCAAAGTACGAAGTGCTCGAGGAGCGCATCAACGGGAAAACCTGGTCATTGCACGAACTGATGATCGGATTCTCCAACGACGTCGGCTCCATCGGCCGCCTCCTCCTCGCCCACGACGGGACCTGGGCCATCGACGGTGATCCGAAAGCCGAGCTGGAACACAGACTCGCCGAATCGATCTGGTGGACATTCGTTCTCGCCGACAAGCTCGATATCGATCTGGACGAGGCTTACGCCGACACGATGTCCAGCATCCGTGCCGGACTGGAATCGACCATCGCCCGCACCGAGCCGCGCGCATGACCACCCCTGAGCTGACCCAGCACCTGCACGCATCCGACACGCCCGAGCACGTACGGACACCCCGCGTGGACTACGTCGCCGTGCTCGGCAACGGCGCCCCCGGCAGCGACGAGTTCTACCGCAAGAAGATCCTCGTCTCCGGCATCGCCCGCGCCCTCACCGAGAGCGACGAGACTCCCGTCGTGGAGCTCCAGTTCTGGTACCTGGGAGGCTCCGCTCCGGTGGAGATCGCGGACTTCTACAGCGTGAACCCGATCCCGACCCTGCGGTATCGGGTACTCACGCGCGTACCCGAAGGCACGACCGAAGCGGACATCGCCGCCGCGCGCGCCCGCGCCGCGAGCACCGCGGACACCGCCGGCGACGACGTCACGGCATTCTCGATCCCGGAGCAGGACGTCGTCCAGGTCATGCACCACGGACCGTTCGCGGACGAATTCGCAACCCTCGAACGCCTCGGCGACTACGCGCGACGCCGAAATCTGCACCGAGCCGGCCCCCACCACGAGATCCATCTCGACACCTTCACCCGCTCCACCCCGCAGGGCACCCTGCGCACGATACTCAGAGACCCGGTCAGCGGGGATGCGGCCGAGGTGACCGACGGATCACCCCGGGTACCGTGAAGCTCATGACCTTCGCAAACGTGGGCACCCTCGGCGTCCGGCCCGGTAGACGTGATGACGTCGTCGCGATTCTGACGCGACCCAACCCCCAGCTCAACGAGGCCGGCTGCCTCCTGTACGAGGTCGGCATCAGCGACGACGAGCCCGACACCGTGTTCGTCGCGGAGTTGTGGACATCCGCCGAAGCACATCGTGCGTCACTGCAACTCGACAGCGTTCGTGCGGCGATCGAAGAGGCGATGCCGCTTCTGTCGGGCCACATCGGCGGACATCAGTTCACCGTCACCGGCTCACCACTCCGCGGCTGATCCTGCGCCCGCTCATTGTCAACGCCAGGTCAGCGCGCCAGCCCCGCCATGACCCTGGACGTCTACAGCGACCTCTTCGATGACGACCTTGACGCCCTTGCGGACCGGGTGAATCGAACCCGTTTCGATTCAAATGTGGGCAGGATGTGGGCGGAGGACCCTGCCGAAGAATGACAGAAGCCCCGCGACCCCAGTGTTTCCAAGGGTTCGCGGGGCTTCGACAGTGGCGGTGACGGTGGGATTTGAACTCACGACCCTGGTGTTGCGCTTGCTCAGAAGGCACGGATTCTCGCGGTTTCGATCAGGTCATGAGGTGTTTCAGATCAGCTATCCAGTGTTCGATTTCGCTCATCCGTTGCCAGGGCGTTGCCACCGGACTTCTACCGATACGAGTAGCTAAGCGGGTCCAACGCAAGTCAGTTCGGACCTGATGACAAGTCACGTCGTTGGCGAGACCTGATCAGCATCACGATGAGGACACCTATATCAATTGCTGGACCCACGACATTCAATAGGAATACCAGACCGCTCGGCCCGACACACTCACTGGATCGTAGGTGGCAGCGGTAGCGAGCGAGGTGGATGAGACAAACCGTTCAGGACGGGTTCAACGGATGATGTGTCGGACGGCGCCCAGGCGCCAGGGACCGTGCCCGAGTTCAGGGCAGGGTGAGCAGCGCTGCAACGAGGCGTGACCCGAAATCGTCCTCAGTGCGTAGGACGACTCGGTTCCGCGCGCCTTCGACGGCGACCGGCCCGTGGTAGGCCCGTCTCAGATCGACGATGGTGGCGCCGCGCGATGGCCCGTTGGCCAGTTCGACCGTGATGGGCGAACGGGCCTCGTGTAGGACGGATTCGTCGCCGACGGCGACCGCGACAGCGAGAGGGTCGTGCAGCGCGCATTCCTGTAAACCGAAGACGTCCTCGTAGAACCCGAGATAGTGATCCAGCGCTTCGCCGATCAGTCTCGCGGTCGCGCTGGAGGAGGCCTGAAGCTGGGCGGCGTCCGCGGCGGTGAGGCGCTGGCGCATCGTTGCGTCGAGCGGCACCATGCGTACGCGCATGGCAGAGGCGAAGACCCGCTGCGCCGCTTCCGGGTCGTGCCAGATATTCGCCTCGGCGACCGGGGTGGCGTTCCCGGCGTGTTGCACAGCACCTCCCATGACGACGACCTCATCGATCAACGTCGCGATCGACGGGTCCATAGAGAGCGCGATCGCAAGGTTCGTGGGTGGTCCGACGGCGATGATCACCAGTCGACCCGAGTATTCGTGGGCGAGACGGACGATCGCCGCGGGCGCGGACTCGGCTGATGGCTGTCGCGCAGAGGTGGGGAGCGCGACGCCGCCGAAGCCGTTCGTCCCGTGGACGCGGTGGGCGGTCCCCGCGAAGGCCCCGTCCAGCGACGTCGCCGCACCCGTGTGAACCGAGATGTCCGGTCGACCCGCGACAGCAAGCAGATCGAGCGTATTGATCGTCGCCTGTGCAACGGAGACGTTGCCGAAGACCGTTGTGACCGCGACGAGCCGGTCCCCGTGGCGCGCGAGCATATAGCCGAGCGCCAGGGCGTCGTCGATCCCGGTATCGCAGTCGATGACGAAGAGGCGGTCGTCAGGTTCGGTCGAGGGGGTGATGGATTGCACGGATCTGCCTCTCGTCGGCCGCCCGGAGGCCGGGTCTGTCAACAACTCGTTAAGACTTCGTTTCGGTGTGTGCCGAGACCGTATCCCCGGAAGATACTGGGTGCGGAATCGATTCGTCACAAGTGTATCCACGCGGAGCGTGGGAGCGGAAGGAATGGCACGTGAGATCGCGCCGCGTGTATCTGGCTGGGCCCGAGGTGTTTCTGCCGCAGGCTCGCGAACTGATCGAGCGCAAACGTGCGCTGAGTGCGAGCGTGGGCTTCGAGCCGTCGCCCCTGCACGCCGACCTGAGCCCTGGGGATGCGGCGACGCCCCTCGGGCGAGGAATCGGGATCAGTCGTCGAAACGAGCGGCGGATGGACGAGGCGGAGATCTGCATCGCCAACCTCACACCCTTCCGCGGCATCAGCGCCGACGTCGGCACAGTCTACGAACTCGGCTATATGGCGGCTCAGGGCAAACTCGTTTTCGGCTATACCCACGAACCTCGCGACTACTCGGAGCGCGTGGCGGCGTACGACGGCGGGACGGCTCGCGACGAAGAGGGCATCCTCCGGATGACAGACGGGCAGATGGTCGAGGACCACGGAATGTCCGACAACCTCATGCTGGAAGGCGGCATCCTCCTGCGCGAAGGGGCCCTGATTCGCGCGGCCCAATGGGTGCCGTGGGACGACCTCGGTCCTTTCACGCGATGCCTGCAGCATATCCGCGACGTGCTCCGCTCCGGCGCATGACGAACGTCCAACGAAGGAGGCACACGTGAAGCAGATCAAGCTGGGCGTTTTCGAGTTCGCAACACCGAAACCCACGTGGGCGCATCCGCGCGCGACGTCCCACCGCTACGGCGAGCTCGACTACTGGATCGAGTACGCCCAGAAGATGGATGCGGCCGGCTTCGATTTTCTCTTGTTCGCAGACGGCTATGGATTCACCACCGTCGACGGCAAGCTCTCGGACGCCGCGGTCAAGCAGGGCTTCGCCGGAAGCGATGCGATGCTTATGATCCCGGCGCTTGCGCACGCGACGCGTGACCTCGGCTTCGTGGTGACGTATCCGACCGGAAGAGACCACCCGATCCAGACGGCCCGCCGCTTCGCGGCGCTGGATCAGCTCACGCACGGACGGATCGCCTGGAACATCGTGACGGGGGCCGCGCAGGACTCGGTCGCCTCTCTCTTCGGTGACGCCGTGATGGTGCCGCACGACGAGAGGTATCGGCGTGCCCGGGAGTACGTGGATCTCGCACTGAAGTATTGGGAGGGGTGCTGGGAAGACGGAGCGGTGGTCGAAGACCGCGAGAGCGGGATGCACGCGGATCCCGCCAAGTTGCACCGCGTCGAACACGAAGGCACGTTCTACCGGTCCTCGGGGTACCTCTCCGTCGCGCCGACGCCGCAGCGGACGCCGCTCCTCTTCCAAGCCGGTACCTCGCCCGCGGGCAAGGCTTTCGCCGCGGAGTATGCCGAATGCGTGCTCGTTCAGGCGATGTCGGCGGAGCAGGTCACCGAGGCGGTAGCCGACATCCGAGCGCGCGCCGACGCCGCCGGCCGCGACCCCGCGCGGATCAAGATCGTCGTCGGGATCACCGTCAATGTCGCTCCCACCCGCGAGGAGGCGCTCCGTCTGCGCTCCGACTACGAGGCGCTGACATCTGACGAGGATGTCGCCACGGTGTACAAGCACCGCACGGGCATCGACCTTCTCGGTCTCGACCCCGACCAACCCCTCACGCAGGTGCCGGCCGAGCTGCTGAAGACCGAGCTCGGCCAGACGAACGTCGATCGCTTTCTCCCGCGGGACGGCGAGTCGGGACCGACGGTGCGGGAGATCCTCGTCGAGCTGAAGAACCCGGGCTTCGGGATGGCGGGGGACCCCGCCGACATCGCCGACCGGATTGAGGAGCTGATCGACCGTACCGACCTCGATGGGGTTCTCATCCGTCCCGTGTTCGGGCTGCAAGAGGTCGACGCTTTCGCTGAGTTCGTCATGCCGGAGTTGCGACGCCGGGGACGCCTTCCGCAATTCCCGTTGGAGGCTGCCTCTCTACGAGAGAGGATGCTCGAAGCCGGTCCTCGAATCTCGGACGACCACATGGGCGCCCCGTTCCGAGTCGAGACGGCGGCAGCTGGCCATTAGCCGGAACCACGGGGAGGAGTCAGGAGGCGGCGACCCCACGGTTGGCAGCGCCCGGATGCGTATCGCTCAGGCGAGGATGTCCGCTCAGCCGCCCGCGGAAGGTGTCGGCCGCGGACGAGGCGGGGACGCGGAGGCCACGCTCTTGCATGACGGGCAGGACGTGGGTGACGAAGCGCTGCAGCTCGGCGATGTCCAGTGCCGGTTGCAGCATGAAGCCGTCGATGTCGGTCGCCTCGACGATGCGCGTCATGGCGTCGACGACCTCTTCGCCGCCCCCTGTGATGGTCCAGTCGCCGAGTTTCGCACCCTTGAGGTCGTCGAGGATCTCACGCACGGTCATCGCGCGCTCGCCCGGCCGAGGGAGGTACTTGCGCACGTCGCTCTGGTTCATCTCGCCGAGATCCGTGCCGCGCTGGCTGAGGGGCAGGGTCGCGTCGAGCGACATCAGGTCGATGCCAGCGAGGGCGCGGAACTGACTTGCCGCACCCTCGTCCGTCTGCAGATCGATTATGCTCCTGCGCCATGCGTGAGCCTCGTCGCGGTCCGGGCCCGCGATGATGCTGACGCTGCAGAACATCGTGATGTCGTTCGCATCCCGTCCATACGCGACCGCTCGGCGCCGGATGTCAGCGACGCTCTCAGCCGTGCGTTCCAGGCTCTCGGACTTGACGAAGACGCACTCCGCGTATCGCGCTGCGAAGTCCTTGCCCACCTCCGAGGTGCCAGCCTGGAACAGGACAGGCGTGCGCTGAGGCGAAGGCTCGACGGTGAGATAGCCGGACGTGCTGTAGAACTCGCCACTCAGGTCCAGACGGTGGATCTTTGACGGGTCGGCATAGACACCGCGATCCCGGTCCACAACGACGCCATCGTCCTCCCATGATCCCTCCCACAACGCGAGCACCATCTCGAGATACTCCCGTGCCCGCGCATACCTGTCGTCGTGGGCGCGCATCTGCTCGTGGCCGAAGAGGAGCGCGATCGCGTCCTGCGAGGAGCCGGTGACGACGTTCCACCCGAGCCTTCCCTTCGTCAGATGGTCGAGCGAGGCCAGGCGTCTCGCCGTGTGCACGGGGTGATCGAGACCGGTCGGACTCGTGAAGACGAGACCGAGCCGCTGCGTCGCGTACGCGAGGGCCGGGATCAGTGTCATCGACTCCACCCCGGAGAAGCTGCCCCCCTCGACGGCTGCGGGCAGAACGTCGCCATCCGCGTCTATCGGGTACCCGTAGCCGTCCGCGAAGAACAGGTAGTCGAAGTCCGCCGCGTCGAGCAGTTGCGCCATCTCGACCCAGAAGGCGAGGTCGGTGTACTCGTGGTGGCGGCTCTCGGGATGCCGAAGAGCGAACTTGTTTCCGTTCGCCGCTCGCGCGGACTCGAAGACGCCGAGGCCGATTCGCTTCATGGGGTTCCTTTCACAGACAGAGATGCCGCGCTGACATGCAGAGATGCCGCGAGCGGTGCTTTGAGGCGGGTGCGTGCGTCAGCCGGAGATTCCGAGTCGACGCGTGACCCAGCCGCTTACGATGCCGAGAAGCAGGTAGACGACAAGGACGACGATCACCAAGGCGATGCTCGCCGCCCACAGCTGCAGGTACTCGGCGCGTGCCGACGACAGAGTGAGCAGATATCCGACGCCATTGCCGGTGGCGAGCCACTCGGCGAGCGTCGCGCCCGCGATCGCAGCGGGCACGGCAATTTGCGTCGACGCGATGATCGAGGGGACGGCGTACAGCAAGCGCACCCGCCGCGCCGCATCGAAACTCGACCCGCCGCTCGCCCTGACCACATCGATCGCGCCGTCGGGCGCGGCGCGCAGCCCCGTCATCACGTTCACGAGGGTGGGGAAGAAGCTCACGAGGACGACGACGATGGTTACCGTCAGGATGCCTCGCCCGAACACGATCACGACGATCGGCAGCATCGCGAGGATCGGGAGCGACCTGAGGACGATCGCGAGCGGTAGCGCGACCCGGCTGAGTCCGGGCACCGCCACCAGCGTGAGCGCGCCCGCTATGGCCAGAACGATTCCCACGATGAAGCCGGTGGAAGCATCGATCACGGTTTCGCCCAGCGCCACGAGGAAGACGCCCCAGAACGCCTCCGGGCCCAGGCCGCGCAGGGAGTCGCCCGTGAATGCGTACACGAGGAGCTCATGCGGCAGCTTGACGAAGTACTCGTCGAGGCCGAAAGCGAACCGCAGTGAGTACCAGAAGGCGATGATGACGACCAACGCGATGAGAGCGGAGCCGATCGCGGACCACGAGGCCAGCGGAGTCGATTGGGCGCCCGCAACCGAGGTGCCGACCGACGTGCCGCGACCCGCCCACGGTACGACGACCCGAGCCAGGAGTGCGACAAGACCGAAACCCAGGGCGGCGATGACGCCCGCGAAGATCCCGATAGCCCAGACACGGTTCACCAGCATCATCTCTTGAGCCGAGATGAGGAGCGCACCCAGTCCCTCCGCCGAACCGAAGAACTCGGCGATCAGCGCGCCGAGCACCGCCGCGGGGACGGCGATCTGCAGAGCGGCGACGATGCTCGGCAGCGCCGACCACAGGCGCAGGAACCTCAGTCGTGCCCACTCGCGTCCTCCGCTGGCCGTGATGACGTCGAGGCTGCGGTCGTCGACGGAGCGAAATCCGAGGAGCACCCCGATGAGGAGGGGGAAATAGACGAAGAGCGCGGTGACGACGACACGTGCCATCTCGGGCTGCAGAGCCGCGATCAGGATCGGTGCGATCGCGACGGTCGGAATCACATTGAGGACGATCGCGACGATCATCACCACGGGCTGGCTGATCGGCAGCAGGAAGCAGATCGCCGCGAGCGGAATGATCACGATGATCGACCACATCAACCCCAACGCCGCGTTGTTGAGCGTGAAGAGCGCATTCCTTCCGATGAGTTCTGCGTCAGCCGCCAGCTGCGCTCCGAGCTCCCAGGGGAAGGGGATCACGTGCCGACCGGAGAACGCCCAGGCCACCAGGATCCACGCGGCGAACAACCCGACGATGAGCGTCGCGGGCAGGACGAAACTGCGGGGTTCGATTGGTCTGCGTGACGCGCGGGGGGCCTCGGTGATATGGGTTGTCGCCATCACGTGCGCTTCGCTTCGAACAGCAGCTGAGACAGCTGATCCGCGTACGCGTGAAACTCCGGGCTGGTGCGCGCTTCTGTCGTGCGGGGCCGCTCCAGCCCGACATCGACGCGGGCGACGATCCGACCCGGACGGGCCGCCATCACGAAGATGTGATCGCTGAGGAACACGGCCTCTGCGAGAGAGTGCGTGACCAGGAGGGTGGTCGTCGGTCTTTCCGTCCAGATGCGCTGCAGTTCGGTGTTCATGGTGTGACGCGTCATGTCGTCCAGTGCACCGAACGGCTCATCCAGGAGAAGCACTGTGGGCTCGAGGACGAGCGCACGCGCGATCGCCACGCGCTGCCGCATACCGCCCGAGAGCTGCGCGGGTCGTGCCTTCTCGAAGCCCGCCAGGCCGGTGAGCGCGATCAGGTCCGCGATCGCTTTCTTCTGGACCCGTCGCCCCGCGACCTGCAGCGGGAGGGCGATATTGGCCTCGACCGAACGCCAGGGCAGAAGTGCGGAGTCCTGGAACGCGACACCGATGTGATGCGCCTGCTGGACGTCGGTAGCAGACCGGCCGAGGAGCGACACCTGCCCAGACGTGGGGCTGTCGAGTCCCGCGAACATCCTTAACAGGGTCGACTTGCCGCATCCCGACGGCCCGATCAGTGCCGTGAATGATCCTCGGTCCGTGTCGAACGAGACGCCATCGAGCGCCGTGACCGGACCTTGGCTGGTCTTGAACGTCTTGACGACTTCCTCGGCGCCGAGGCCGGCTCGAATCGAGCCCGCCTCGGCGCCGAGGGCCGATGCCGAGGCATCCGTCATCAAAGGATGCCTTCGGCTACGGTCAGGTCGAAGATGTCGTTCGCATCGAGGTCGATGACCAGGATGTTGTCGAAGAGCGACTGCGTCTCTTCGATGCCGGACTCGGTGACCTCCAGCAGCGCGCCGCCAGAGCGCTCCCGTCCACGTTCGATCAAGTCGGCCCACACTACGGCGCCCTCGACCTGGGTCTCGAGCTCGAGCCCCAGCTGCTCGCCGTATGCCTCGTAGGTGATCTCGCCGACGGCCGCGGGGTCTTCCAGGAGGACTTCGACGCCCACGAGTGTGCCTTCGATGATCGCGCGGATCTGCGCCAGCTTCTCGGGATCTTCCAGCGAATCCTGGCGCACCGTCAGGATCGAGCTCCATCGGTTGTGGCCGTGGTCGGCGACCGGGATGACGCTGGTCTCGATTCCCTGCGCGGCCAGGACGACCGGCACGTTGCCGATCGGACTTACGATCGCGTCGACCTCACCTGAGGCAAGGGGAGTGGGTGAGCCGTCGACCGGTACGGTCGTGATCGTGTCCATGTCGAGTCCGCGCCACTCGAGGAACGGCAGGGTGGTGCGGTCGTTCGCGCTCAGTCCGATCGTCGCGCCCTCCAGATCCATGGGTTCTTCGATGCCCGAGTCCGCGAGCGAGACGATCGCGTTGGAGGAGTACTGGTAGACGGCAGCGACGCCGACGAGCGGTGCGCCACTCAGTACGGAATTCGCGAGCGATTCGGTCGTCATGAGCCCGACGAGCGCACCGCCGCTGACGATCTGTGCGTCGACGGCGACTTCCGGTCCGCCGGGAAGGATCTCGACGTCGAGGCCGAGGTCGTCGTAGTACCCCTCCTCAACGGCAGCGATGATGGCGCCGTTCTCGATGTTCGGAAGCCATCCGAATTGAATGGCTGCTGCACCCAGATCTGCCGGCGCTCCGTCGGCGGACGGGACGGATGCGGGCTCGGAGCCCCCCGCGCAGGCTGCGAGGGTGAGGGATATTCCGGTCACCGCCGCGAGTGCGGCGAATCGGCGGGCGGACAAAGAACGGGAAACGCGAGTGGACATCTCGGTGCTCCTTATGGTGGAGGTGATTGGACGTGCAGTGTTCGGGTCAGATGGATTGGGAGGGATGGAGGACGGGACGCGGGAGCGCCGACAGTGCGGGCGTGGGAGTGCCGATGAGACGTTCGCGAAGTGTGCCGCCACGAGGTTCGGCGGGCATGATGCCGTTCTCACGCAGGAGCGGCACGACTTTGTCGATGAATGCGTCGTATGACACGGTTCCGCCGAAGGTGCACTCGATGAGGTAACCGTCCAGATCGGTCTCGCGCGCGATCTTTTCCAGCTCGGCAGCGCACTGGGACGGTGTTCCCGTGATCTTGAATCCGCCGGTCGTCTCGACGATCCCATCGAGGATCTCTCGCACCGTCGGGCTCTTCCCATCCGGCGACTGATACTTCAACGCGCTCGACTGGCCTACTTCGCTGCGAACGCCGTCGAGTGTGTCTTCCGGGTCGTACTGCATGAGGTCAACACCGCTCCAACCCATATACAGGGCCGCCATCGCGGCGGTGCTGGGTGCTGTCGACAGCGACCGGCGGAGCTCCCGGGCCTCTGCTTCGGTGTCCCCGACGATGACCGAGACGCTATTGACGACCTTCACGGAGTCGCGCGACCGGCCCGCGGCCTCTGCCGCGTCACGCACACGTGCGACCACGGCCTTCGCCGACGGGATGTCCCGCTTCTGTACGAAGACGGCCTCGGCGAAGTCCGCGGCGAAGCGCAGGCCTCTCGGGGAGGTACCGGCCTGCATGAGGGTCGGGGTGCGCTGCGGTGAGGGGTTGGCGGGATAGTAGCCGTCGAAGTCGAAGTACGTGCCGTGGTGCGTGATCCGCCGCACCGCGGACGGCTCGATCGCCACGCGCCTCGCCTTGTCGAAAACCATCGCGTCGTCGTCCCACGCTGTCTCCCACAACTCGAGGCACAGATCGACGAACTCCTCGGCGCGGTCGTAGCGCAGATCGTGGGCCATGACCTCGGTCTCACCGAGCAGTCGCGTCAAGGATTCCTGCATGTCGCTCGTGACGATGTTCCAGCCCAGGCGTCCGTTCGTCAGGTGATCGAGCGTGGTGAAGCGGCGGGCATGGACATACGGTCGATAACCGCCTCGGGCACCTCGCCCGCCGAGTTCATGGGGTATCCCGACGCATCGGCGAAGAACAGGTAGTCGAAGCCTCCGTCGTCCAGGCGGCGTGCCAACTTCTGCCAGAACGCGAGGGTGGCGAACTCCTCGGTCTGGCTCAGGGGGTGCGACCACGCATTCGAGAGGAAGGCGGGTGACATTACCTCGAACGCGCCGAATGTGAGCGGCTTCGTGCTGGCGGTCATCTGGTGCCTCCTCTCGATAGGGCTTGCGGAATCGATTCTGCACTCCACGGGAGGTCGGGATGCACCAGCGACGCATTTCGTAAACGCCCCGAAAAGATTCGTCATCCGGCCGCAACAAACGGAGGCCGGATCGAACTCTTTCCGTCCCGCTGCGATTCGCGCACGGCGGATGGACCGAACACCGGTGACGATTCCGGCCCGCGGGGGACAGGCGCGCGGTCAGGCGATGAGTTCGGCGAGTTCCTTCTGTCGCGACGCCGCACGAGCCCGGATCTCGCGGACGTCCACCGTCGTGATTTCGCCGTCCTGCACCACGATCTCTCCGTCGACCAGGACGTGCCGCACGTCTCGCCCTCCGGCGCACTCGTAGACGAACGCCTCCGGCGAGGCATAGGCCGCAGCATCGGGGCCGTC
>NZ_QFPF01000180.1 GCF_003248605.1 Microbacterium sp.
ACCAGCCCGTTGAAGAGAATCGCGTCTTTGGTGTCGCGCTTCTTCTCGGCCTCGTGGAATAGCAGGAATCCCAACTCCTTCACCGCGTCGAGATTCACCCGCGTCTGAACTGAAGGAAGCAGGGAAGCGACCTGATCGGCTCCGTGCTTTGCCATCACCGCCGCAAGGCGAACCGTCGCCTCCCACACGCTGACGCGCTCGTCGGCGCTCACGTCCCATGCGCCTTCAAGCTGGGTCGGCGAGAGAAGTCGCGCCTTCCCGCCCTTTGCCTCGAAGATGCCCCCGCGCTCAAGCGCTCCGATCGACGTATCGGAAGAGCGCGCAAGCTGGTCAGCAATGCCGGAGTTCTCCTGGGTCCAGCCGTATTGGCGATACCACTTGACTGCGAACCGAGTGTCGGGATCGAAGTCCGACTCTTGCTCGCCGATTACTTCGTCCAGCGTGGCGTTTACGAGCAGGAGTGCGTCCTTCACACTCATGTCGGAGCCATCCGCCTCCCGCACCCGCGAGTACCGGGAGAACACGGATATGCCGGGTCCAATTGCCGCCTGCGCGAGATCGACGGGTGCAATCGCGCCCTGCATCAACGTGCGTAGCGCCTCTGGGAGCTCCGCCTTCAGTGCGGCCACGAACGCTCGTCGGGTCGTCGTAGGCGCATCGCTCGGGCGGGGGCGACAAGCCAGGACAATCGAAGAGGCCAGGGCGTTGGCATTTGAACCGATTAGCCTTCCGCTCATCTCGGTTCGCATGGGCCACGTCGCGGTTATCTCCCACCCAGAGTCAATGAGACCGTCCAGTAGCGTGTGCCAGCCGGTAGAGGAGGTCCCCTCGGCGTTGGCCTCCTGTTGCTTGTACGCGTAATAGACAGTCAGCGGGACATTCGGGTCTGCGCCCTCGCGGACTCGGGCAAAGACCGAGTTGAAGCCCTCGATGAAGAACTTCTCCGCTCCTGCTTTGCCATCATGTCGGTACGGATTAGCGACAAGCTCCTCGAACTTCGGAGTGAGCATAGTCCCAACCGTCTTCGAGTGGATCGTTGAAAGAGATCGTCGCAGCCAGACGTAAAAGAAGTCCGATAGGTCCGAGTAACCGATGTTGTCGTAGTAGGGCGGGTCGGTGGAGATGACGGCGCCCGAGTAGTCACGTGTCGAGGCATCC
>NZ_QFPF01000008.1 GCF_003248605.1 Microbacterium sp.
GACGCCGCCCCATACAACACCGACCACGCACCACCGACATCCGACGAACCCCACCCCGACGCCACAGACCGCTCGAAATCATCCCGCGCCGCAAACTGCACCGACGAGACGGTCACCGTCTGGCTCGACGTGTGCGAGGCGCCCAGGCTGTCTGTCACGGTCAGCTCGACGACGTACGTGCCTGCTGCGGCATACGTGTGGGAGGCCCCCACGCCCGCGCTCGCCGGTGTGCCGTCTCCCCACGACCAGGCGTAGTCGCGCGTCGTGCCGTCGGAGGACGTGGATGCTGTCGCATCGGTCGAGACCGTAAGTCCCGAGACCGCCGAGGTGAACGAGGCCACCGGGGCGTCGTGCGCCACCGATACCGCCTGAGTCGTCGAGGCGATGCCCCCGCGATCGTCCGTCACCGTCAGAGTGATGGTGTACTGCCCGCTCGCGGCGTAGACATGCGAGGCCGTCGAGCCCGCGCCGGGCGCCGAGCCGTCGCCCCAGTCCCACGTGTAGGAGTCGATCGTGCCGTCGTCGTCGGCCGATGCATCGCCGTTCACCGTCACGGTCAGGCTCTGCGTCACGGTGCTGAAGTCCGCGCTCGGCAGCACATTCGGCGCCAGCACGGTCACGGTCTGGGTCTGCGCGTGCGAGAGCCCCGCGCTGTCGGTGACGGTGAGGGTCACCGGGTAGGCGCCGGCGGCGGCGAAGGTGTGGGACGCGGTGGCCCCGCTCGCCGACTGCCCGTCGCCGAAGTCCCACGCGTACGAGACGATCGAGCGTCCGTCGGGCGCGGTCGACGCGGATCCATCCACGGTGATCGCCAGATCGGTGGCTGCGCTTGCGAACTGCGCCGTCGGGGCGTCGAGCCCGAGACCGGCCGCGTGGTGCGCGAGCACCTGGGTCGCGTTGAGCACCGTCGGGTAGATCGCCACCTCGTCGATCGCTCCGTCGAAGTAGTCGGAGGACGGACGGGAGGGCCAGCCCGAGAGGCTGTCGCCACCGATGCGCCAGTAGCCGCTGTAGTTCTGCGCCGACGTCGCCTCGGTGTTCTCGCCCTGCAGTTCGCCGTCGACGTACAGCTTGATGCCCTCAGCGCCCTGCGTGGCCACCACGTGGTGCCAGTCGCCGTCGTTGTAGGCGGTCGGCGTGACGACGGTGCGCACCGTCCCGGGATAGACGCCGAAGGTCAGTCGTCCGTTGTTGAGCATGTAGACGTGGCGATCGTGGCTTCCCGACGTTCCCGTCTGCGAGTTGCCGTATCCGAGGAGCTTGCCACCACGGGTGGTCTCCGTGCGGAACCACAGCTCGGTGGAGTATTCCGCCCCGACCGCGATCCGGTTCCTCGTCGAGATGCGCCCCGAGGAGGTGCCCGTGAACGCGGAAGCACTCTCGCCCGAAAGCCCCTCGACGGCTCCGGGCGTCGTCGTCGTCACGCCCGAGCCGCGGATCTGCGTCTCGACGCCCGCCCAGTCCTCGGTGACCTCACCCAGCGGGAAATAGATCGAGGCCCCGTCATCGAGCACGGCGTCGCTGTAGAGCGAGGGCTCGCCCTCGGCGACGTCGACGGTCGCCGACGCGCTGGTGACGGTGTTGACGTCGCCGTCGCTCACCCTCACGCGGTAGGTCTGCGCGGAGCCGGGCTCGACGTCCTTGTCGTCGAGGATCACCGTCGGCCGGCCCTGCTGCCACCATCCCGACGCGAGCACGCGGGTCACGATCGGCTCGGCCGTGCCCTCGCGAAGCAGTTCGTACGTCAGGTCGCGGTCGTCGCGGTCCCAATTGGCCGGGATGACCACGCGCACACGCCCGGGTGAGATCGAGCGCGCCTCGGGCGCCGACCAGGTGCTCGCCGAGAGTCGCGGCCCGTCATTGGCTCCGGTGGAGGGCTGCGTCGCGAAGCGCACGATGCCCTGGTATCGCTGGTTGTTCACGGTCGTGAACTCGCCCGCGATCGAGATGAAGTCGCCCGCACCGGTGATGGACAGACCGGCCTGGCCGAGACCGGACGCCGTGCCGACGGTGAAGTCGGGGTACCAGATGTAGGGCGAGGGCGACGGAGTGCCGCTCCAGTCCTTGTAGGTCGTTCCCGCGGAGGCCGTGCGGGTCAGGATGCCGCCCGCCTCGGCCGTGTAGGCCTCGACGTAGCGGTACTGGCGGGGGCTCTGCTCGGGCCACAGGCCCAGGGTCTCGCAGGCGTGCGTGTGGCTGGTCGTGTAGACCGTCTCACCCGTCGAGTAGACCCCGTAGTGGTCGCCGTGGCAGTCCGAGACCCAGCGGACGGCGCCGGTGCCCGCGTCCGCCGCGAAGGCGCCCTCGAGGTTGCCGACGCTGGCGTTGGCGAACACCCAGCCCGTGCCGTAGACACCGGTCGCGTCGGTGCTGAGGGCGAAGATGCCCGCCCGGCCCGCGTACTGACCCGAGTTCCAGCCGTTGACGATCGTCTGAGGCGCCGCCCAGCCGGTGTCGATCGCCCCGGTCGTGCCGTCGAGCGCCACGAGTCCTCGCTGTACGACGTCGTTGACGAGGTAGAAGCGGCCTCCCGCGATGACGCGCGACGTGCCGGGCTCGAGTACGAGGGCGTCGGCCTGCAGGTCGGATGTCGGGGCCCAGGGCAGTAGGGTGCCGCCTGCCGCGCCGAAGGCCGCGAAATTCTTGCGTGCGACCCCGTTGGCCTGGGTGAGCAGACCCGCGACGTAGACGGTGTCGGCCGTCGCCGCGATGCCGTAGACACCCGCACCTCCGACCGAGGGCGCGAAGCCGGCGATGAGCTGGCCGGTCACGGCGTCGAGCGCCGCGATGTTCCACCGGGTCTGGCCGTTGACGGAGTTGAAGGAGCCGCCGATGTAGATGCGCGTGCCGTCGGGCGACGCGGCGATCGACTTGATGACGCCGTTGACCGACGGCGCGAACGGCAGCAGAGCACCCGTCGTGATGTCGTACGCGAGGATGTTCGAGCGCGGCGTGAGGTTGGTGCCGGGGCTTGCCAGCGGCGCCCGAGCGTTGCTGAAGCTGCCCGCCGCATACACGGTGTTGCCGATCGTCGTCTGCGCCCACACGTAACCCGAGTCGATCTGCACAGTCGGCAGGGGGTCGGACGTGACGACGTCCTCATCGCGCTGCAGCGCCGTGGCCGGCGACGGCAGATCCGCAGCGACGGCCGGTGCCGCAGTGACGACGGCGAGGCCTGCGGCGACCAGGACGGCCGCCGTGGCCGCCGCGAGAAGGCGACGGACGTGACCGGCCGGCCGATCTGTGCGAGTGCGAACGGTCACGAGATGCTCCCCTGGAACACGGCGACGGGTTCGCCCGCCGCGTAGTTGACGGTGACGGTGAAGGCGCGGCCGGTGGCCGGATCGAGCATGAAGACGTAGGTGCCCTCGCGGGAGGCGCCGGCGGGCACCTCGCCCGTGAGGGGCGAGACGGGGCCGGCCGTGGTCGGGATGCCCAGTGCGCCGTCGTCGGCGACGAGCGACACGACCGCCGAGTCGACACTGTGTGCCGTGGTCGAGTCGTTCCGGGCCGTGACGTGCACGATGACAGCCGGGCCCGTGACCTCGCCCGGCGTCGACGCGGTGACGGTCGTCGCCGACACCTCGTCGATCGTGATCGCGACGCCGGTGTCGAACGAGATCGTCTCGCCGAGGGCGGCCGTCTGCGTCGGCAGCGGCGCCGGCGCCGCCGGCGACGGATCACCCGAGGCCTCCGGTAACGGCGGAGGCGCGATCATGGTGGGACTCGGCGAAGATGCCGACGAGTCCGTGGTCTGCCCGCCCCCAGCGGTGCAGCCCGTGACAAAAAACAGTGCGGCGAGACCGATCGCGGCAGCGGCGACGCTCGGCGTCGCACCCCACCCGTCACGGCTCGCACGAAAACGTGCGTTCACGCGTATCCCCAGATTCCCCAGTTGAACGACTTCCCACGGCCGTTCAGAACGGACTATACGACACGCGGGGCCCGGTTGTCGACATCCGCTTCATTCGCGTACGCGCATACGTCCACCTAGGATGTGCCTGGGTGGGGGGAGAGCAGATGCGCGTGCTGTTCGACGGGTACTGGTGGCGGTCGGGACCGCTGGCCAACCGCACCGTCCAGCGGGAGTTCGTCCTCGCCTGGGCGCGGGCCTTCCCGGATGACGAGATCGTCGTCGCCGTGCGCGGCGCGGACCGACCCGCCGACCTGCCCTCGAGCATGGCGATGGTGAGCACGCGCCTGTGGCCGCATGCTCTCTCCAACCGGCTGGAGCTGGCCCGGCATGCGTCGAGGGTTCGCGCCGATGCGGTGATCTCTCACAATTACGCACCGCGCAGGGCGTCCGGCGCCCGATCGGTCGTGTTCATCCACGACGTGATGTTCGCCGAACATCCGGAGTGGTTCTCCCGCAAGGAGCGCGTGTACTTCGCGCCGATGCTCCCTTGGAGCGCGGCCGCCGACGCGGTCGCCACATCGACCCGCACCGAGGCCGACCGCATCCGTCGCCACGGGCCCGCCGCCCCCGCGCCGATCGCGGTGACGGGCCTTGCTCCTCCGGCCACACTGACAGGTGCCGGACGCCGACCTCCGGACGTTCCCGAGGCCCAGGAGTTCGCGATCACCGTCGGCCGGCTCAATGTGCGCAAGAATCTCGCGGCGGTTCTGCGGGCGGCGGGCGCGAGCGGGCGCATCACCGCCCGGTCGCCGCTGTATGTCGTCGGCGGCACTGCGCATTCCGGGCGAGGCCCGGGGCTCGGTGAAGAGCTGGAGGCGCTGCGCGCCGCGGGGCGCGTCGTGTTCCTCGGTCCGATCTCTGACGACGAGCTGACCTGGATGTACGCCCACGCGGCGCTGACGATCTCCCTGAGCCTGGATGAAGGGTTCGGGATGCCGGCGGTCGAGGCCGCCCTGCACGGCTCCGCACTGGTGGTCAGCGACATCGCCGTCTTCCGCGAGACCGTCGGCGAGTACGCGCGCTTCGTCGACCCCCTCGCCGAGGCCGGGGTGATCGCCGAGGTCATCGACGCGGAGTGGGGACGCCGGCCGGGGATCGCGGCACGGCGCGCGGTCATCGACGAGTTCACGTGGGAGCGCGCCGCCGACGTGCTCCGCAGCGCCGCGACGCGCTGACGGCGGGCTCTCAGCGGCGCAGCGTCGTACGCAGCAGGCCGGGCTTGGTCTGCTCCGCGGCGCTGGAGAGCTGGGCCGCGATGCGTCGGGCGTCGTGCTCGACGTCGTCGAGGGTGGCGCCGTGCGCTCGGTCGTCGATGTTGTGGCCGTCCCGGATGTCGAAGGGATCGACGGGCGCTGACCCCCACAGCCGCTTGGGCCGGGGGACGGGCGCGGGCCGCAGTCCGCGCTGGCGGTCGAGGTACACCGCGAGCGCGAGCACGGCGTCCCTGCCGACGAGCGCGGGGTCGGGACGGTAGTCCTCGGCGAGCCAGAGGGCCTCGCGCATCGTGAAGGTGCGCGAGCGGGCGTCCGGCGCGATGCGCGCGACCGCGGCGCGCGCCGACCGCGAGGCCGTCAGGATCAGCTGCGACCGGGTCACGAGCGCCTTGGTGAGCGTACGGGGCCTATGCGCCGCCGCAAGATCGCGCCACTGCTCCGTGTCCCGGCGGCCGGCTACGCGCGTGCAGACCGCGTCCGCGCGAGCGGAGCCGGCGCCCGCGCTCTCGACGACGACGCTCTCGAAACCCGGGAGGTCGTCGAGGGCCTCTCGGAGCACGAACTCCGCCAGCGGCGAGCGGCAGACGTTCGCGGTGCAGACCGTCAAAATGTAGGCCTTGCGTTGCGTAGCCACAGGAAACCCCCTTGTCGGTGCGACTTTAGCGTCGCGTCGGATCGGTGCCCGCCGGCGTCGCGCGCGGGCGGCGCGCGACGCGACGGCCGTCCCGGAGTCCCCGGGCATAGGCGCGCCAGGGCGCGATGGATGTCAGCAGCTGCCGTCGGCCACCCTGAAGCAGCACGCGGTAGGCGACACGCGGCGCGGAGCGCAGCCACGCGGCGAGGTCTTCGTCGTCGAGGTGCTTGGCGGCGTACAGCAGCCGATTGCGGATGTTGTGGTAGTAGTACGTCTCGGACTTGGCTCGTCCGGCGACGGCATCGCCGTGGGTGCCGCCCTCGTCGTGCACCGCCCGCGCCTCCTCGAGCAGGAGCAGTCGTCCTCCGGCGTCGAGCACGCGATGCGAGAAGTCGATGTCCTCCCAGTAGAGGAAGTACTCCTCGTCGAAGCCGCCCACCCGCTCCCAGAGCGGCGCGGACACGGCGAAGCACGCCCCGGTCGCCCACTCCCGGCGGGGGCGATGCCCGTTGCGCGCCCGCCGGGCGGCACCCGCGGTGGTGCCGTCATCGAGGTACAGATCGGCACCCGCGAACCACGCGCCCCCGTCCCCCGTCACGATGCGGGGGGAGACGAGGGTGCACGGATCGGTCGCCGCCGTCGAGACGAGGGCGGCGAGCGAGGCGCGATCGATCTGCGCGTCAGGATTGAGGAAGACCAGCACCTGGGCGCCGGTGCGCAGCGCCGTCTGCGCGCCCGCATTGCTGCCCCCGCCGAATCCGGCGTTGCGATCCAGCAGCACGCTCGTCCATCCGTGCCGTTCGGCGAGCGCGGCCACTCTCGCCCGTTCGTCGACGTCGCTGAAGCAGTCCACGAGCACGACGGTGCCGTTGGGTGGCAGAGCGAGCCGGGCGGCGCCGGATTCGAGCAGCGCGCTCGAGCCGTAGTTGACGATGATCACCGCGAACCGGGTGCTCTCGAAGGCACTCGGTCCGCTCATGCGACGAGCGTGCGATCGAGGGCCCGGATCTCGCGGAACCACTTCGCCGCGGCGAGCACGAGGAAGACCGCGTTGAGCACCATGAGGGCCGTGTACGCCCAGAGGAACACGGCGGTTGCGCCCCACAGCGCGAACAGCAGGCACAGCAGCCCGTAGTCGGTGGGCACCAGGATCATCGACCGCACGAACGTGCCGCCGCCTCGCGCGTGGGTCGACGCCACGCCCTTCTTGCCCTTGAGCAGATCGTTCAGCAGCATCCCGAAGAAGGTGACGACACCCACGACCGAGAACAGCAGCGGCACGAGCAGCCAGGGTGTGTCGCGGTAGGGCGTGTGCAGCCAGAGCGCGACGAGCACCGCGAGATGAAGCGAGGCGATCTTCACCGCGTCGACGAAGTGGTCGAGCCACTCGCCGGCAAGGCTCCCGCCCCCGCGCAGGCGGGCCAGCTGCCCGTCTGCCGAGTCCCAGGCGTAGCCGAGGGCGAGCAGGACGGCGACGATCACACCGGTCCACCACGCGGCGGGCGCCGCGAGCAGGACCACGACGGCCGCGAACGTGTGCGCCGCACTGATCATCGTGACCTGGTTGGGCGTGAGCCCCCACGTGTGCGCGGCGGCCGCGAGCACACGGCCGATGCGCCTGTTCACATAGACGGAATACCCGGGCGCACCCCGGGCGTGGCCCTTCTGGGCCGCGGAAAGCCGGCGATAGGACGCGGCGAACGACTCGGACATGCTCAGATCCCCCAACCACTGCACGTCGGTATGGACTAGAGCATAGGCGCTCGCACGGACACGCCCCGCCACCTGCCAGAATGGCCCGCGTGGGGGACACATCGATCGATCCGGCGCGCCGCGTGCGCGTGATGCAGTCGTTCGGGGCGCCGCGACCGACCACGAACCCCTACATCCACATGCTCGATGCCGCCCTCGCCGAGGCGCCGGGCGTCGAACATCTGCGCTTCGATCGGCGCCGGGCGCTGCTCGGCCGATACGACGCCATCCACTTCCACTGGCCCGAGACGCTTCTCGGCGGGTCGACCAGGCTCAAGGCATGGGCACGCCGCGTGTACGCCCGGGCCCTGCTGAGCCGGCTGCGTCTGACGAACGTCGCGGTCATCCGCACGGTGCACAACGTCGAGCTCCCGAAAGATGTCACCCGCGCGGAACGGCGGATGCTGGAGGGCATCGAACGGCGCACCGACTACAGGATCCTCCTCAACGAGCAGACCCGCGTCGACGGCGCGTCCACGGTGATCCCGCACGGCCACTTCCGCGACTGGTTCGCGCGGGACGGGGACACGACGCCCGATCCGCAGACCATCGGATTCGTCGGCCTCGTGCGTCGCTACAAGGGCGTCGAGGGGCTCATCCAGGCCTTCGGCGCCACCCGGACCGGACACCCGCACTGGCGACTCCGAATCGCCGGGAATCCCAGCAGCGCCGAGCTCGCCGATCAGCTGCGAACGTTCGCCGCCGGAGACGAACGGATCGCCTTCGATCTGCGCTTCCTCGCCGAGGACGATTTCGCCGCGGCCATCGCCCGCGTGCGCGGTCTCGTGCTGCCCTACCGGTTCATGCACAACTCGGGAGTCGTCCTTGCCGCCCTCTCACTCGGCCGGCCCGTGCTCGTCCCGCAGAACGAGGTCAACGCCGCGCTCGCCGACGAGGTGGGACCGGGGTGGGTGCACATGTTCGCCGGCGAGCTCGACGCCCGCGATCTCGAGAGCTTCATGGCGGCCGTCGCCGGCGACCCTCCGGCGGCGCCGGACCTCTCGGCACGGGACTGGACCCGTACCGGGATGCTGCACGCCGCGGCCTACGCCGACGCCGTCGCCGCGCGGCGCACCCGCGCGCCGGAGCGGGTGCGGTGACCGGCGTCCTCCCGCTCGTGGCCGTCACGGTGCCCACCTTCCACCGCCCCGCGCAGCTCGCGCAACTGCTCGCGGTCGTGGTGGCTCAGGCCGCATCGACCCCCGGCATCCGTTCCACGATCATCGTCGTCGACAACGATCCCGCGGGTTCGGCCGCCGGCGCGGCGCACGCGGCGGGGGCCCTCCACATGATCGAACCCGCGCGCGGACTCGCCGCGGTCCGCAACGCCGCCCTGGACGCGGCGACCGCCGCGGGCGCCGACGCCCTGGTCTTCATCGATGACGACGAGATCCCCGACGACGGCTGGCTCGCCGCGCTCGTCGCCCCGTGGGCGGCCGGCGACGCCGATGCCGTCTCGGGCGAGGTGCACTCGGTGTTCGGGGAGGGTGTGGATCCCTGGATCATCGCCGGCGGATTCTTCCGTCGCGTCCGGTTCGCCGAGGGCGTCTCGATGCCGGCGGCGCCGACGAACAACCTGCTCCTGGATCTGACCGTCATCGCCGCCCTCGGCCTGCGCTTCGATGAGCGCTTCGCCGCGACGGGCGGCGAGGACATCGATTTCACGCGCCGCGCCGTCGCGCTCGGGGCACGCATCGTCTCGGCGCCGGCCGCGCGCGTGATCGATCCGGTGCCCGCCGAGCGGACTACCCGTGCGTGGGTGCTGCGCCGCGCGTACCGGGTGGGCACGACGACCGTCGCGGGCGATGTGCGCCTGCGCACCACCCCGCCGCGGCGGGCGCTGCGGCGCGGCCGCTGGGCGGTCGTCGGCGCCGCGCGCACGTGCATGGGCGCGGCGCGCTGCGCATGGGGGCGCCTGACCCGCGACGACGTACACGACGCCCGCGGCGCGCGCCTCGCGGCGCGGGGCTTCGGGATGCTGGCCGGCGCTCTGGGCAGGACCTACCGCGAGTACGCCCTCCGCGACGGATCCTGACCTCGCCGCCGTCGCGCTAGACTGGCGCGCAGCGGGGCTGGGGAGCCGCGTCGCTCGGCTGGGGAGCCGGGCATCTGGGGAAACTGGGGAACCTTCATGCCACAGCGCATCGGCTACGCCGCGGGAGCATTCGATCTGTTCCACGTCGGCCATCTGAACATCCTGAAACACGCTCGGGAGAACTGCGACGTCCTGATCGCGGGGGTCGTGAGCGATGAAATGCTGCGTCAGGTCAAGGGTGTCGAGCCCGTGATCCCGACAATCGAGCGCGCGGAGATCGTGCGCAGCATCCGTTTCGTCGACGACGTGTACGTCGAGACGATGCCCGACAAGATCGATGCCTGGCGCGACGTGGGGTTCACGCACTTCTTCAAGGGCGACGACTGGCGCGGCACCGAGAAAGGCCTGGCCCTCGAGCGGGAGTTCGCAGCGGTGGGCGTCGAGGTCGTGTACTTCCCGTACACGGCCCACACCTCCAGCACCGCGCTGCGCCGCGCTCTCGACATGATCTCTGCCGGGGCGGGACTCGACGGCAGCGGCCGCGCCGCTATCGTCTGAGGTGGGCCTTGCGCCCGAGTCGTCGATCGCCTCGGGAAGCAGGCCTCTTTCGCGGATGAAGACGGACAACGAGGGGGAACGGTATGCGGGTTTCGGTGATCGGATGCGGGTATCTGGGCGCGGTGCACGCCGCGGCCATGGCCGAGCTCGGGCATGAGGTCGTCGGCATCGACGTCGACCCCGTCAAGCTCGCCGCGCTCACACGCGGCGAGGCGCCCTTCTTCGAGCCGGGCCTGCCCGAGCTTCTGATCAGCGCCGGCAAGACCGGGCGCCTGCGTTTCAGCGACGACATCGCCGAGGCGAAGGGGGCCGAGGTGCACTTCATCGCGGTCGGAACACCGCAGGTCAAGGGCTCGAACGCGGCAGATCTGACCTACGTGGATGCCGCGCTCGAGCAGCTGCTGCCGCAGCTCTCCCCCGGCGACGTCGTCGTCGGCAAGTCCACCGTTCCCGTGGGCACGGCCGCCCGGCTGGCGGCGCGCGTGGCCGAGCACGGATCCGGTGCGGTGCTCGCGTGGAACCCCGAGTTCCTGCGCGAGGGCTTCGCCGTCAAGGACTCGCTCACCCCCGACCGGCTGGTGTTCGGTCTCGCGCCCGAGTCCGAGGCGGGCGCCCGCGGCGAAGAAGCCCTCCGGGAGGTGTACGCCACCGCCCTCGGCGACGACACCCCCCTGGTCGTGACCGACTACGCGACCGCCGAGCTCGTGAAGGTCTCGGCGAACGCGTTCCTCGCGACCAAGATCTCGTTCATCAACGCGATGGCCGAGATCGCCGAGGTCACCGGCGCGGATGTCACTCAGCTCGCCGACGCGATCGGCTTCGACGCGCGCATCGGCCGCCGGTTCCTCGGTGCCGGGGTCGGCTTCGGCGGCGGGTGCCTGCCGAAGGACATCCGCGGCTTCATGGCCCGCGCCGAAGAGCTCGGTCGAGGCGAGTCCGTCGCCTTCCTCAAGGAGGTCGACGCGATCAACCTGCGCCGCCGGCAGCGCGTCGTCGACCACGTCGTCGACGCCCTCGACGGCGAGCCCTACGGCAAGCGGGTCGCCGTGCTCGGCCTCGCCTTCAAACCGCACTCCGACGACGTGCGCGACTCCCCCGCACTCGACGTCGCCGTACGCCTCAAGGGCCTCGGCGCCGACGTGCGCGTCACCGACCCGGAGGCGATCGAGAATTCGCGTCGCCTGCACCCGCAGCTGGACTACCGCGAGGAGTTCGACGAGGCCGTCGAGGAAGCCGACGTCGTGGTGCTCGTGACGGAGTGGGACGAGTACCGCTACCTCGACCCCGAGGCCGTGGGAGCGAAGGTCGCGCGTCGTCAGGTGGTGGACGGCCGCAACAGCTACGACCCGGCGGCGTGGCGCGCAGCCGGGTGGACCTACCGCGGCCTCGGGCGCCCCTGATCCCGCGCGCCTTTAGGCTTGTCGGTATGACTTCTGCATCCTCCGAGACCCTGACCATGTTCGGCGCCACTTGGTGCGGCGACTGCCGGCGCACCAAGAAGCAGCTCGATGAGCTGGGTGTGGAGTACACCTACATCGACCTCGAGGCCGAGCCGGCCGCGGCGGATGTCGCGCGCGACATCTCCGGTCGCACCAACATCCCCGTGGTCGTCTACCCGGACTCCTCGCACCACGTCGAGCCCTCGAACGCCGACGTCGAGGCGAAGCTGCGCGAGCTCTCCCTCATCTGAGCGGCCTCCTGCGCCCGGACGCGAGCCCGCGTCAGTGCGCCGCGAATCGGTCGGTCGCGGCGACGAGGGCGGCCTGGATGCCGGGCTCGGTGGCCGAATGACCCGCGTCGTCGACCATCACGAGGTCGGCCTCGGGCCACGCCCGGTGCAGATCCCACGCCGTCATCGGCGGCGTGCAGACGTCGTATCGGCCCTGCACGATGACGGCCGGTATGTCACGCAGCACCCCCGCGTCCGCGATGAGCTGCCCCTCCCGGAACCATCCGGCGTGCATGAAGTAGTGGTTCTCGATGCGCGCGAACGCCACGGCAGCGGCGGGATCCGTCATCGACGCCACGAGCTCCGGGTCGGGGCGAAGCGTCAGGGTCGAGGCCTCCCACGTCGTCCAGGCCATGCCCGCGGGGACGTGCACGGCCGGGTCGGGATCGCTCAGGCGCCGGTGGTACGCCTCGATCATGCGTGAGCGTTCGAGCACCGGAATCGGCGCGACGAACTTCTCCCAGAGATCGGGGAAGATCGCCTCGGCGCCGCCCTCGTAGAACCACTCCAGTTCGTGCCGACGCAGGGTGAAGATGCCGCGCAGCACGATCTCGGTGACGGCGTCAGGATGCGTTTGCGCGTAGGCGAGGGCGAGTGCGCTCCCCCAGGAGCCGCCGAAGACCTGCCACCTCTCGATACCGAGGTTCTTGCGCAGCAGCTCGATGTCGGCCACGAGGTGCCACGTCGTGTTGTGGCGCAGGTCGGCATCCGGGGCGCTCGCGTGCGGCGTGCTGCGGCCGCATCCACGCTGGTCGAAGAGCACGATCCGGTACCGCTCGGGGTCGAACAGCCGGCGCTGCCACGGCGAGGTCCCCGCTCCGGGTCCGCCGTGCAGGAAGACGACGGGCTTGCCGTCCGGGTTGCCCGACTGCTCCCAGTACAGTCGCTGGCCGTCGCCGACGAACAGCTCGCCGGTCTCGTAGGGCTCGATCGGGGGGTACAGCGCGCCGCCTGCCCCCTGCGACGCCGCGTCGCCGTTCTGCGTGCTCACAGCTGCTCTCCCGGGATCCCGAATGTCTCGCAGGCCTCGGGTCCGTCTCGATAGCCGGCGTCGAACCAGCGCTGTCGCTGAGAGCTCGAGCCGTGAGTCCAGCTCTCGGGATTGACGAACCCGCCCGACTCCTGCTGGATGTGGTCGTCGCCGACCGTGGCGGCGGCATCCAGCGCGTCCGCGAGCTGCGCGGCGGTGGGCGCCTGCAGGTAGGGGACGCCGCTCTCGTCCTCCTGCTCGGTCATCGCCCCGACCCACGAACCGGCCAGGCAGTCCGCCTGCAGTTCGATGCGCACGCCGTTGCTGTCGGGACCGGAGTCTCCCGTCGGATACGCCTCGAGGATGCCGGCGAGATTCTGCACGTGATGACCGTACTCGTGCGCGAGCACGTACAGCTGCGCGAGGCTGCCCGCACTCGCCTCGAACCTCTCCCGCAGAAGGGCGAAGAAGGTGGGGTCGATGTAGACGGTCTGCTCCGGCGGGCAGTAGAAGGGACCGGTCTGATTCGACGCCGTCCCACACGCGCTCGGAGTCTGACCGTCGACGATGACGAGCGCGGGCTCGACGTATCCCTCGAGCGTCTCGCCCCAGTACTGATCGATCGCGAGGGAGCCTGCGGCAAGGCGACAGGCGTCGTCCTCGTTCGCATCGGCCCCCGTCTCGCACTGCGCGATCTCGGACCCGCCGCCGGCGCCGGGCGCGGCATCCGTGCCTCCGCCGAGCAGACCCGAGAAATCGCCTCCGGTGAAGAGGTTGAGCAGCAGTACGGCGATCGCGCCGAGTCCGACCACGCCGCCACCGGCGATCGCCACGCCGCGGCCCCGGCGGCGGGCGCGATTGCCCCCGACCGAGGCCCCCTCATTGAACGTCACAGCCTCACGGTAGCGCGGCACCCGCGCGTTGAGCGGGATCTCCGGGGAGCGCCGGGCGCGCCGCGAGCACGGGTCGTCCCGCCGCACCGAGCCGCAGCAACTCACCCAATAGGCTCGGTCTCCTCATGGATCTGCTGCTCGTCCTCATCCTCGGCGTCGTCGCGATCGCGGTCGTGACCGCCCTCGCGCCCCGCGTGGGCGTGGTCACTCCGCTCGCGCTCGTGCTCATCGGCGTCGGGGTGAGCCTGCTGCCCTTCGTTCCGGATGTCCTGATCGACCCCGAGTGGATCCTCATGGGCGTCCTGCCCCCGCTGCTGTACTCGGCGGCGGTGTCGCTGCCGGCGATGGAGTTCCGCCGCGATTTCCGAGCCATCGGCGGGCTCTCGGTCGCCCTCGTCCTGCTGACATCGTTCGCGCTCGGCCTGTTCTTCGCGTGGGCGGTGCCCGGCCTGGGCATCGCGCTCGCCATCGCCCTGGGCGCGATCCTCAGCCCGACGGATGCTGTGGCCACATCGATCGTCAAGCGCCTGGGCATCTCACCCCGGGTCGTGACCGTGCTCGAGGGGGAGAGTCTTCTCAACGACGCGACCGCTCTCGTGCTGCTGAGCTCGGCGCTGGGCGCCGTGACGGGATCGTTCACGTTCAGCGAGGGTCTGCTGGATTTCGCCTGGGCGGTCTTCATCGCCGTCGCCGTCGGGCTCGTGATCGGCTGGATCAACCTGCGCGTGCGCTCCTGGATCCGGCACACGACGGCGGGTACGGCTCTCGGCTTCGTCGTCCCCTTCGCCACCTACCTGCCCAGCGAGCACCTGGGCGGCTCGGGTCTGGTCGCCGCGGTGGTGGCGGGGATCGTGACGGGTCACGGCGCCGCGAGGTGGTTCACGCCCGAGCAGCGGCTGTCGGATCGCGTGAACTGGCGCACCATCGAACTCGTGCTCGAGGGAGCGGTCTTCCTCGTGATGGGACTGGAACTCTCCGCCATCCTCGACGAGAACCGGCAGAGCATGGGCGGATTCGCGCACGCCGCCTGGCTCGCCGCCGTCGCGGTGCTGATCGTCATCGCCGTCCGCTCCCTCTGGGTCGCGCCCCTGATCTGGCTGCAGTCGCGGCGTGCACGCGGGGTCGATCGCGGCCGCGTCGCGCTGCGCGGCCTCGAGGAGAAGCTCGCCCGCCGCCCCTGGCACCCGGCGCGACGGCGGGTCAGACGCGCCCTGGCCGACCTGGACTATTTCGAGTCCTCACCGCTGGGCTGGCGCCACGGCACGGTGATCGTCTGGGCGGGTATGCGCGGTGCCGTGACGCTCGCAGCGGCGCAGACCCTTCCGCGGGACACCCCTAGCCGGGCGCTGCTCGTGCTCGTCGCATTCCTCGTCGCGGCGGGCACCCTGCTGATCCAGGGCGGCACCCTCGCGTGGCTCGCGCGGCGGCTCGGCCTGTCCGGCGAAGGTGGCAGCGGGCCGACCCGAGCCGAGCTCGAGCGCCTGAACGTGGAACTGCACGCCGCCGCGGCATCCGCCATCGGCGATCCCGCGCTGCGCCGCGCGGACGGCAACACGTTCGACTCCGGGATGCGCGAGCGGGTGCTGAAGAAGTGGACCGAGCCGCGCGACGATGATCTGTCGGTCGCCGCGCGCGAGGCACTCGAGCTGCGCCTGATCGCGCTGCGGGCCATGCGGGTGCGCCTGGTCGACGTGCGCGGCGACGGCGCGTTCAGCTCGGTGGCCCTCCGGCACGCGCTCGACGAACTCGACGCTGAAGAGCTCAGCATCCAGCTGCGTCTTGATCGGGACTGAGCCCGGCGGGCGCCGTCGGGCACAATGGAGGGGCGTCGCGGAGTCTGCCGCCTGCGGCGCGAGGGAGGGCGAGATGAGCGACGACGCACAGACCGGCGGCGTGACCGTGCGAATGCCGGGCGCCGACGCGCCGCAGTCGAGTCCGATCACCCTCCCGCACGCCGCAGCCGCCTGCCCCAAGTGCTTCACCGAACTGCAGGCTGATCGCGACTGGTGGCTCGCCCGGCCCGCGGGAGCGAGGCTCGTCGGGCTCGTCGTCTCGCGGCCCGACATGCCCTCGGTCGCGCTTCAGCGCGACGATCTCACGCGGTTCGGCGTGCCGATCGAGGGATTCCGGCACCCGTCGCCCGAATCCCTCGAGGGGTGGTCCGACCGGCTCGGCCGCTTCTTCGACACTCTGCAGCCCGGCGATGTGCTCGTGGTCGCGACCGTGCATGCGCTGGGCCGCGACATCGACGAGGAGACCCGCGCGGTGGCCGAGCTGCACCGCCGCGGCATCGTGGTCAAGGTGCTGGGCCACGGCGGCCGGCACCTGTTCGACACCGGCCGCTGAGCCGCGCTACTGGCCGAGCTGGCTGGCGAGCTGCTCGTCGGTCGTGCGCAGAGCCTCGGCGGCCTTGTCGAGGAACGTGGCCATGCCGTCGATGCCCTGGACGGTCTTGGTGGCGCCGGTGCTGAACTCGGTGTACGAGGCGTCGAAGGCACCCGAGGCGCGGGTCGTGGTGAAGCCGTCCTGCACGAGCTGGGCGACCAGCTGGCGCAGCTGCTGCAGGTTGGCCTCGATCTCGGCCTGTCCCTGGCGAAGGCGGCCGGCGGCCTGGTGCATCTGGTCGTAGGTGACGTTCAAGTTCGACATGGGTAGCCCTTTCCTCCCCCGGGCGCCGCCCGGACGGACGGCACTTCTGACTCTTCGAGACTAACCGGCGGCCACGAAAGCGCCGATGGGGACAAATACCCAGACGCGCGGGCTCAGGACTCCGGTACGACGAGGGGCAGGTGCAGCCGCACGAGCTTTCCGCGCTGCGCGAGGATGCCGCGACCCACGGGGAACTCGCCCCGCTGCAGCCGCGGGAACGGCGCCTTCAGCACCACCTCGCCGTCGATCGTCTCGGGCTGGAGGATGATCCCCCGGCGCGCGGCCTTGAGCTCGCCGAACAGTCCGAAGTTCGAATTCCACGACCCGATCTCGCCCTCGACGACGAGCAGAACCTCGCCGCGTGCGGCGCGCTTGACGAGGTTCGACAGCGGCATCTCGATCAGCGAGTTGGCGAACTCGCCGATGCCCTCGATGGCGACGAGGGGCACCTCACCCGCATCGGCGCGCTCCTCGGCGTCGGCGAGCGCGGCCATCGCGCGGGACGCGTCGGGCGAGACCTGTCGCCACGGCACCGCCGAGACGGCGGGCGAGCGCGGATCGCCGATGAAGTACGTCGGCACTCCCGGTCGCGCCCGCACCACCTGCGCGGCTATCGCGGCGACGGCGTTGCTCCGGCCGCTGGCGGGTGGTCCGCTGACGATGAAGGTGCCCGACGGCTCGATCCCGAAAGGCCCGAGGTCGGTGTCGGCGAGGCCGATGACGACCTGATCGCCACGCGTCGCGGGCAGCTCGCCCGCCCCGTACAGCTGCGGCAGCGAGCGGATCGGCGGCGCCTGGGTGCGTCCGCGCCGGATCATGGATGCCGCCATCCGCTCGATCGCGGTCGCCTGCTCCTTCGTGCTGCGGGTGCCGCCGATCACGGCGATCTGCGCCTCGCGGTCGTCGATGATCGCGCGACCCGGCACGGCGTCGGAGGACAGGATGTCGCGCGGCACGCCCAGCAGCGAGTAGGCGTCGTCGTCGGTCATGCGCAGCACGACGCGCCGCTGGATCATCGCCTGCAGCGCCGAGGGCACGCTCTGCCCCCGGTCGGCGGTGAGGGCGACGTGGATGCCGAGGGCACGACCGTCGGAGAGCACCTGCTGCAGCGCGCGATAGGTGTCGGCGCGACCGGTGACGGCTTCGTAGGCGGTGCGGAACGCGGGAAATCCGTCGATCAGGACCAGCAGGCGCGGTTCGTCGGGCGCGTCCGCGAGCGCGCGGTACTCCGTGAGGCTGGACGCGCCGACGGCTGCATACGCATCGCCCCGCCGGTCGAGCTCGTGGCGCAGCATCCCGAACAGGCGCTCGACGCGCTCCGCGTCGTCGCCCGAGATGACGGCGCCCACGTGCGGCAGCGGCTCGAGCATGCGAAGACCGCCGGCGGCGGCGTCGATGCCGTACACGTGCACGGGACCGCCGCGCGGGGTGATCCCCGCCGAGATCGCGAGGGTGCGCAGCACGACGCTCTTGCCCGAGCCGCCCGTGCCGAAGACGGCGACGTGACCCTCGTCGTCCGGCAGGAACGCGACGGCGGTCTGCTCCTGCCGCTCGGGCAGATCGATCACGCCCATCACGAGGGCCGCGTCGGTGCGCTGGGGCAGGAGCGTCTGATCGAACGTGGGGGCGAGCTCGTCCAGCCAGGGCCGGCGGGGCGCCGCGAGCCCCGCCCCCTGCGCCGCCTGCACCATCCGTTCCACCAGCAGCTGCTGGTCGTTCGGGCCGAGGTCTTCGGCGTCCGCGGCGGATGACGGCGCCTCGGGCACCGGCCAGGCGGGCGCGTCGGAGAGCCCGAAGGGACGCAGCTCGACGACCGTGTCGTCGGACTCGTCGAGGCTCCACCCGCCGGTGTAGGCCGACTGGAACAGGGTGGTGCGACCCGGTCCCGTCTTGGCGATACCGCGCCCGGGCAGGCCCGGATCGAACAGCGCCGCGTCCGCCGAGCCGATGACATCGTCGCTGTCGGTCTCGTCGGCCATGCGCAGGGCGACCCGCAGATTGGTGTTGGCACGCAGGTTGTCTTTGATGACGCCGGCGGGACGCTGGGTCGCCATGATCAGGTGGATGCCGAGCGAACGGCCGCGCTGGGCGATGTCGACGACCCCGTCGACGAACTCGGGCACCTCTTTGGCGAGAGCCGCGAACTCGTCGATGACGAGCACGAGCGCCGGCGGCGCGTCGGGGTCGGCGGCCTTTTCGAGTTCGAGCAGATCCTTGGCCTTCTTGCGGTTGAACAGGCGCTCGCGATGGTGCAGCTCCGCTCGCAGGCTCACGAGCACGCGCCGCACGAGGTGGGGGTTGAGGTCGGTGACCAGACCCACGCTGTGCGGCAGGCGGATGCAGTCGGCGAACGCCGACCCGCCCTTGTAATCGACGAAGAGGAACGTCACGCGCTCGGGACTGTACTCGGCGGCCATCCCGAGCACCCACGCCTGCAGGAACTCGCTCTTGCCCGACCCGGTCGTGCCGCCGACGAGCGCGTGCGGGCCCTGCGCGCGCAGGTCGAGGTGCAGGGCGCCCTGGCCGGTCTGCCCCACGAGCGCGCGAAGCTTGGGCTGGTAGCCGCGCCCGCCGGGCGTGCGCCGGGCGGCGATGGAGTGGTTCTGGGTCCAGCGGTCGATCACGGCCTCGGCCTGCTCGGCGGCCTCTCGGCCGAGCAGGTGCACGAGGGAGACGGTGCGCGGCACGTCGGCCTCGTCGTGGGCGACGTCGGCGACATCGGTCAGGCGACCGAGCGCCCGGGCGACGACGGCGAAGCGGGCCGGATCGAGGCTGTCGACCGTCAGCGGGGCGACGCTCTCCCCGAGCCGGACGAAGTGGGCGGAGGGGTCGCCCCCCGCCGGCACGTGCAGCCACGTGCGGCACGCGGCGGGCAGATCGGCGGGGGCGGCGCCGATCCACACCGGCAGCACACCGCGGCCGGCAGCGCGCTCGCTCAACTGGATCAGCCGGCCGAGATCAGCCGGCGCATCGGGGGTGATCAGCACGACGATCGCCGGTGTCGGCACGCCCGCCCTCTGTCCGCGGGTCTCGCCAACGCTTGCGCCGGCGCGCGTGGCGGCGTCCTCCTCCTTCTGCGCCCCGAGCCGCTCTGCGGCTGCGGCGCTGCGCCCGCGCGCCTCGACGATCTCTTCGAGCTGGGCGAGCAGCCGTGCGCCGGTCGCCGGGTTGTCGGCGAGGCTCGCGGTGCCGAGCAGCTCCTGCGCCGCCCAGGTGTGCGGCATCCACTTGCTGTCGGCGAACTCGGGGGTCCACGAGGCGCCCAGAAATCCCGCGATGACGACGTCGGCGGGCGCGTGCAGCGCGCCGACCTGGGCGAGGAGGGCCCGGGCGGCCCCGGCCGCGCCCGCCGGCGAGCCGGCGATTCCGAGCGCGCCCGCGTCGGGGAGGGATTCGAGGATCGGCACGTCCGGCACGAAACGATGCGCCTCGACGACGGCGTCGAGACGCTCGAGGTACTCCGGAAAGGCGCGATCGCGCTGCGACGAATCCGCGACGGTGTTGCGCGAGGTCGCGGCACCCAGCCCGAGTCGCACGTGCAGAAAGGACCAGTGCTCGACACGCCGCGTCCAGACGAGGGGGCCGGCGGCGACCGCATCGGCGCAGACGGCATCGAGTTCGGGCACTTCGGCACGGCGGATGGATGCCTCCTCCCGGCGTTCGGCGTCGAGCCGGGAGGTCAGACGTTCGAGCTGCTGCTCGAATCGGGCCTTGTCATCACTCAGCTGCGCCTTCGCGTTCATGCGCGCGGTCAGCCACGTTCCGATCATGAGGATCGGGGAGAGCGCGACGAACACGAGGGAGATGGCACTGCCGGTGACGGCGAAGAGCGTCGCACCCATGAGCATCGGCGCGACGAGGGCCAGCCACGGGAACGGCTGCGGGCGAGGGGGCACGGGCAGGTCGGTACCGGCCAGCTCCTCGCCCAGGTAGCGGCGCTCGACGCGGGGGGAGCGCACGAACGGGATCTGCCGCGGAGCGATCGCGGCGGCCGTGTCGGGGTCGGCGACCGCGACACGGATCTCGACGACGCTGTCGCCGAGCACCGCGGTGATCCGGCCCTGCGTCGAGGCCAGGTGCGGCACGGCGGCTCCGTCGACGAGCACGCCGTTGGCGGAGTTCGCGTCGACGAGCTCGATGTGGTCGGGGCCGACTTCGAGCCGCGCGTGGCGCTTGGAGACGAGCGGATCATCGATCACGATGTCGCATGCCGCGTCGCGGCCGATCGAGAACGCCCCCCGGGTGAGGGGCCAGTTCGCCCCGGCCGCCGGTCCCTGCGTGATGCGCAGCTCGCCCACGGGGGATCGCTGTGCGTAGTCGGTGGGGACGACACGCAGCGCCGCGCCCGCCGCGATCTCCACGTGCGAAAGGGTCGTCTCGGGATCGAGCACACGGCCGGGTGCCTGGCCGATCGTGCTGAACACCTCGAGCGTCGCCTCCCCCGCCCCGTCGTGCGCGCGCTGGGGATCGGCGATGACGATCGTACGGGCGATGTCGCCGACGCGCGCGGTCGCGTCCGCCGTGATCGCGATGTCCTCCGCGTCGCCGCGGGGTCGCACGAGAGTGGCGCGCAGCTTCATTCGTTCTCCTCCTCGCCCGCGGGGGCGTGGTCGGTCGAGCCGGCGGGCGGCGCGTCCAGCAGGGCCAGGTCGTCGCGGGTCACGAGCCGCGCCGCGATCGCGTGCTCGACGAGCCGCGCCCGGCGATTGGTGGCGAACTGCCGCACGCCGCCGCGCATGCCGGGAACACCCAGGCGGTCGAGCTTGTCGCACACGTTGTCGAGCTTGCGGTTGAACCGGGTGAGCGTCCATCCCAGGCGCTCTGCGGCCTTGGCCGAGGTCGGCAGCTCGCTCATGCCGGTGCCGTCTCGGCGCAGAACCGGCTCGGCGAGCGCGACGATCAGCAGCTTCTGGCTCTCGGTGAGAGGGACCGCGCCGATCGTGCTGAGCCCCTCCTCCGCGGCGGGCCGGGGCACCTCGCGGAAGGCGGGCTCATCGGCGTGGACCGTCAGCTCGTACGTCGTGGGTCCCGCACTGAAGACCACCGTCGTCGCCCGGAAGACCAGCGGCAGCCGGGCCCCCGGCGCCAGCCACGCCTGCACACGCCCCTCCGAGTCGGTGACCGTCGCGCTCAGTCGCGAGCCGACGTTGGCCAGCCACCACAGGCCCGACACGTGCTCGACTCGCAGGAAGTGCCGATGCAGGAAGAGGTTGTCGTCGAGTTCGAGATCGCCCTCCCGCCCGACGGTGAACGTGCGCCCGGGCTCGAGGCGGTGGTACTCGCCCGCGAACTCCAGAGTCGCCGCGGCGGGACGCCCCGCGGGATCCTCGGGCGGGACGGTCTCGATGGGGATGTCGGCGCTCACGGCGCGCATCCCGTCGCCGGTGTCTGCGACGCCTGACCGTCGGCGCGCCGCAGCAGCACCTCGATGCAGGTCGCTCCGGCATCCGCGGGCACCGTGACGGTGCTCTGGTCGGTCGAGGTCAGCGCCTCCTCCTGGCCGGGGGCATCGATCCGCCACAGGAAGAGGTCGCCGCTACGGGGATCGGGGTTGGTCCAGGTGAACACCACCCCCGCGTCGCTGACCCGACCGGTGAGATCCGTCGGCGTCGGCACCGCCGCGCCGACGACGTCGACGGGGGCCGCGGTCGGAGAAGCCGACGGCTCCGCCGCGTCCCCACCGGTGAGCAGGGATGCCGTCACGACACCGCCGACGATGACGAGGGCCGCCGCGACGCCGACCGCCACCCAGACGCCGCGCCGTCGCCGTACGACGGCGGGTGCGGCCGGCGGGGAGGCCGGTGACGGTGCCTGCGACGCAGCCGGGGCGACGGAGACCGGCCGGCGCAGGGTTGAGTCGGCCGCGGGATCAGGGGGCGCCGCGGACGCGTGCGAGGCGTCGGCGCGGAGCACCGTCTCGCCCGGGTAGTCCACGACGACCGGGGCGACGGCATCCGTCGTGGAGGAGGCGACGGGCGCGCCCGACAGGGGAGGGGCGGCGGGGGCGCCGAACGCCGAGGGACGGGTGGGCCCGGCGGCCGGCGAGGTCTGCGGGTCGATGCTGACGATTCCCCGCACGCGGGTGAGACCGTCGTCGTCGTCCGCCTCGTCGGGCGCCGCGGGGGCGTCATCGAGGATGTCGATGGGCGTGACCGAGTGCGCCAGCTCGATCTGCACCTTCTGCAGAGCACGGGCGAAGGCGACCGCGCTGTCGAAGCGGTCGCCGGGATTCTTGGCCATCGCCCGCTCGAGGACGCCGACGAGCGCGCGGGGCGCGTCGGGGCGCTCGAGCGGCGGCAGGGGCTGCGACACGATGCGCTCGATCAGGTCGGCGCCGGTGTTGCGGCGCCCCGGGGTCTCGAAGGGCGAGCGCCCCGCGAGCAGGCTGTACAGCGTCGCACCGAGCGCGTAGACATCGGAGCGCGGTCCGCTCTGCGGGGCGTCGGCGAACGACTCCGGCGGCGACCACGGGATCGACAGGCCCGCCGAGGCCCCCGCCCCCGTCGCATCCGACGAGGCGATGCCGAAGTCCGTCAGCGCCGGCCGGTTGTACTCGGTCACGAGGATGTTGGCGGGCTTGATGTCGCGGTGCAGCACGCCGGCACGGTGGGCGGTCTCGACCGCCGCCGCCACCTGGATGCCGGTGCGCAGCGCCTCGGCGACCGAGAAGGGCTCGGCCCGATAGCGCACCTGCAGGTTGGGCTTGGGGCAGTACTCCATCACGAGGTACGGCCGTCCGTCGCCCGCGACGCCCGCCTGGTGGATCGTCACGATCGCCGGGTGGGTCGAGAGCATCGCCATGACGTTGGCCTCGGCGGTGAACTCCTCGGCCGAGCCGGTCGTCAGGCGATCGGGCAGCAGCACCTTGACGGCGACGCGGCGCCGGGGAAGCTGCTGCTCGTACAGGTAGACGTCGGCGAAGCCGCCCGAGCCCAGCAGCTCGAGATAGGTGAAGCCCGGCAGCTGCGGCGGCGGCGCGGGCGGGCGCTTCGTGCTCACGGCAGGTCCTCGAACGCGACCGTCACGCCGTCGCCGAGATCGAGCACGTCGCCCGTGACGACGACGGTGGGCTCACCGGGGTGCAGGCGGACGGGGTCCTGGGTTCCGCGCCGCAGCGTCGTGCCGTTCGTCGTGTGCAGATCGACCACCAGCACGCTCTCGCCCTCGGAGCGGATTTCGACATGGCTGCGGCTGATGTCCTGCTGCGGACTGTCGACCGCGATCAGCTCGGGAAGCTCGCTGCCCGACGCCCGGGTCGAGCGCGGGCGTCGCCCGATCACGACGGGTCGATCGAGGATGGCCATGCGTCCCGTCGAGAGACGGATGCGGCCCCGGGGCACGGCACGCAGGGACATCGTCGGTGCCGTGGGCGGGGATGCCGGGGCCCCGGCCCCGCGGAGCTGTCGGGCCTGCTCGACCGAGATCGTGGCCCCGTCGTGGTCGCCCTGCGGCGCGGGCGGGACGACCGGCGCGACCGGCTCCTCCGCGTCGGTCTCCTCAGCCGAGACGGGACGCACGGCCGCGTCCTCGACCGAGCGGGCCACCGTGGCACCCCACAGGTGGTCGTACTCCGCGTCAGCGGGCACGGGTGCCGGCTGGGGTGCGGTGGCAGGCTCCGGCGCGGTGGCAGGCTCTGGAACGGCCTCGAGCTCGGGCTCCGGCGCGGAGGTCTGGAGCTCCTCGAGGGTCGCATCCAGCGGAACCGTCCAGGACGCCGCATCGTCCGCCGCGCCCGCCGTGCTCGGGGCTGCCGCGGCTGCCGCGGGTGCCGGCGCGGCGACGTCGGCCTGCACCGCGATCCGCAGCTCCGAGAACAGCACCACGCCGTCTCGGATCGGCATCCGATCGGCATCCGGCGCCGGCCCGTCCACTCCGCCCGCGCGCAGCACGACGGCCGAGGCGCGCGGGGCGAAGCGCTCGGTCCAGGTCGAGACCTCGGCGTTGCCCACGGTCTCCACTCCCGCCTCCGTCGTCAGATCGACATCGAGGTCGCCGCGCACGAGGATGCGCACCCCGTCGCCCTCGAACAGCACGATCCCGAAGGTCGGCAGGGTGACGAGGGTCGTGCCGAAGGCCTCGGCGAGCGCCCCGATGACTGCGCCGACACCCCCCGGCGCCAGACGCTCGCCGATCAACCGCACGACGGCCGTCGGCACGCCCGGTTCGAACACCGCCAGCCCGGCGGGCACCGCCACCGCCGGCCAGCGCCCCCCGGCATAGGTGATCTCGCTCATCGTGCTCCCTCCGATGCGGCCGCGCGCGGCCGGGTCTCCGTGTCGACGTCGGGACCGTCATCCGCCGGCTCCGGAGGCCGCGTGTCGTGATCGTCGCCCGCGTTGCGGGTCGAGACCTCCAGTGCATCGACGACGATCGCCGTGATGTTGTCGCGTCCGCCGCGCAGGATGGCCTCGTGCACGAGGCGGTTCGCGGCGAGCTGCGGGTCACGCACACCCGCCAGGATGTCGGCGATGCCCTGCGCATCCAGTTCGCCCGACAGACCGTCCGAGCAGACGAGCATGCGGTCGCCCGCCTCGGCGGGGATCAGCCAGAAGTCGGCTTCGCCCGTGCTGCCGGCGCCGATCGCGCGGGTGATGACGTTGCGACGATTGTCGGACGCGGCATCCCCCTCATCGAGTGCGCCGGAGTCCACGAGCTCCTGGACGACGGAGTGGTCGACGCTGATCTGCTCGAGCACTCCGTCGAAGAAACGGTAGGTGCGCGAATCGCCGACGTTGAGCGTCAGCCAGTACCCTTCGCCGTCGATGTCGGCGATCGCGACGCCGCTGAGCGTCGTGCCCGCCGCGCGCTCCCCCGCCCGCAGCGCATCGACGCGCACCCGCGCGCGTTCGAGCGCCTGCTGGAGATGGTCCACGGTCACGCTGGTGCCCGGAAGCGCTGAGAACTCGTCGATGACGGCGGCGCTCGCGATGTCGCCGGCGTCGTGCCCGCCCATGCCGTCGGCGACCAGGAACAGGGGGGAACGCGCGAGGTGGGCGTCCTCGTTGATCCGGCGGCGCAGCCCCTCGTGGGTGGCGGCGCCGACCGCGACGCGGATCGGCGGGCCTTCGTCGCGGGGGCTCATGCGGGCACCTCGATGCTCAGTCGTCGATCGCCGAATTCGAGCACGTCGCCCGCGCGCACCGCCAGGCGCACCCCCGCCTCGGCTCGCTGCCGCTCGGTGGAGCGCACGAGCACCACGCCGTTGGTCGAGTGCCGGTCGAGGACGTAGGGGGTGCCGTCGTCGCCGGCCCCGATCTCGAAGTGCGTCTTCGACAGCGAGAGGGTCTCGTCGCGCACGGCGGCGGTCAGCGCCCCCGTCTCGGGCGCGGGATTGCGACCGAAGACCGTGCGTCCGTAGACCGCCTGGTGCGCACCGTCGTCCCAGACGAGGGTCACGAGCGCCCGCTCACCGGAGGCGATACGCGTGAGCGCGAGCTCATCGGTCGACGCGGCGTGAGTGGGGCGGGCGGTGGGCCCGTCCGGAGCCGGGGGCACGGGCGGCGCGACCGGCGCCGGGGCCGGCGGGGTCAGGGCCGGCGGAGTCGCCGCGGAATCCTGGGACGTGACGCCGGGGACGTGGGAGATCAGCCCTGTCGCCGGCACGGCCGGCACGGGGTACGCGGGTGCCGGGGGCGCGACCGATGCCGGCGCGACGGCATCGGTCGGTACGGGCGGCGGGCCGACCGATGCGAACGGCGGAGGGAGCACGGGACCGGGAGGCAGGAACGACAGGGGCTCGTCGGAAGGCGCGTCGGTGCCCGCGCCCGCATGAGGCGCCAGCGCGGGCGCCGCGCCCTGCTCGGTCCCGGACTCGGCCGGAGATCCGGTGCGCGAGGGCGCAGCATCCATCATCACCGAACCTGCGGCCCGATCATGCCAGCCCTGACGGCGGCCGCTCCGGTCGAAGAGGGGCGTGAAGTACCCGACCACGACGGCGCAGGCAAGGCCCCAGACGATGTTGCGCAGCAGGGCCCGGGCGAAGCCGATCGGACGGGCGGCGGCGTCCTGCCGCACGAGACGCAGTCCCCGCGCACGCTGTCCGAGGGAGCCGCGCCCACCCTGCATCGCGGTGTAGATCAGCAGCCATGCGAACCCGCCCGCCCACGCCGCCGCCACCACGACCAGCGGCGAGGTCTGCGCGGTCAGCCACACGATCGCGGCGACGCCGGTCACGACCGACGTCACCACACCCGCGATGACCGCATCGATCGCGTAGGCGCCCGCGCGGCGGGCGAGCGAGGGCGTGGAATCGGCGGATGTCGTCATCGAGGGTCCTCTTCGGCTCGGGCTGCGTCGTGCCCGGTGTCGGCGGCGGCGGGGCGGGCGCCGCGACGTGCGGGAGCCGCGTCACGGGCGTCGCGGGCGATCTGCGTCGCCCGCTGGGCGATGCTCGCGCGCACCTCGCCGAGGCGCGCGCGCATCAGGAGGGAGCGCAGACTCACACGCGCGCGCAGCCGAGCCCAGCGCCCGAGCCCGGCGTCCGACCCCGCCAGCACGGCGTCGATCTCGCGCCAGAAGTCATCCACCCGCTCCGGGGAGGGCTCGCCGGGGCCGAACACCTCGGCGTCCGCCCGCGCGGCGAGTGCGGTGACGGCGGGCTGACCGAGACTCGACCCCACGACCGGAGCGCTCTCGGCACGGGTCGCACCCGCCGCAAGCGGCGCGCGCAGGTCGACGGCCCGGTCGACCAGCTCGTCCCAGCCTCCGCTGATGCGGTCGGCGACGGCGGGGGCGGCGCGGCGACGCCGGCGGCGGGCGGCCTTGAGCAGGAGGATCGCGATGAACGGCGCGAGCAGTACGGCCAACACCGCGAGGACACCGCCCGCGATCAGCAGCACGGTGACGATCCACCCGGCGCCCGCCTCCTGATCCTCCTCGGACTCGCGATCGTCGGCGACCGTGGGCGGCAGCTCGACCGGCTCCTGCGGCGGCGGCGGGGGCTGCAGCACCTGCGGCCGGGGATCGGCCTTGGGTTTGGTGGTCTGGTCGTTGGGCACCTGGTCCTCGGGCGGGGTCGGGTCGAACGGCAGCCAGCCGTAGCCCTCGAAGGCGACCTCCACCCAGGCGTGCAGGTCCGCACCCGTCGCCGTGAAGACCTGCCCCGCCGGATCCTCCTCGTCGGCGTGGAAGCCCATCACGACACGGGCGGGGATGCCGAGCTCGGCCGCGATGAGCGACATCGCGACCGCGTACTGCTCGTCATCACCGATCATCTGGTCCGAGCCGAGCAGAGTCGTCACGCGCGCGGCGCCGTGGCCGGCGGGCGAGAGCGCCTCGCCCTCGAGTCCGTGGCTGAAGAACCCGTCCTGCGCCAGCCAGCTCTCGAGCGCCCGCACGCGCTCGATCGGGGTGACCGCCTCGGCCATCGCGTCGGTCGCCGCCTCGGCGAGTCCCTCCGGCGCCTCACGCTGCTCCGGCATGCGGACGGGAGCGAACCCGACGTCGGCGAGCGCCTCATCGCTCGGCGACGCCGCAAACACCGTCGTCATCGTGTAGGCATCGCCCTGGGCGAGTCCCGCGGTGACCACGGCGGTGCCCGTCGCGTCGTTGTAGTGCGCCGCGCGGCGCAGGTCATCGGCGCGTTCGCCGTCGAAGCGCACCTCGGTCACCGCCCCCGCGTCGGGCAGCCACACGCCGTCGAGCTCGTCGATCTCGAAGCGGAGGGTCATCGTCTGGCCCTCGGCATCCGGCGACATGTTCTCGCGAACGGGAGTGAACGCGCTCGACGATCCGGCGCCCTCGTCGGAGACGTTGTAGACCATGCCGTTGTAGGCGTCCATCACCGCCAGGCGCACACGAGCGTCGTCGGGCAGCCCCGTCACCGTGAAGAGCGTCTCGTCGGCGCTGTCGCGGACGTATCCGCGAAACGACTGGAGCGGGCTGGGGTACTGACGGATGTCGAAGGGTGGGATCACGACGTCGCGCAGCACGTAGCGGGGGCCGGCGGGGGCGGCGATCGCCGCGGTGGCGACGCCTGCGGCGGCCGCGACGCCGAGGATCGCCGCGCCGGCGACGAGCCGGCGGATCCCCTGTCCGGGCACGGGCAGCGCGTCGGGTGCGCCCACCTCGACGACGGTGCGGGCAGGATCCCACGCCTGGCGCAGCGCGAGCCACGCGACGGCGACGACCGCGAACACGATGCCCTGGACCACCGGGAGCGCGGGCTGCGACATACCGAGGGCGATCTCGACGCCGAGGAAGGCGAGGGCGGGAACCAGCGCCCAGGCCGGCGGGCGCACGCGCAGCGCGAGGCCGGCGGTCAGCACGGAGGCGACCAGCGCGAGCAGGAACGGCACGATGAGGTGGCCGTCTCCGGATGCCACGGGGGCGACGGTGGTGAGCAGCTGCTTCCAGCTCGTGACGATGCCCACCGCGAGCGGGCGCCACGTCTCGATCGTCGGAACGACACCCGCGAGCGTCGTGTGCGGCAGCGCCAGCGCCCCGCCGAGGACGAAGTACAGGGCCGCCGTCGCCGCCGTGAGGGTGAGGACGCCCCAGCGCAGCCGTGCGCCGAGGACGGCGAGACCCATGCCCGCGGCGAGTCCCCCGAACCCGGCGACGGCGAAGCCCGGGCCGGCGAAGGTGGGCGCGAACCCGATCACCGGCACCGCCAGCAGCAGCGCGACCGCGACGACGTCGACGAGTGTGCGCCGCCGCGCGGCGGCACGCGGGAGATCGGCCCGGGGGGCGGCGGCGCTCATCCGAGCACCTTGCGAAGCGACGCGGGCAGGTCATCGAGCGCGCCGACGGTCACGACATCGGCATCCCCGATGCGGCGCAGGCCCGGCCGGGCACCGGACTCGGCGATGACGACGACGACGCGCACTTCGCGCGGCAGCCGGGCGCACGCTGCACGCAGCTGCGCCGCGGGCACACCGGAGCCGCACACCAGCACCGCCACGCTCGCGGTCGATGCCCCCGCAGCGATCACGCCCGCCAGCTCCACGAGGCCGCCCGTGCGGGTGCGACCCTGCTCGAGCCCCGCGAGGACGTCGAGGAATCGTCGTCCCGAGGCCGCGGGCAGCGCGCGACCCTGCACCCACGCATCGAGGCGGCGGCTGTCGCGGAACGCCCGGAGGCCGACGGAGCCCGCCACCGAGATCGCGAGCTCGAATTCGTCGGCGTCCCGGTAGTCCCCCGGACGCACCGACAGGCCGACCACGAAGTGCGACCGTCGCGTCTCCTCGTACTGGCGCACCATGAGGGTGCCCGTACGGGCGCTGGAGCGCCAGTGCACATGACGGCGGTCATCGCCCGGCTGGTACTCGCGCAGGGCGTGGAAGGACACGTCGTCCGGTGAGAGGTCGCTGGCGGGCAATCCCTCGAGGTCGCGCAGGTGCCCGAGCGAGAGACCGTCGAGCCCCGTGGTGCGCGGGTGCACGTAGAGCTGCACCGCCCGTTCGCGGTTGTGCACGCGCTCGAAGAGGCCGAGCGGGTCGCCGCGGAGCACGCTCACCGGACCCACCGCCAGCACACCGCGCGCGGTCGTGGGGATGGTGAAGAGCTCCTCGCGCGACTCGCCCGCCGATAGGCGCGGCACATCGAACGTGCCCCGACCCGAGCCGACGGGCAGCACGACGCGGGAGGGCAGAATCGCCCGGTCACCGCCGTTCGTGAGGGTGAGGGCGCCCACCGCGCGTTCGCCGACCACCACCCGCGTGCGCGTGAGATCGAGGGCGACGTCGTACGTCGTGCGGCCGATCAGGAACAGCGCGCAGACCGCGAGCGCCGTCGTGATGACGACGGCCGCGACGACGAGCTCCGCCCAGCCGAGCATCGATCCGGCGAGCGCGCACACGATCACGGTTGCGATCAGCACCCACGTCACGGGACGGGCCACCGACAGCACCCCCGCCACTCGACGGAGCGCATACGCCGCGACGGGAACCGCGCTCTCGCGCCAGGACGGCTCGCGCGCGGATGTCGCGGCGACGGGCGTGGCCGCCGGCGCGGAGACCCCGGCATCCGCCCGCTCCCCTGTGCCGGACCCCCGCACGTCGGCCGCGCGCGGGACCGCGACGGCTGAGGGATCGGCGGCGCGAGCCGCGCGGGCCTCTGCGCGCGTCGTGACGGGGGAGGGTGACATCATGCCGCGGACGACCTCGCCAGCGGTGCCTCGACGTCGGCGAGCGCGCGGGTGACGACGCTCTCGGCGGTGGTTCCGGCGAACTCCGCCTCGGGATCGAGCACGATCCGGTGCGTCCAGACCGGCGCGGCGAGCGCCTTGATGTCGTCGGGCACGACGTAGTGGCGCCCCTGCGACGCCGCGCGCACCTTCGCCACGCGCACCATCGCGAGCGAGCCGCGCACCGAGACCCCCAGCCGGGTGGCGGCGTCGGTGCGCGTGGCCTCGGCCAGCTGCGCCGTGTAACGCAGCACGACGGGATCGACGTGCACGGATGCTGCCAGATCGGCCATGTCGGCGACGGCGCCGGTCGTGATGATCGCGGTGAGGTGCGCCGACGGATTGCGCTCGGCGGCGCCCGCCAGGATCCGCTCGGCCACGGCGAGGTCGGGGTAGCCGATCGAGGTCTTGAGCAGGAAGCGGTCGAGCTGCGCCTCGGGAAGCTTGTACGTGCCCGCCTGCTCGATCGGGTTCTGCGTTGCGATGACGAGGAAGGGCCGGCCGACCTCGTGCGCGGTCCCGTCGACCGTGACACGCGACTCCTCCATGACCTCGAGCAGCGCCGACTGGGTCTTGGGTGAGGCGCGGTTGATCTCGTCGGCGAGCACGATGGAGGCGAAGATCGGGCCGCGGTGGAACTCGAAGCGACGCGAGTCCTGGTCGTAGATCGTCACACCGGTGACGTCGGAGGGCAGCAGGTCCGGCGTGAACTGGATGCGGTTGGAGGTGCCCTGCACGGTGGCCGCGAGCGCCTTCGCGAGGCTCGTCTTGCCGGTGCCGGGGGCGTCCTCGAGGAGCACGTGCCCCTCGGCGAGCATCGCCTGCAGAACCAGGGCGACGATCTCGCGCTTTCCCATCAGCGCGCGATCGACGTTGTCGACCAGTCTGGTGAAGGTGCCCTCGAACCAGGCGGCCTGCTCGGCGGTCATGCTCATCGTGTGTCGTCCTTCTTCTCGTGCGTCTGGGGAGCTCGCGCCATCGGTCACCACGTCACCCTCTCGGAGTCGCCCCAGCCGACGATCTCGACGTAGACGCGGGCCCCCGGCCAGCCGTAGTAGCAGCCGGGCTCGACCGACCCGTTGGCGGGGATGTTGATCGTGTAGCCGCCGCCCCAGCGCGCGTCGCCGTCGGCGCTGCACCAGATGCGGTAGTTGCCCGCGGGGAAGTTCTCGACGTTCAGGCGCACCTGCGCGCAGCTGGCGGTGTTGCAGTTGCCGTTGTTGACGGCCGAGCCCCGCGACGCCCACGCCCGCGGCTGCGGCGGGTCGGACGTGCGCGCCTGCGCGGAGTTGGTGTTCGTCTGCCCGGCGGCATCGGTGGCCCGCACCTCGATGCGGTGCGTCTCGGCGTGGCCGTACCCGCGCGTAGTCGCGTCGTTGAGCGAGACCTGCTGCCAGCCGCCCCCGTCGATGCGGATCTCCATACGGGTGATCGCGCGGCCGTTCTCGGCAGGCGCCGTCCACCGGTAGGTGATGTTCGTGCCGTTCGCGTTCGCCGAGACCCCGGGCTGGCGCACGGGACCGTAGGGCTGCACCGTATTGGATGCCGCCGACGCGGCGCCGTCGTAGCGCACACCGTCGAGCGCGGTATAGGCCCGCACCCGCACCGAGTAGGAGCCGCCGTTGCCGACGCCGCTCGTGATCGTCGTGCCGTCCCAGTCGGCGCGCCACGACCCGTTGTTCACGGAGTACTCGTAGCGCAGCTCCCCCGCGTTGGCGCCGTTGCCGTCGGCGGCGCCGTAGGTGACCGACACGCGGTCATCACCCTCGGTCGCCCGCACATTGGTCGGCGCGTCGGGCGCCACGAAGGCACGACGCGGCGCCGAGGGCGCGCTCGTCGCGCCCCAGCCGGCCTTGTTCTCTGCCGCGACGGTGAAGGTGTAGTCGCTCGTCGACGCGTCGAGGGCCAGCGCCTGCGAGGTCTGGCCGGCGGGCACGCCGATCGTGCGGCTCCCGCCGCCCCCCTGCACGGTCAGCCGATATCCGGAGATCTGATCGCCGTTGTTGGCGGGCGGGGTCCAGCTCACCCGCATCTGCGCCTGCGAGCCGACGGGCTCGAGGCGCTCGGTCGTCGGGGCGGCGGGGGCCTCGGGCGCTCGCGCCGGCACCATGCCTGCCGACCAGGCGCTCCACGTCGAGGGCTCGGGGGCGCGGTTGTGGGCGCGCACGCGCACCTGGTAGTTCACGCCGTTCTCGAGACCCTCCCAGGTGAGCGACGTGCCCGAGACATCGGTCTTCTGCGCCGCACCGGAGGGCGGTGCGGGCGAGATCTCGAGCGAAAAGGATTCGACCGGCGATCCGGGCGTGGGGGGCGTCGTCCACGCCACCTGCAGGCTGCGGTCGCCGAAGTCGAGGGTCGGGGGCTGCGGGGTGTCGGGGCGCGCGTCGGGACGAGCCGTCTGCGAGGCCGGCGACGGGTCGGACTCGCCCACCCGGTTTGTCGCGGTGACCACGAAGTTGTACTCGACGTTGTTGGTCAGCCCGCCGAGTGTGCACGTCGTCGATGCGCACTCGGTGGTGTAGCCGCCCGAGGTCGCGGCCACGGTGTATCCGGTGATGGGCGCGCCGTTGTCGGTCGGCGGCGTCCAGGCCAGCACCACGGTGCGATCCTGCACGCTCGAGACGGTGGGGGTTCCGGGCGTGCCCGGGCGTCCCTGCACCGTGATGCGGATGCGGCCCTCGACCTCGCGGTCGGCGTCGGCGGTCGCGTCCTGCACGCGGTAGCGCACGACGAGCGTGCCGACGAAGCTGTCGCCAGGGGTCACCCGCACCTGGTCGCCCGCGACCTCGGCGACGCCCACGCCCGTCTCGGCGGATGCGGCCACGACGACCAGCGGCGTCTCGGGGAAGGGGTTGAAGTCGTTGTCGAGCACCGGGACGGTGATGCTCTCGCCCTGGTCCGCCTCCGTGATCACGTCGTCGTTGGCCGTCGGCACGGGGCGCGTGGAAGCGCTCACGCGCACCTGGACGGTGCCCTCGACGGGTTCGGTGGTGCCATCGTCCACGCGCACGCGCAGATCGATCGTGGTGCCCTTCTGCATGTCGGAGTCCGCCGCGACGTTCAGCGCGGATCCGTCCATCGACGCGGTGAACCCGTTCGGCGCGCCGCCGACGAGTGTGTACCCCATGCCGTCGAGGTCGCCCGGATCGGGGTCGGTGACCAGGGCGGCGAGGTCGAGGGATGCCGGATCCTCGCCGGGTGCGACATCCATCTGCGCTCCGGCGAAGGCCGGCTGCTGGTTCGCGGGCGGCAGCACCGTGACGGGCAGGGTGAGCGTCGCCTTGCGCCCCTCGGGGTCGTCGGGTCCTTGGCCGTCGGTGACTTCGAACACGATCGCGTCCTGACCGAAGTAGCCCTGGCGCGAGGTGTAGACGAGCGTGGACTGATCCTGCACGAGCGAGGCGCCGTCGTGGTGGGCGGCGGTGACCTTGCCGGCCTCGGTGATCACGACCGCGCGACCACCCGCGGCGCGCACGTGCTCGGCGAGGGGGATCTGGATCGTCTCGCCGCTTCGCACCTCGACACCACTCGTCGACGAGAGGCTGGGCACGAGCGCCGAGAGCGCGGGGACGTGGATGAACGCCGACGCGCTCTGGCCGTCACGATCGGTGATCGTGTACGTCAGCAGCTGAGCGCTCTCACCGAGCACCACGCGCACCGTGCCGTCGGCGCGTACCTGAGCCCCGTCCGCGACCGAGACCTCGAGGGCGGCCACCGTGCCGTCGGGGTCCTCGTCGTTGCCGAGCACCTCGAGATCGACCGTGCCCTCGTCGGTCACGTCCTCGGCGCGTACCCGATCATCCCGTGCGATCGGCCGCTGCAGAGGCACGTCCTCGGCCACCGTGATCTGCAGCACCGCCATGGCGCGCGCTCCGCGCGCATCCTCGATCGTGTACTGCAGCGAGGTCTCGACGGGCGAGGGCGGCGCGGTCACGAGGACGCGGCCGTTCAAGACCTCGGCGTCCAGGCCCGGCACATCGGGCAGCACGAGCCCGCCACGCACGAGCGAGATCTCATCGCCATCGGGATCGGAGTCGTTCTGGAGAACCGGGACGGCGACCTGCCGGTCCGGGCGCATGATGACGGCATCCTTCAGCGCGTACGGCGCCTGGTTGGCCGACTCGGGCGGGGCGATGCCCACGCGTACGGGGGCCGTGCCCTCCTTGCCGAGGCGATCGCGCACCCGGTAGGTGAAGGTGTCGACGCCGACGGAGTCCTCGAACGCCTCGTAGACGAAGAAGTTCGCGCCCGTCTCGACGATGCGCCCCTTGCCGGGTGCAGAGGCCAGCCCCACGAGCTCGACCGAATCGCCGTCTTCGTCGATGCCGTCCAGCGGCACCGCGATGCGCACCTCCGACCCGCTCAGGGTGCGGGCCTCGATGTCGCGGGGACGCGGCGCGGCGTTGGTCTCGGCGTTGACCGGGAGAACCTGGATCGTGACGTAGCCGGCATCCCGCTGCCCCGTCGAGTCGACGGCCTCGTAGGTCGCATAGACCGTGCCCGGCTCGTTGCTCGCGCGGAATCGCAGGGTGTCCTCCGAGACGAAGATCTCGCCGTCGGCGGCATCGGGCAGGGGCGCCACGAGGTCGGGCGCGACGTGGATCTCGTCGCCGTTGGGGTGATAGTCGTTCTCGAGCACGGGGATCGTGACGATGTCGCCGGCGCGCACGACCACCTGGTCGTCGTTCGCGACCGGCGGGCGCAGCGTCGGCGGGGCCGGAACCGGGATCACGACCACTTCACCCTCGGCCGTCTGCGTGCCGTTGGAGATGCGGTACCGCACGCTGACCTGCCGGTCGAGCGCGGACTGGTCGCTGATGCGCAGCGTCTCGTGGCCGAGCACCGCGACAGAGACGCCGGTGCCGGGATCGACGGTGACCGACTGCACGACGAGGATGCCGCCCGCCGGGTCGGTGTCGTTGCTGAGCACGTTCACCAGCACCTCTCCGCCGCGGGGCAGGAGCGCGACGTCCCGCACCGCGACCGGGGGCACCTCGGTGTCACCGTCGGCCAGGACGTCGACGCGCACGAGCCCCGGCACGGAGTTCGCCCCCGCCGAGACCAGGTACTGCACGTAGTAGGTGCCGGGCTGAGCCGAGGTGAAGGAGAAGGTGCGATCGGCGAAGTCCGGCACGATGGTCGCGCCGTCGAGCTCGTCGACGCGGGTCAGGCGCAGGGGCTCACGGCCGGAGCTGGTGTCGTTCGTCAGCGGGGCGACGGTGACCGTCTGCCCGGCACGCACGACGACGTGGTCGGCGTTCGTGACGGGGGTCGTCGATCCGAGCGGACGCACGTCGAGGCGCAACACACCGGCGGCGTCCTCGGTGCCGTCCGACACGACGATCGGCACGTCGACGCGACCCTGCACGCCCCCGATCGCGCGGTAGGTGATCTGACCGTCCGACGTGAAGTCGGCCTCGTCGCCGGGGGTCGGGGTGACCTGCTTGAGGAAGACGTCGTCGCCGTCGGGGTCGATCCAATCGGGCAGCACGTTGTACGACACCACGCCGCCCGATTCGACGGTGACCGCCGTGACGCGCTTCTGCACCGGCGCGGCGTTGACGTCCCAATCGTGAACGGTGAGGGTGACCGCGGCCTCCGCCTCGCCTCCTCGGCCGTCCTCGGCGCCGTAGCGGAACGTCTCCGACCCCGTCGCCCCCTCGGGGACGGCGATCTGCAGCGCACCGCCGTTGTGGATCTGCTGGATGACGCCCATGGACGGCCCGCCGTCGAGGGCTGAGGCCACGAGCACGTCACCGTCGGCGTCGCTGTCGTTGTCGAGCACCGGAAGCACGGTCGTGCGCCCCGGACGCACCCCGAAGTCGTCGTCGACCGCGATCGGCGGCGTGTTCTGCTCCGTGCGCTCGGGAAGGGTCGTCTCGACCGTCTCCTCCGTGGTCTGCTCGTCCTCCTCCTCGCTCTCGGACTCGGGCGGGGTGACGTCGTTCCAGTTGTCGACGCGCTGCATCGAATCACTCGCCATCCACGCCGCGCCCCCGACGACGTCGTTGAGCACGACGACGTCGCGATTGACGCGGAACTGCAGCACCGACGTCTCATCCGCTCCCTCGATGCCCGTCTCGAGATCGTCGAGCTCTCCCGGGCAGTCGCGGATGAAGAGCGCCGACCCCGACCACGCGGCATAGGTGCACCCGCCCAGGAACACCGGCGCCGCGGGCAGGCCCTGCGCCCCGCTCGAGCGGCGCACCGGCTCCGAGCCGTCGGTCGGCACCTGCACGAGGTGCGACACCGTCGACAGCGTCACCGCGTCTGAGGCCACCGAGGGCTGCTGCAGCACGGCGGCGTCGGCGTCCTCGACGTCGACCCGCGTGCCGTCGGTGCCCGAGAGCACGCCGGTCTCCGGGTCGAGTACGTATGCCCGGTCGCCGACCGCGGTGATCGAGGCGGCGGTGGATGCTGCCTCCAGGCCCTCGACGGCGTGCCGCACGGGCTCGGCCATCTCCCCGCCCTCGTCGGGCGCGATGCTCACGATCTCGCCGTCCCGCGGCGAGACGGCGTGCACGACGCCGTCCAGCCCGACGACCGCTCGCGCGCCCTCGCCGAGTTCGACGAGGGGTTCGACGCCCTGCGGCTGGAATCCGCCCACGGCGTCGGCGGGCATCGCCCAGAGCGCGCCCGACGCGGGATCGACGACCGCGACGGTCTCGCCGCCGAGTGCGACGCCGCCGCCCGCGGGCAGTTCGCTGCCCTCGTCGAGCACGACACGCGCCGGGTCGACCGTGCTGAGGGTCGACCCGGCCGAGTCGACGACGAGCACCGTGGTGCCCGCTTGGAGGATGTCGTAGTCGTCGCTGGTCGTGCGCAGGCCGCCGTCGAGGACACGCGATTCGTGGTTGAAGTGACCGACGAGCAGGCTCGAGGACTTCGTGATCCACACGCCGCCGTCGTGCAGATCGACCTCGGTGGTGGGGAGCCCCTCGTACACGAACGCGAGCGTGGTGATCACCACCGCTGACGCGGTGACCACGCTCGCCCCGGCGAGCGCCTTGCGGCGCGCACGAATCCACGCGAAGGATCTCATGCGAAAGTTCGACCTCCCCCCGGGGCGCGCTCTCGTGTTCTCAAAGCTCTCGGCGCCGGCGGGCGGCGCCACCCGCATCCGCGCGAGCGCGGCGGGGCGTTATCCGTCGAACAGCCTAACCCGGGGTCTCGGCCGCGCCCGACGGGTGTGAGTACCCGGGTACCCGGTCACACCCCGGATCGGACGTAGTCCCGCAGGTGGCGGGCGGTGAGCGTCTCGGCGGTCTCGACGAGCCGCTCGGGCGTGCCCTCGAACACGACCCGGCCGCCGTCGTGACCCGCCCCCGGGCCGAGGTCGATGATCCAGTCGGCGTGCGCCATGACCGCCTGGTGATGCTCGATCACGATGACCGAGTTGCCGGCATCCACCAACCTGTCGAGCAGTCCGAGCAGGTTGTCGACGTCGGCGAGGTGCAGGCCCGTCGTCGGCTCGTCGAGCACGTAGATCGCGCCCTTCTTCGCCATGCTGATCGCGAGCTTGAGCCGCTGACGCTCGCCGCCCGAGAGGGTGTTGAGGGCCTGGCCGAGTGTGATGTAGCCGAGGCCCACATCGATCATGCGGGCGAGGGTGGTGTGTGCGGGACCCGACGGGAAGAACTCGGCCGCCTCGACCGCCGACATCGCCAGCACCTCGGCGATGTTCTTGCCCTCGAGGGTGTACTCGAGCACCTCGTCGCTGAAGCCCGTGCCCTCGCAGAGCTCGCAGAGCGTCTCGACGGTGGACTGGAAACCGAGTTCGGTGACGATCACGCCGAGGCCCTTGCAGGCGATGCAGGCCCCCGCCGAGTTGGCGCTGAAGAGCGCCGGCTTCACGCCGTTGGCCTTCGCGAAGGCGGTACGCACGGCATCGAGGATGCCGGTGTAAGTGGCGGGGCTCGATCGCCGCGACCCCTTGATCGGCGCCTGATCGACGACGACGACATCGTCGAACGCGGGGACGTTGCCGTGGATGAGCGAGGACTTGCCCGACCCGGCGACGCCGGTGACCACCGTGAGCACGCCCAGGGGGATGTCGACGTCGACGCCGACGAGGTTGTGCTGCGACGCCCCGCGCACCTCGAGCGCCCCGCGGGCCGCGCGTGACGAGGTCTTCAGCCGCGCCCGGTGATCGAGATGCCGCCCTGTGAGGGTGCCCGATGCCCGCAGCCCCGCGACATCGCCCTCGTACTGGATCTCGCCCCCGTGACGCCCGGCCCCCGGCCCCAGATCGACGACGTGGTCGGCGATCTCGATGACCTCGGGCTTGTGCTCGACGACGAGCACCGTGTTGCCCTTGTCGCGCAGCTGCTGCAGCAGCGCGTTCATGCGCTGGATGTCGTGCGGGTGCAGACCCGCCGTCGGCTCGTCGAAGACGTACGTGATGTCGGTCAGGCTCGAACCCAGATGCCGGATCATCTTCGTGCGCTGCGCCTCACCGCCCGACAGCGTGCCGCTGGATCGGTCGAGCGAGAGGTAGCCCAGTCCCACCTCGACGAAGGATTCGAGCGTGGCGGCGAGCCCCTCGATCAGCGGCCCGACCTGCGCGTCGTCGATGCTGCGCACCCACGCGGCGAGGTCGCTGATCTGCATCGCGGCGGCGTCGGCGATGTTGACGCCCTTGATGCGGGACGAGCGCGCGCCCTCGTTCAGGCGGGTGCCCTCGCACGCCGGGCACGGGAGGAACTTCACGGCGCGCTCGACGAAGGCGCGGATGTGCGGCTGCAGCGCGTCGCGATCCTTCTGCAGCATGCTCTTGGTGACCTTGGGCACGAGGCCCTCGTAGGTCATGTTGATGCCGCCGATCTTGACCTTGGTCGGCTCCTTGTAGAGGAAGTCGGCGCGCTCGGTCTCGGTGTAGTCCTGGATCGGCTTGTGGGCGTCGACGAAGCCGGACTCGGTGAATCCCTTCACCATCCACCCGTCGACGCTGTAGCCGGGGATCGTGATCGCGCCCTCGGCGAGCGAGCGGGTCTTGTCGAACAGTTCGTCGAGGTCGATGTCGCTCGCCTCGCCGAGACCCTCGCACTCGGGGCACATGCCGCCGGTGATCTCGAACGCCCGGCGCTCCTTCGTGCCCTTCTTCGTCCCGGTCTGGATCGTCACCGCGCCCGCGCCCTTGATCGAGGGCACGTTGAAGGAGAACGCCTGCGGCGACCCGACGTGCGGCTGGCCCAGGCGGCTGAACAGCACCCGCAGCATGGCGTGCACATCCGTCGCGGTTCCCACGGTCGAGCGCGCATTCGCGCCCATGCGCTCCTGGTCGACCCGGATGGTGGCGCTGAGATTCTCGAGCGCATCGACCTCGGGGCGCTGCAGCTGCGCCATGAACTGCTGCACGAACGTGGGGTAGGTCTCGTTGATCAGCCGCTGGGATTCGGCGGCGATCGTGCCGAACACGAGCGAGGACTTGCCCGATCCGCTGACGCCCGTGAAGACGGTCAGGCGCCGCTTGGGGATCTCGAGCGAGACGTCCTTGAGGTTGTTCTCGCGCGCCCCCACGACGCGGATCACCCCGTGCACGTCGGCGATGGATGCTGCGGCCTGCTCCTCCGGCATGTGATGCCCCTCTCTGCCGGGCACCAGTGTGCCCGATCCCGCGGACATCCGCTGTCCTCGGGATCGGGCAGAGCGCCGGAGCGTCGGACCCGGAGCGTCAGACCCGCGGGTCGTCCGGTGCCGAAGACTCGTGCTGCGTGACACGCGTGCCCGAGGCCGGGTCGACCTGCGTGCGCGTGGTCGACGAGGCGCTGCGGCGGCGCGCGAGCAGTGCGATGCCGATCAACGTCACGATGGCGCCCGCGCCCATGAGGATGTAGCCGACGGTCGTGATGTCGATCCAGCCGAGATCGAGGTTGAGCGCGAACGCGCAGATCGCGCCGATCGCGAAGAGGAAGATTCCGAAACCGATACTCATGACATTCCTGCTTCCTTGGTCGGGGCGGCCTTCTGGGCCGTGCCAACCCATGAAGCTACGCGGGATGCCCCGCTGACGCGAGGGCGTTGCGCGGCGAGCGCCCGATGCGGTATCACGCGCCGCGGGGCGCGGCGCGTGATACCGCGAGGAATCTCACCGCCTCGCGCGCGCGACCTTCTCCGGCACGGGGGCCTCACCCGATGCCTCCAGGGCGGCGACGTATTCGCGCGCCTCGTCCTGCCGCGCCTTCTCCGTCCCGGACGCGATCGGCGCCCGCACGTGTTCGGGCGCATAGCCGAACGCATCGACCAGATCGAGCGCGTGCGGACGCAGTCGCGCGCACAGGCGATCGATGTAGCTCGAGACCGCGGCCGCCCGCTGGGTGGAGAGGCGCCCGTTGATGAGGTACCACGCCAGGTGCTTCTCGATCAGCGTCAACCCGAACAGGTCCCGCAGCCAGGTCAGCACGTGCCGGGTGCCCTCGTCGCTCGTGCGGGCGACAGCATCCGTGAACGCCTCCCACTGCAGCAGTTCGCCGTGCGCTCGCGCCGCCTCGATGAGCTCCGACTGATTGGCGTTGAACAGCTCGGCGGCATCCTCCTTCGGCAGCTTCGCGGCCGGCCGCAGACGCCCCGCGACGTCGGCGATCATCTGCTGCACGCGACCGGTGAGCAGCTCCTGCTGCTGGTCGGCGCGCAGGCCCCGCTCGACCGACCGCGCGACCTGGCCGAGGTCGCCCACCGTCTGACCGAGCTGACGCAGCCCCGCGCCGTGGAACACCTTGCCGGCGGTCTGGCCGACCGCGAAGGCGGCGAGCGCCTTGGCATCCTTGCCGGTGAACTGCTTGGCGTAGTCGCTGAGCAGCCGCTTGCCCACGAGCTGGAGCAGCACGTTGTTGTCGCCCTCGAACGTGACGTAGACGTCGAGGTCGGCGCGCAGGCCGACCAGACGGTTCTCGAAGAGGAACCCGTTGCCGCCGCACGCCTCGCGGGCCTCCTGCAGCGTGTCGAGCGCGTGCCACGTCGAGAGCGGCTTGAGCGCGGCGGCGAGGGTCTCGAGGTCCTCGCGGTCGGCATCGGTGTCGGCGGCGCCGCTGAAGACGGCGTCGAACTTCTGCAGGAACTCGTCGTGCGCGAAGATGTGGGCGTAGGTCGTCGCGAGGCGGGGCAGCAGACGCCGCTGATGACGCCCGTAATCCATCAGCACCACCTCGTCGGTGCCCGTGCCCGAGTCGAACTGCCGGCGCTGGGTGGCGTAGGTGATCGCGATCTTCAGCCCGAGGGCCGAGGCCCACGCCGCCGCGCCGTCGAGCGAGACGCGGCCCTGGACGAGCGTGCCGAGCATCGTGAAGAATCGGCGGCCGGGGCTTGCGATGGCGCTCGAGTACGTGCCGTCGGGGGCGACGTCGCCGTACTTGTTGAGCAGGTTCGTGCGGGGGATGCGTACGTGGTCGAAGTGCAGGCGACCGTTGTCGATGCCGTTCAGACCGCCCTTGAGTCCGTCGTCCTCGCCGCCGATGCCGGGCAGGAACGCGCCGCTCTCATCACGCAGGGGGACGTAGAAGCAGTGCACGCCGTGGTTGACGCCGTTCGTGATCAGCTGCGCGAACACGGTGGCTGCGATCCCGTGGAGGGCTGCGTTGCCGAGGTAGTCCTTCCACGCCCCGCGGAAGGGGGTGTGGATGACGAACTCCTCGGTCGCGGCATCGTAGGTCGCCGTCGTGCCGATGGCCGCGACATCCGAGCCGTGGCCCGTCTCGGTCATGGCGAAGGCGCCGGGGATCTCGAGGCTCATGATGCCGGGCAGCCAGGCATCGTGGTGCTCTTTCGTGCCCAGCTGCAGCACGGCCGACCCGAACAGACCCCACTGCACTCCCGATTTGATCTGCAGGCTGGGGTCGGCGGCGACGAGTTCTTCGAAGCCCGCGATGTTGGCGCCGTTGTTCGCCTCTCCGCCGTACTCGACAGGGAAGGCGCGATGCACCCCGCCGTTCTCGACCAGAAGGTGCAGCTGGCTCAACACGCGCTCGCGGTGCTCGTCCTTGCCGAGGTCATCGACCCGCCAGAACGCCGGGTCCTTGATCATCTCGCGCGCCTCGCGCCGCGTGTCGGCCCACGTGCCGAGCAGCATGTCGGTCACCTGGTCGATGTCGATGCGCGCTTCAGCGGCCTCGGCCGCGCTGTTCGGTGCGGTG